>JAFGWE010000030.1 GCA_016937345.1 Methanomicrobiaceae archaeon
CAATAAATATAATTAAATTTTTTAACTTTTTAAAAAAATAACTATTCAACAGGGAATTTGCCTATTTTTTTAATAAGTCTTTCAACTACAACATCTCTCATGCCTTCTACAAATTTTATTGAGCCTACAACAAGGTGGCCGCCGCCATTTACCCCGCCGCCATCGATTTCTTCACGCAGCTCACGAACCATCTGTGGGATGTTCATTAAAACACCTCTTGAGCGTATAACAGCAAAGTCAGGACCTATACCCAGTGTAACAACAGGTTTACCCTCATTTTTCCTGCAAAGCAGATCATGTATTTCTCCTGAAGTTTTTCCTGGAGGAGGAAATGTGAACCTGTGTGCAAACATTTCAACATCAATCGTGAAAAGATGTGATCCATTCTCAATTATGCTGTCCTTTACGTGCGGAAGAGATGTTTTTAATTGTTCTTCAATAGCAAGATTTGCTTCCTTTACTAAAAGAGCCACCAGCTTTTTATGCCTCTCTGTATTGTTGTTAACATTTAAAATATCCTTAACTATCTCTTTGCCATCATTAAATCTAAGCCAGAACTGTTCATAATCCAGTGCCAGAGCGATGTCTTTACAGTCTTCTTCAGAATATTTATCTTCAACCAGATCAAGGTATTTTTTCCTTTCAGGAGCCTCACTTCTGTCGCCAACTGCTGCCACAGCAGGAAAATGCTTTATATCATCTTCTATTGCCGGATTTATCATCCTGGCAAGTTCTGCACCCAGCATTCCTGCTGTAACTCCAAAATCTCCTCCCACATGGTAAGGATTTACATGAGCCTGAAGGTACTGATCTGTAGATTTGTCAGGATGGTGATGATCTACCACTACAATTGAAAGATCATATACTTTGGCCATTCGGTATGATGCTTCATCCTCTTCGGTTGAGCCATTGTCCATCATCAGAATTAAAGGCATTTTCTGGCCAAACCGCACATTATCTCTAAGAGCAAAATCAAGGTCACGTGTTATGTCTTCAATTTCATAAAATGGTGCTTTTGAGGGAGCACGTTTGAAAAGATGATTTTCAGCATCCATATCCCCTCCCTCTTCACGTATAAGTGCAAGAATTGCCTTTTCAACTGAAACAGCAGCAACAATTCCATCGGCATCTGCATGATGTCTCAGAATAACAGGCTGATTTGTAAAGATAGCCTTTCGTAGAATCTGTGCGACCTTTTGCATCTCAGGCTTTAACTTCTCTAAAACATCACTTTCTATTAAAAAAGGAATATCCTGAGGTTTGGCTCTTTCTTCTGTAGCTTTGGCAATTCTTTCACGGACCTGTTCTTTTTCCTCGTCAGTCAGAACTTCCATATAGCTTACTTCAATCTGAAGCTGGCCATTTCTCATCATGACCTCTCCTGAAACAGAGATCATATCGCCAAGTTCCACCTCGGGATATGCACGCTTGCCTGCCTCAATAAATGCTGCTGCACTTTCTGAACCGGTCTCATCAATAAGAGTAAATATGGTAGGTCCTGAGGTCTGTTTTATCTGAGCGACTTCAGCATTCAGATTTATATTTCTGCCCACTTTGTTTTTAAGATCACAAAGACGGGTTGAGGATTTTTGACACTGCTGGGTCTTCACCTCATAATTACCCTTAACAACAACCTCTTCCAAATCTATGTTTCCATTGTCGCGAATATTGTTAACATAAACATAGAGGATCTCACCTTCCTTATGATCTGATTTCACATTGCTGACGTGTATCAGCCCTTTAATATGACCATTAAGATAAACAAAGGTTCCAAATTTGGCAAAACCCTGAACCTTAACCTCATAAGTGTTTCCAACAACAATATCATCCAGTTCACAATTTGAACCGAGACGGTAAACTACATTTTTATTATTATCCATCTATTCACTTCCATTTGTCTAATCAAATATTTCTCTCGTAATTCTGCCCGGACAATTTATGAAGCCTGCACTCCCCGTCACGACGGCCTTTTGCAATAATTATATCTTCGGAATGAATTGTCTCATTTTTACCGGGACGATATTTCCATCGCCCGTTGCTGTTTATTGCAAGTACAACCATACCTGTAACAGTCTCAATAGAAGCCTGTTTAAGAGACTTGCCTACTAACGGGGAATCACCCCCGACATTTACTTTTGTAATGATTTCATCAGATTCCCGAACAATTTTTTTAAATACAGGTGGAATTTCAATATCACGAATTATCACATCAACTATTGAAGAGGCCGCATTACTGATATTCTCAGCAAATGAAGACATATACAAAAGTCCTCTTAAATATTCTACATTTGAAATTCTCTTTGCAGCCTCAAGTATCCATAGATCAAGCCTGTATCTCATGTCATCCATTCTGGAATCCAGTGCCACAACTTCATCAGCAACCTCCCTGCTGTCAAAAAGAAGGGAGGTATAGGCAAGACCGACTGCCAGTTCACTTTGATCCTTCATATCAATGATAAGAGAGACAGCCCTGTCAAGATCAGATACAGTTGCATCTTCAGGTTCATCCTCTGTATTTTTCGGATTAATGCCGGAGTTTTCATAAAAGCGATTTACTCCGCCTTCCAAACCTTTGGCGATAAGAATATCACCGTCAAGAATTCGGGTATCCCGGTCAGGATCATAAATCCACGAAACTCCTCTTCTTATGGCAATAACACGCATTCCGGTTGTGCTTTGAAGCTTCTCCTCTCCAAGAGTTTTTCCATCAATCTGACTGTTTTCCTGCACTTTAACTCTTACAGTCACCTCTTCAGCTTCTGGAAGAACCTGCCTGAGTTTTGCAGGGAACTTTACATTTTTAAGAATAATTGTTGCTATTTCCGAAGCTGAATTTGAGATTTTTTCTGCGGCTTCTGCCACCTGAAGCATACCACTCATAGATTCAGCCTCATCAATCCTTCTTGCTCCAAGAATGCTCTGAATACGCGCCTGATAAACAAGCTGGTTCATGCTCTCTTCAAGATTCAAAACTTCATGTGCAATATCCTTATTCTCAAAAAGAATTGCAGAATAGGCCAGATCAACCATCAGTTCAGCGATATCCTTCATTTCTATAAGGACATCTTTAAAACTAACCGGCTGATATTCTAATTCTGTCATGGGTTTATATTCAAATATATATTGTTCTGCTAAATAGATATTTGTAAGTATTGTTATCAAATAACCAGACTGATTATTACTATGAGAACTGTTGCGCTAATAAAATCAATAAAACTGGTTATAACCGGAATTCCAAAGTTATCCGGATCAAATCCTTTTCTAAATGAAAGGCTGGCTGTAATATATCCAACCAGATTCACAAATGTAATTACAATAATTCCTGCACCAAAACTGACAATTAACATTGCAAAAATTCCAGGACTGACCATTCCGGTAAAAATTGCACAATAATGCGCCAAAATTGCCAGGAATGGCATTAGTGCGCAGACATAAATATAGGTATTTGCAAAATACCAGATTACTTCTTTTGAAGGAATTAATTTTGGCTGAATCTCTCCCATATGTATACCCGTTGCAAGTCTGGAGCATAATATTCCGCCAATAGATCCACATCCGCCCGTGAAAGGAGTGATTAATATAAGTAATGCTGAAAATGCAACCAGATTTTCAAGATTGGATGCATAGGTAATTCCTGCAAATATACATATAACAGAAAGGGGTATCAAAAGAATCAGCATTTCACGGGATACTGATTTTATCTCTTCACCGGAGCGTAATGCAAAAAATATACTCACACCAAACAATATCAGAACTGGTAATAATAATAGAGTTCTGATCTCCTGTGAAAAATCCAGAATAAATAGTGCTGTTAGCACAAGAACGGGTATTGTAATAAGATCTGCTGCAGTTGTAACCGAAGGAGAACCAACCATATCAAGATCAATTCCTTTCTTATAGCTCAAAAGAATTACAACCAAAGCAAAACCCATCACAATAAGACTGGAGATTACGCCTGAAAACACAGAAATTATGATATAATCGTTTGCAGAAAGATCAGTTAAACCAATAGCTGAAGAGATTAGATAAGCAAATATTCCAAGAACAAATGCAATTATTATTGATACTGAAAGTGAAGCTCTTGAATTTAAGCCAAGAACACTGGTTTTTGAAAAATTAATCTCAAATTCGCCAAGATGCATTGATGAAGAAAGTCTTGATGCTAACACCCCGGAAATACTACCCCTCATGTTAATGGATGGAGGAACCAAAACCATTAGTCCGGGAAGAAAAGCAAGAATTTCTGCTACAGAACCAAGATAAATACCGGCAGCTGTTGCAGCAAGAGCACTAATTAAAAGAGCTAACAGTCCGATTAGAAAGAGGCGAAGCTGATAAACGTCTACTGCCGGAAACTTCATCACCATCACCCATCATAAATCATCCCCTAAAAGGTATCTCAAACATCTCAAGATCGTCAGGCGCAATTATTTCGCCATCAAATGTTTGCCCTGCATCCTGTATATGATTTGTCATATTAGTATATCTTGAACTTATATGAATAAGTGCAAGGCGCAGCGCCCCTATTGCTGATGCAACTTCTCCTGCTTCCTTTGCCGTCGAATGGAAAACTTCAATTGCTCTTTCTTTTTCAGAATCATCATAAGTGGAATCATGAATCAGAAGATCAGCATCATCTCCCCATTGTTTCCATCCGAGATAATCAGGACGGGTATCCCCTGTATATACTATCTTTCTTCCAGGCCGGGATGGTCCCATAACATCAGAAGGTTTAATTTCAGTTTCAATACCATCACGGGTTATGGTTATTGTTGCTCCACGCTGAAGTTTTCCAAAAAGGGGTCCGGGTTTTACACCAAGGGATATTGCATGTTCACGATCAAAACGTCCGGGTCTTTCATCTTCTTCAAGGATATATCCCAGACCGGGCATACCATGTTTTGATGAAAAAGCACGAACAGTATAACCATCAAATGGAATTACTGACCCGTCTTTTATTTCATTTGAAATAATTCTGAAACCAAGTTTGGTACGTGAAATATTCTCCAGATTAACAATAAACTCATGCACCCATCTGGGGCCATATACCATAAGAGGCTCTTTTCTGCCCATAAAAGACATTGTCTGAACCAGTCCGGGAAGACCAAGATAATGATCAGCATGCCAGTGTGTGATAAAAACTGCATCAACTGTAAAACCAGTCCTTGCACGCATCATCTGCTGTTGAGCGCCTTCACCGCAGTCAAAAAGAATTGTATCAGAACCTCTTCGAATCATAATGCACGAAGGATTTTTGTTTGGAGTTGGAAGTGCACCCGCTGTTCCCAAAAAATATACCTGAAGAGTCTCTCCACTCATAAGAAACACCGCTTTATAATCTGATAACTTTTTTTCGCCTCTTCTATACTTCTGCCTTCAACAACACAAATCCCTGAATAATTATTTTTTATGAATTTTCCTACTTTATCCCAGTCAATTAATCCGTCACCCAGAGCAAGGTGTTCGTCTTTTTTCCCGTTATTGTCATGAAGATGAATATGTCCTGCAAGACCGGCCTTTTCAAGAAAAGAATTTAATTTTCCAACAGTATTTGCATGACCCAAATCTATTGTAACACCAATGCCATCCAAACCCTCAACCATGCCAAATATCTCATCCGGATCTTTGCATAAAAAATCAGGAAGATCGGGCATATTTTCAAGACAGGCTAAAACTCCGGAGTCTTCTGCAGCCTTTCCAATCTCCCTTAATGCATCTTTATGTAAGGACCATACCCTGTCAGGAACAAGTTTTGCGGCGGGAGAAAGGTATCCCGGGTGAATAGTAACCCGGTCGGTGATTTCTGAAGCCAGAGTAACACATTCTGATAACTGTCTCACAGACTCCCTGTAGATAGGATAATTCATAGATGAAAGATTTAAATCGGCAAAAGGAGCATGAACTGTAGCTTTTAATTTAGTAGTTTCAAGTACTTCCTTAATTTTTGAATAAAGAACAGGGTTGTCAAGTCGGTAATTTCCGTCTGCTGATATTTCCCATCCGGAATATCCCGACTCTTCAATGCCATAAACCCACTCAATAGATGACCAGACCTTTGCGGAGGAGGCAAAATAAAAATCAAGACTCATTTCAGCTTCCTTATTTCTTCAAGTAATTTTCTGGCATTACTTTCAAATTCTTCAATAGTGCCCTCATTTTGAAGAATATAATCTGCCATCGACATTGCATTTAACAGACCCCATCCGGTTTCTCTTTCATCCCGGTTTTTCAAGCCTTTTTCGTCAATTTGATCATCAGAGCGCCCTCTTTCCCGCAGGCGTTTTAATCTTGTCTCAAAAGAGGATTCCACCGCAATAAGATGAAAGTCCCTGAAATTACGCATGAAAGTTTCAACTTCAGAATCACCTCTGATTCCATCAATAAGTACAGCTTTTGATTTTATATTTTCAATAAGAGGAATTGTTAATTTTGCAAGTGCATCCATACCCATGCCCTGCCTCAGACAGCGTGACATATCACCCATATTTTTATCTGTCAGTTTAAGACCTGCATCGGACACCTCTTTTCGTACAACATCACCCATAACCACAACAGGAATACTCATATCTTTTGCGATACGGGAAAATTCTCCTTTCCCACTTGCGGGAAGACCAACAACTCCTATTACCTGCATTAAAAAAACTCTCCGTATTGTTTATATTTAGTAATTTCTTCTGGCCTGGAGGATATCTGTCAGGACCATTGAATCTGCAATAATTATCTGATTGTTCTCGTATGTAACTTCCCCGTCTTCTCTCGTACGTATGCGCACTTTTCTGTGTATCTTATCAGCCAGTTTTTTTAACTGCTCAAAATCAAGTGGCGGTATATCACCTTCAATACCCTGCTGAAGAACAAAGTCAAGTCCCATAGTCTCTTTGGAAATATGCATAACATCATCTTCCCGTCCCGGAAAAAGAGTGCACACTACCTGAAATTCAGGCAATTTTTCATCCATAAAAGCATTTTTACAGATTTCAAGGGACTTTTTTATATTTTCTATAATCTCAGGCTTTACTTTCAATAATTTAGGATAATGTTCCCATCGTGTTTTGATATCCAGATGAACAAGATCAATCAAACCCTGCCTTATCATCTCGGCAAGTGTCTCAGGAAAAGCGCCATTTGTCTGAACACCAACTAAAAGACCCATCTCTTTGCACTTTTTTGCCATCTCAATAAGTGCATCCTTCTGCATCGTTGGCTCCCCTCCGGAAAAGATAACCCCTGAAATTACAATTCTTGATTCTTTTATCATCGCAATGATATCTCCTGTATCACGCAAGTCCTGCCCTTTCTGAAGTGAAAGATTATGGCAATAATGACATCTGACCGGACACCCTCGTAAAAAAACGGTACATACTGCCTTACCACGCCAGTCCACTGTGCTTAACGGAACAAATCCTCCAAAATTAACCTTCAAAAAATCACCGGATATTAATAACAATTTGTATTAACCAGACTTCAAAGTTTACAATATGGCTTAATATAATAAAAAATGAAAAATTATTACAAAAATAATTAGCACTTGAATACCATATTCTAATTAGGTGATATTTTTTGAAAACCGCTCTATCTCTGTCAGATGCTAAAGAATGGGATGATGCCACAAAATTTGGCGCTAATTTCAGGGAAATCAGAATCGATCTGATCAAAGATAAATCTTCAGAGGAGGAACTTTTAAAGCTCTCCAAAAAGAAGAAGGATGAAATTCCCTGCATTGCAACTATCAGAAGCCGAAAAGAGGGTGGAGATTTCACAGGGAATACTTATGAATGGAGGAGCAATATTGAGCCCTGGATAAATTATGTTGATTATATAGATATTGAAAGAGATTTTTCCATGCATGCTCAGGAGATTAAAAAAAGCGGTAAAAAAATTATTGCTTCAGTTCATTTAGATTATATGCCGGACTTAGAAGAATTAACCGAAATAGAGAAAGATTTAAGAAAATATGGCGATATACCAAAGATTGTAGTAACTCCGAAAAAAATGGAAGATGTTGCAATCTTTATCAGTTTTATAATAAACATTAAAAAACCTTTTATAGCCAGTGTGATGGGTGAAAAATTTAAATGCGCAAGAATCCCTCTTCTTCTCTTTGGTTCCATGATAATTTATTGTCACAGCGGGAAAAAAGCATCCAAAGGACAATATCACATAAAGGATATCAATAAAATTTTAGACCTTATATGATGATTAATAAATCTTAATTAAAATAAAGAGTTCTTTTTATCCAATTATACAAAAAAATCCCTGAATTTTTTTTTGAACAGATAACATGCCTGACAACTTTTTGCAGTTAATTTTAAATTAAATACATCCACAAAAACTTTTAAATATTATTGGTGATTACTATAGGTAAGTATAAACCAAAGAGGTTAATTATTATGAGTAATTCGCATTCAACAGAAGTCACAGTAAAAGAAGCATTACATGAAGATGCAGGCAGGGGAATCGCCAGAATTAGTATTGACACTATGAATTCACTGGGCCTCAGAAGCGGCGATGTGATTGAAATTACCGGTAAAGGGAAAGCTGCGGCAATAGTATGGCCCGGTTTTTCACAGGATACCGGCAGAGCGGTTATACGGATTGATGGAAACATCAGAGGCAATATACAGACAGGAATTGACGAAAGAGTCACAATTAGAAAGGTAGAAGCATTATATGCAGAGAAACTTGTAATTCATCCCACCCAGCCTGTAACACTCAGAGGCGGTGAACAGTATATGGGAAGGCTGTTAAACGGCCGTCCTGTAAGTGAAGGACAGGCTTTCAGGGTAAATATTATGGGTAATGCCCTGACCTTTGTAATTTCTAAAGTCAAACCGGCCGGAGTTGCAATAGTAGGCCCCAATACTGAGATTGAGATAAAAGAAACACCATATGAACCCAGGGAAGGTAAAAAAGATATTCCCGATGTTCATTATGAAGATATAGGGGGTCTTGGAAGAGAACTCTCTCAGGTGCGGGAAATGATAGAACTCCCGCTAAGACATCCGGAAATCTTTGAAAAACTGGGAATAGAACCCCCAAAAGGAGTTCTATTATATGGTCCTCCCGGTACCGGAAAAACGCTTATTGCAAAAGCAGTTGCGAATGAAGTTGATGCACATTTCATTTCACTCTCCGGTCCTGAGATCATGAGTAAATACTACGGGGAGAGTGAAGGAAAATTAAGGGAAGTATTTGAAGAAGCACAGCAGAATGCCCCCACTATCATCTTCATAGATGAGATTGACTCAATTGCCCCAAAACGTGAGGAGACAAAAGGAGAAGTTGAACGAAGAATTGTTGCGCAGCTTCTAGCTTTAATGGACGGTCTTAAAGGTCGTGGAGAGGTTGTTGTTATAGCGGCAACAAACCTTCCGGACAATATTGATCCTGCACTTCGCCGCGGAGGTCGTTTTGACAGGGAAATAGAAATAGGAATTCCGGATAAAAAAGGACGTCTTGAAATATTCCAGGTACATACACGAGGAGTCCCCCTAAACCTTGATGAGATAGAAATTACGGGTGAAGACAGTGCAGAACTCAGTCGTAAATTTGCAGAAATGGGAGAAGATGAAGGGAAAAAGCATGAAAGTGAGCTGAAAAAGAAAAAGTTCCTTGAGCCTTTTTCTGCCGTAACACATGGATTTGTAGGAGCAGATATCTCACTTCTCGTAAAAGAAGCAGCAATGCATGCATTAAGGGAAGAATTAAAAGATATCAAAACCGGTGAGGATATTCCAATCGAAATAATTGAAAAGATCAAAGTAAAAAGAACAGACTTTGAAGAGGCCTTAAAACATGTTGAACCTTCAGCAATGCGTGAAGTACTGGTAGAAGTTCCTGATGTATCCTGGGAAGATATTGGAGGGCTTGATGATATTAAAAAGGAACTTACAGAAGCGATTGAATGGCCGCTTAAGTATCCTGAAATCTTTGAAAAACTGGATACGAAGCCACCTTCGGGAATACTCCTCTTCGGACCTCCGGGAACAGGAAAAACGCTTCTTGCCAAGGCTGTTGCCAATAAAAGTGAGTGTAATTTCATATCCGTAAAAGGTCCCGAGCTTCTCTCTAAATGGGTTGGCGAATCAGAAAAAGGAGTAAGAGATGTATTCAGAAAGGCCAGACAGGCATCTCCGTCAATAATATTCTTTGATGAGATTGATGCGCTTCTTCCAAGAAGAGGTACATTTGAGGGTTCATCTCATGTAACTGAAAGTGTGGTAAGCCAGATACTAACCGAACTTGACGGACTGGAAGAGCTGACAAATGTTACTGTCCTCGGCGCAACAAACCGTCCTGATATGCTTGATGAAGCACTAATGCGACCGGGACGTCTCGACAGGATAATTTATGTTCCACCACCTGATGCAGAGGGTAGAAAAAAGATATTTGAAGTTTACCTGAAGAATTCAGAAAACCTTCTTTCAGAAGACATCAAAATTGATGACCTTGTCCAAAAAAGTGAGGGCTACGTTGGAGCAGACATAGAGCTTGTTGTAAGAGAGGCAAAACTTCAGGCAATGCGTGAGTTTATTAATACAATGAATAAAAAATCAGAACAGGAGAGGATGGAAATTCTTTCTAACCTGCGTGTTACAAAGGCACATTTTGATGCTGCAATAAAAAAGATTAAAAATTCTCTGGATAAATCAACAATTGAAGATTATGAACGCAAAGCATGGCCGGTAATCTATTCAGCCGAAGAACGCCAGATACTTGAAAAGGCAGCATCAACAGTCAAACGCTCTGAATTCGGAGAGGAGAGCAAGAATAAAAAACAGGCTGCAGAAGAGCTTGAAAAAGCAACGTATGCAAGAAATAAAAACTTTGAGGATATCAAAAAGTTAACATTAAAACTTGATGATATACTTCAGAACGAATGAATTAGAAATTGAATAATATGCCGGAAGACAAAAAAAACAATGAAAAAGACTTCAATGATATAATCAAAAGGATTTTGGAAGAGGCATTAAGAAACGGAAATTTTCCTTTTAATGGAAAATTTTCGATATCAATTGCAGGAGGAAGGCTTCCAATAGAGATTGCCCCTTCAAATAGTGATAAATATTCACATAATTCTTTTAATTTCGACGAAAATAATAACACAATAAATAATCCCCACACAGAAGTCCATAAATCAGGAAAGGACATTTTGATTTATGCAAACATTCCGGGTTCAGATATGTCAAATACTGCCATATCTGTGCATGAAAATACTCTTTGCATAAATTCATTCACAGACGGAATCAAATACACAGCTGAAATAAAAATACCCTCTGTCCGAAAAGAAACTATGAAGTACAAATCTATTAACGGAGTGCTCGAAATATCAGTAAAAGCGATTGAATAAAAAATCTAAGAAATCTGGTAAGAAAAAATCGGTTTTTAAATCTTACACTTTTTTCAGTTAAAAATAAAAATCACAATTTTCATTGATAAAATTCGTTTTAAAACTGCTTAACAAGTATATACATCACAAACCAAAATTAATAATAAGGTACAAATATATTGACAAAAATCCGGGCTGGTAGAATTAGTATGACAAATCTTCGGGAATATCTTGATAAAACAGACTGTAAAAATGATCTTAAAGAACTGATAGAACTTATTGCAATGCAGGCAGTTCCTATAAGAGAAGCATTCATTGCAAATCAGTCCTATGCAGACACTGAAAATGCTTCAGGTGAACAACAGGCTGCACTTGATGTCTGGTCAGACGAGCATATAACAAGAATCCTGATGGAATCAAATCTTGTATGCGAGATAGCCTCAGAAGAAAAAACAGACATTGTCAGAAATTCTGAAGCAAAAAGCAATTATGCAGTTGTTATGGATCCACTTGATGGTTCATCCCTGATTCAGGTCAATCTTTGTGTTGGAACAATAATCGGAATCTATGACAACGGAAATGCATTAAGCCGGGGCAGAGATCTGAGGGCAGCTATGTATATGCTCTATGGTCCAATGACAGTCCTGACGCTTACTGTTGGAGACGGAGTCTATATTTTCGCACTAAAAGACGGAGAATATACACTCATGCAGGGGCCGGTCACCATGCCAGAAGGTCAACTTTACGGAAGTGGGGGACTAAAAAAGGACTGGACAAAAGAGCATGAAGAATATATCTCAGAAATTGAAAATAAAGGTGGAAAACTAAGATATTCGGGTTCATTTGTAGCTGATTTCCATCAGATATTAAAGTACGGCGGCGTTTACTGTTACCCGGCAACAAAGGACAACAAAGACGGCAAATTACGACTTGTCTTTGAAGCAAATCCCATAGGTTTTATTGCAAAACAGGCAGGGGGGGAGATTTCAGACGGAAAACAAAATCTTCTGGAGGTTTTACCTGAAAAACCAAGCCATAAAACACCAATATATGTCGGCAGCAGAAATATTATTAAAAATATTGAAAATATCTTTAAAAAAATTTAAATCTTTATTTATCCGGATAATAAAAAAAAGGGGAAATAATTAATTACATTACAGACCATATAAATGACGATGGTTAATAGCATTGTTCTGCCAATTAAAAAAGTATCTGCTCTTGTTGATTCCAAGATTTCAATTGAGATTAAAGATGAGGGCAAAAAACTTCAGGGTAAGCTTGTCGCAGTTGATGAGCACTTGAATATCCAGATGGATCAGGCAACCGAGTACGTAAACGGTGAGAGGGGCAGAAACCTTGGGACTGTTGTCATTCGCGGAAGCAACATACTGACAATCGCACCATTAATCTAACGGTAATTTTTGATTTTTATGTCAGAAATTGAAGAAGAAGCATTCAAACTGATTCAGTCAAAGCCTGAAGGAGTACTTCAAAGTGAACTCTGGAAGCTGCTTGAAATAGATAGCAGGAAGTGCTCACGCATAGTCAAAAAACTCACGGACTCAGATCAGGTTGAAAGAATTGAATATAAATCAGAAGGCGTTAAGACATACCTTTTAAAAGCAAAAAAACGTGCAGTTGAGCCAGAACTTCTTCTGGCAGGCGGAGAACTTCTGCCATGCATTGGCTGTGAAGAAGAATGCAGTGTTGAAGACTGCCCCCACTTAATGGACTGGATGTATCAGCTCGCAATAGAAGAGTTTTCAGATAAAAGTGAATAAAATAAAATTCACTATTTTTTTTAAATTAATCCAATCACTTATGAAGACAAATTCTTCATATTTTTTTGATGAATTAAAAAGCAGTTTTTTTATTCAAATCGAGTCGAAAATATTATTCACTACCTGAATTAATTTTAATTGTTGTATTTTAAAACTGATCGAAATAACGCTTCATCACCGGTAACTGCCACAATAATAATTGTAGCTCTTGCAATAATTCTTGCCTTAATTGTACTTCTTTATTGCATGAATATTGATTTCCCGGGTTATACACCTCCTGATGAAATTCCAACAATATTTAAAATACATAGAATAACAAGCAATATTCCAAATTATGAAAGTAAAATCATCCTTTCAAATATTGGAATGATTCCCTATGAAAACTCGCTCCTGAAAGCAGAAATATATTCAAATGATGTCTTACTGGGATGCAGGATAGAAACAATGAACGGTCATGAATTTATTTCAACTCATCATTTTTTTGTTCAGACAATGGGAGGAACGGGATGCAGCAATACTTACTGGAATCCCGGGGAGAAAATATCTCTTGACCTTTCAAATGGTCTAATTAAACCAGGAGATGTTGTAAAAGTAGATATTCTGCAGGATCCGTGTGATACAATAATATCTACAGATAATTTTTTAGTTCCATAAATTGTATCGCAAAAATGATTTTATTTGATGACTAAAAATTTTCACTTAAATTTCTTATAACCCCCCTTGCAGTAAGTCTGGCGACTCTCAACGGTTCAGGAATTTCCCTCCCTTATATATGCATTACAGTAAAAACCTGCATCCTCAACCGACATTCCGGAGGCCCGCAGAAAAACAGTGTACCCATTTTTCATCATAAAAGGTGTTCTTTTACCGATTTTTAGATAATCAGATAATTTTTTTAAGTCTTTAGGAAAATGAATGGCAATGTCTTCCTCAAGACCTTCTGATTCCTCATATGTCACACAGATAACCGGAAGACCTGTCCTTAAATAAACTTCATCAGTGTCAATAATATTAAACCATGAAACAACACAGCCCGAAAGCATAATGCAATGAATATCTTTTCTGCAAAGACTTTCAAACAAAAAAACAACCGCTTCTGTTGCGTCATTTCCGCCAATTGTTGCAGATGAAAAGGAGACTCCGTCAATAATCAGATCCCTTCTCATAACAATTCCGGCAAAAACCGATCTCTTTGCGCCCCTCACAAAGCTTTCTGCTATACCAAGCACACGGATTCCGGATTTTGCAGTCTGCATGAAAGCACTTATGAATGTAGATTTTTATATAATGTAGCAATGGACATAAAAAAGGATGAAGTCTGTATATTCATCCCTACACTCAATGAAGCACCGACCATCGGTGAACTGGTCCGTTCATTCAGTGAAAACGGATATAAACACATATTCGTAATGGACGGAAACAGTTCTGACGACACAGTGAAGATTGCAGAATCAGCCGGTGCAAAAGTCGTAATTCAGAAAGGAAAAGGAAAAGGCAGAGCGATAATAGAAGCGATAGATTATATCGACAGACCATACGTACTGATGCTTGACGGCGACGGAACATATATTCCTGAAGATGCGGAAAAAATGTTAATACCTCTTTTTCAGGGATGTGATCATGTAATAGGAAATCGTATGGATACTTATGAACCAGGTGCGCTCAGCCGTTTCAACCACTTCGGAAACGAGGTAATAAATTATCTCTTTAAAGTGGCGCACGGCCAGTATTTAAACGACATTCTGTCAGGTTACCGGGCATTCAATCTTGAATCATTGAAAAAAATGAATCTCAAAGAGAAAGGATTTGAGATTGAGACTGAAATTTCAGTTGAAGCTGTCAGAAACCGACAAAAAATTGCAGTAATTCCGGTCTGTTACAAACCAAGACCGGGCACTCCTACAAAACTTCATCCTGTAAGAGACGGTGCGAAAATAATATCTGCTTTATGGCGACTTGCAAGAGTAAGCAATCCTATCTTTTATTTTGGCGTCATCGGAATTTTTGTCTCGTTAATAGGTATTATAATTGGAGCTTATGTCACATATGACTGGTTTAACAATATTACACACACTGAACTCTCAATATTTACAGTCCTTCTGATAATACTCGGATTTCAGATCTTTATGTTCGGTGTTATTGCAGATATGATAGTATCATTTAACAGGGAACTTCGAGTTGAGATTCAAAGGCTTAAACCTCCGAATCCTCCCATCAAATAAATTATTTTGCAGGAATGCTCAACTATAGATGTTAAGAGATATGCTTCCTTAAGATCTTTTCCCATAGAAAATGTTCCATGCCCTTTTGCAATGACAACAGGTGACATCCTAAGTGCCTCTGAAACATTCCGGGCCAGAAGGTCTGTTCCGGGTTCTCCGGTTACAACAGGAATTAGAGGACACAACATTTTTCCTTCACTGTCCTCCGGAATAATCTCATCATAATAAAAAGAGGCAGCTACCGAATACCCGGGATGTGCATGCACAATTGCCCCTTTGCCCGTTGAATTATAACTTTGATGATGAACACGCCATTCACTGGATGCACCGGATTCAAAAACCCCTTCATTTGAAACAAATTTGAGTTCTCCCGGTTCATCAAGGTATGAACCGCTTTTTGTAATCCAAAAACCTTCTGCTGTTTTTAAACTCATATTTCCAAAATTTCCGCCTACGAGGCCCTCACTAAAAAGTCTTTTACCTATTAATTCAAATTCTTTAATCTGCATCCATAACACCCATGTACCAAATACAATTTCTTTGCTTATCCAACAAACAGTAAATGATAATATTCTATAATCTTATTTCAAGAAAAAGATGTATTTTATTATCCCCAAAATAATTTTTCAGTTACTCTTTTTTTTGAAGTATGTATAAAAGAGCAGCTATTAATTATTTAGAGATTTTGTCTGATCGTGTTAATTTTAGTATCCCGAATTCATTTTACATATATTAACCTTACGCATACATCCACCTCTGAGCATAGTTCATAATCCTTTCAGGAGGAAGCCTGTAAAAGAAAAAATTTACCGGCTGATTGTAATCCAGACTACTATGTGGCTTTAATTCATTATGCCAACTGACTACAGCGTCTATAGAGCCAAATTTTGCAGCTCTTCTTTCAACTTCACCAAAGAATCTCTCTATCTTTCCATTGGTCTGAGGATGATGAACTCTGGCTCTAATATGTTTAATACCGTGAAATTCAAGGAATTTCTTAAAATTATGTTCTGCTGTCTCAGAATTTCTTGCAGAGACAAACTGTGTTCCATTATCTGTTAAAATTTCTCTTGGAATTCCATATTGCTCAAATCTTTTTTCAAGAACTTTGATGGTATTCATCGTTGTTGGCCTGTCAAACACTCCATAACAGGTGACCAGACGGGAAGAATCATCAATAAATGCAACTAACCAGTAATCATTATTATTCAATTTAACCATTTTCCAGTCACCCTGCCATAGAGACATTGAATGTTCCCTTTCATATCTGACCCATTTTCTCTGACGACGTTTTTTCATACAAATCTCAACCCTTCCATGATTCAGGAGAACTCTATAGGTTGTGTTATGGGGAATATGGATTTTAGTCTCCTTTTCAATCTGGTTCTCTAAATGACAGGGACCAACATAATATTTGTCATGATATGAAAGAATGAGATTTTCAATATCATAGGGAATTTCTCCTGGTTTTCTTCCGGGAGTTTTTGGATATGGATATTGTCCTGTTTTCTCGTAAGAGCTGATAATTTGATAAATTCTTTGTCTGGTTACGCTATGATATTCTGCAAGTTCCCGGACAGGTTTACCTTTTTTCCATTGACGAATGATCCCACATATATCTCGTTCGGATAATTTGCCCACATCAATATATAAATCTGGTGTCAAATTATTTCGGGATACTACATCTGATCATATTAATACAAAATTTTAAAGATCATTTTATTTTATGGAAAATTTTATAACCTTATCAGCCGGTTTCTATTTTCATTTTTTGAAACTGATAAACCTCCTTAATGTTCAAATAAAAAAATTTAATATTATGACCTTATGTACGGAATATAAAAACATTCCGAATTTAAATTCAAATAGGCACCTTAATAAAAATATCTCAAATTTACTCATGATTCTATTGATGGCCACAATAGCAATGTCATTAATAATCATTCCAGTGTCAGCAGCATCCCCGACATTAACCGGCATAACTTCTGATTCAGGTGTAAACATCTCGTCCGTGACAATCCCTGATATAACAGGAACCGGTTTTAACACTTATTCATTACTGCTGACACAGAGTATTATTAATCCCTTGCGTGCAGGCGGTATCGTAGACAGTGAAGAGGGGGCAGTCCCCAATCCTATTTCGCAGTTTGTTGGCGTATCAGGGAACTATGACTTTCCTCTGGAAAAAGAGACATATGATCTGAAAGGATTTTTTTCCCAGAATGAATTGTCTGATGAAAATCTTCAGGATTTTGTTTATGACGGGAATACAAATGCATGGTCCGCATTTAATTCTGCACAGTCTCTTGAGATCAGGGCAGATGAAACAGGAACTAATATTATTTCCCGGTATGGAACTGTATCTTTCAGTCTTTTGTCTGTCGGAAGAGAAGACAATCCGGTAGCGGCGGAAAGCGGCGTTATAAGTGCCGACGGGCGGATGCTTGAAATAATCCGGCCTGACTATAAGGAATGGTATCTGAACGGGGATTTTGCGCCTGAACAGGGGATGACAATAAACAAGCGTCCGGATGGCCGGGATAACCTGATTATTGCATTTGAGATCTCAGGAGATTTTCTGCCGGTCTTAAATGGCGATGATCTGATATTCTTTGATGAATCAGGAAGTGTGCTGGACTACAGCGGGCTTAAGGCATGGGATGCAGAAGGAAGAACTCTTGATACATCGCTCAGCCTTTTGGAAAACACCCTCTTCTGGGAGGTTGATGACAAAGACGCTGTATATCCTGTCATGGTCGATCCGGTAATGACTCAGGTTGCAGAACTGAGCTCAACGGGTGGTGTCGAGTTCGGCCGTTCTGTCTCCATTTCCGGTGATTATGCGGTTGTAGGGGACCACGGTCACAGTGCCGGCGGAATCTCCAATGCAGGTCAGGCATATGTATTTTACCGGGACGCAGGAGGAGATGACAAGTGGGGCCAGGTTGCACTACTGAACGCATCAGATAAAAGTACCGATGCCAGGTTCGGCTATTCCGTCTCCGTTTCCGGTGATTATGCGGTTGTGGGGTCCACCGGGGGGCCTTACGGGATTGGGGCCCAGAAGGCATATGTATTTTACCGGAACCAGGGAGGAGCCGACAATTGGGGCGAGGTTGCAATACTAAACGGGAGTGGTGGTTTTGGCTTTTCCGTCTCCATTTCCGGTGATGATGCGGTTGTGGGAACCTTCGATGGTAATAAGGCATATGTATTTTACCGGAACCAGGGAGGAGCCGACAATTGGGGCCAGGTTAAAACACTGAGCGGGAGTGGTCGTTTCGGCTGGTCCGTCTCCGTTTCCGGTGATAATGCGGTTGTGGGGGCCGCATATGACAGCTCTTCAGGCAGGGCATATGTATTTTCCCGGAACCAGGGAGGAGCTGACAATTGGGGCCAGGTTAAAACACTGAGCGCATCGGATAAAAGTAACGATGCCGGGTTCGGCTGTTACGTCTCCGTTTCCGGTGATGATGCGGTTGTGGGGGCTCACAATGCCAGGAAGGCATATCAATTTTCCCGGAACCAGGGAGGAACTAACAATTGGGGCCAGGTTGGAATACTTCAAACATCAACTGATAATAGCAATTTCGGCTGGTCCGTCTCCGTTTCCGGTGATGATGCGGTTGTGGGGGCCTACGGATCCAATAAAGCATATGTATTCTACGAACTCCAAGCCCCGACTTTCACCGGGATTACACCAGTATCAGGTCCGACAACCGGCGGTACTAGCGTAACCATCACCGGAACCAATTTCTTTCCCGGAGGGTCTTTCGGTGTCACCATCGGCGGTCTTGATGCAACCGGTGTCTATGTCGACGCAACAACAATAACTGCAACAACTGCTG
>JAFGWE010000031.1 GCA_016937345.1 Methanomicrobiaceae archaeon
ATGATTCCTTTTCTCTATTACAGAATTTTTAAATATTATCTTCTATAAATTAAGAATAAATTGGAGGTATAAACAAATGGCAACAGAAAAGGAAATGTATGAATTAATCGGACGTACTGTTGTGGATGCAGAATTCCGCAAAAAAATAACAGAAAACCCGGAAGAAGCAGCAAAAGAAGCAGGATACACACTCACAGATGAGCAACTGGCAGCACTTAAATCTGCAGATGCCAAAGGGATCGCAGCAGTGCTCGAAGAAAGATTCCCAAAATCATTTGGGAAAATTATATAATGACAGACCATATGAATAACTAAAAAATACTTTTTCTGAACATAATTATTATTTTTATAATCCAATTTTACTACTCTCTCCACATAAATATTCAGAATATCCTTTGCAGGAATTGATTTTTTCCCAGCCTTCCCTAAATCGCATATGAATTCACTAATAAACAAATTTATTCATGATTTAATAGATATTACATAATATGGGTTTTGAAGGTCCTGGCGTAGCATTTATTTATCCGCCCTTCAGTTCGATTGAAATCCCTGCCCTTGGCATTTCAATGTTCAAGAACGCTCTTTCAAAAGATGGCATTAAATGTGACATCCATTATGTCAATTTCCTGCTTGATGAGGAGATCGGACGACTACACGGCATGATTGCATACGCCACTCCCGTAGAACTGATGCTCGGCGAATGGCTGTTTGCTCCCTCAGCTTTCGGTGAAAATCCTGATGCGGATCTTGCATACCTGCATGAAGTCCTGTGGAAAAATTACAAGGACATATTTACTCCCTCTATTGTAAAAGAATTATTTCAAATCCGCGATCAACTACCCTCATTTCTGGACAAATTTGTTGAAGAAACGGACTGGTCCCGTTATGCAGTGGTTGGTTTCAGTTCATCCTTTCAACAGCATTGTGCTTCTCTTGCCCTGGCAAAACGAATTAAATCAAAATTTCCTAATATCCAAATCCTCTTTGGCGGCGCCAACTGTTTCGGAGCAAAGGGTGAAGTACTGTGCCGCCTGTTCCCGTTCATCGATTATGTCTGTACAGGCGAAGGTGATGTAGCAGTCCCAGAACTTATCAGATCTATTCTTAATAATGATCCGATCCACGATATTCCGGGGTTCTTCTCCCAAAACTCAGGTGAAACCTGTGCAAGTGGTCTGGTTAAAGATCTGGATATTCTCCCGTTTCCGGATTATTCGGATTATTTCGATATGCTGAAATCCGGCAGAAAACTGACTGATTTAGATATCTGCATCCCCATCGAGACCTCACGAGGGTGCTGGTGGGGAGAAAAAATGCAATGTACTTTTTGCGGATTCAATCCGAAGAGTATGCTCTTCCGATGCAAATCATCTACACGTGTTCTTGATGAAATACAATATTTGCATGAGAACTACGGGAATAAGATTCATGTTGCAGACAATATTCTGGCTCAACAATACTTTCAGACTTTAATTCCTCAGCTTGCTGATCAAGAAGGAATTAAATTTTACTGGGAAGTAAAGGCAAGCCTCACCAGTGAACAGGTCAGGCTTTTGGCATGTGCAGGTATTACTGAAGTACAGGTGGGTATCGAATCATTAAACGACAGCGTTCTCAGGCTAATGCAGAAAGGAACAAAACTCATACATAATATTCAGATTCTGAAATGGGGGAAACAGTTCGGCATTGATGTATTCTATAATATACTATGGGGGTTTCCTGGCGAAGACCCAAACGAATACGCGGCAATGAAACAGCTAATTCCGAAAATTCAGCATCTGGCTCCTCCAAATGTTTACGGTCATATTCGTTTCGAACGCTTCAGCGCCTACTGGAAAGAACCTGCCAGGTATGGTATAACCAGTCTTATGCCTTCAAATGCATATAGGCATATATTCCATTCATTATCAGAAGACGATCTCTACGATATTGCCCACTACTTTGATGCTGAATACAACGATGAATCAGAGATATATGCACAGGATCTGATTGCTGTCCTGAAGGAATGGAAGTCCCGAACCAATGCCGCTTTGGATGTCTTTACTTCAGGAGACTCGATTAGGATCACGGACACCCGCAAAGGAACAATGAATGAATACAACTACAACGATCTTGCCGCAGATCTTTATCTTCAATGCGATACAGCACAAACAATTCAGGCACTTTTAAGGATGAATCCTGAAGACAAGACAGAGATTAAGACGATCCTGGATCAATTTGTCGTTAATGATCTGATGATATACTCAGACGGCAAATACCTGAGTCTGGGCGTCATGCGTTCGTGAGATTATAACTTAGAAATGAACATTTGTGTCATAATATGAAAAATCAGGATTTGGTATGCCGGAAGAATCAATATTAACTCCACGTCAAATGCCTCGCACAATGGAGCATTTCGAGCGAACCAAAAGGGGTGATACATACTATGTACTACACAATCCCGACAAAAAATCCTACCTTGCAATAGATGAGGAGAACTACTTTCTGTGGGAGATGATGAACGGGGAGCACAATCTCACAGATCTTGCAATTGCTTATTACCAGAGGTTTGGATCGCTGCCTTTGGAGAGGCTGGATACACTCATACACCAGCTTGAAGCAAACCATTTAATTGAAACTCAGAAAAAAACCGTTAATCCTGATATAGAGACAGGCTTTGTTCCTCTTCTCACAAATCTCGCCGATAGGACATACCAGCGTGAGTTTGACTGGAATCAGGCAGATAAATGGTTTAGCAGGTTTTATGAAAGCATAGGACACCTTTTTTTTACGAAGGTCGCTCTCTTTGGATTTCTCCTGATTTCAGTTATTGGCATTATATGTTTCATTATTCTGGAACCAACTGAAGAGTTTCAACTGTTTACATTCAACGAGATATATAGTTATGGCCTGATTGTTTTGCTTATATCCGGCTGGATAGTATTGTTCTGGCATGAGGCAGGACACGGTCTTGCCTGTAAATTTTTCGGGCGCAAAATTCACAAAGCCGGAATGATGTTTTACTATGGAATGCCTACTTTTTTTGTTGATGTCAGTGACATGTGGATGTCAGATCGGACTCCCCGTATAATGGTGTCACTTGCCGGACCGATAGTTAATGTTATAATTGGAGGAATAATTTCAATTTTTGCCTTTGTTCTTCCTCCCTCAGATTATACAAAAGCATTGTTTCAGGCCGCATATGTCACCTATCTGATTGCACTGCTGAATCTGAATCCTCTATTGGAACTTGACGGCTACTATTGTCTGATGGATCTTCTTGAGATGCCGCAATTACGCCAGAAATCATTTGATTTTCTAAAAACACAATTACTACCGAAGTTACGTTCAGGAACCCGGTTCAACCGAGAAGAGATAATATACAGTATCTATAGTCTTCTCTCAATAGTGGTCACAATCCTTATCATCGCGTTTGTATTGTATATCTGGGAAAATGAGCTTAGTCTGATGATTCACGACGTTTTCACCGGACAGGATATTATGGCAGTCATCCTGGTTGGTGGACTTACTGTGCTGGCCGGGAGTTCTCTTTTAATTGGATTTGGTGCACGTATTATACTCTATTTATATCGCCTGCATGATCATATTCTAAAATCCAGAGAACCATGCGACCCTAAAAATTAAAACATAACAATTACTATATCTGGCCTGATCTACAGAAAACGGTTAATTTACTAAAACAAGCCTGCAATAAAATAATAAGAACTCTCATCAAAATCGGGATTTTTAATCAAAGCAAGTAAAAATTGTGCCCGAATTTGGAGAACCTTTTGCAGGTCTGAAAAGTGACTGAAAACTGACAGACAAAGGATTAATCTGAGCCATCAGGATGATGGTTGCAGCAGATTACGAGGCATCCAGCTTTATGTCCAGCTTGCAGAATCTGCCGATAATAAACATGCAAAGGCTGTTTTGTATGACATCGCCGATGAGGAGAAGGTTCATGCAGGTGAATTTTTACGCCTGCTCAAGGAACTGGCCCCGACGAGGAAGGATTCTACAAAGAAGGCTATGAGGAAGTATTCCAAAAACCCCCGACCATGCCCGGAGAGGAAGCCTTTCCTTACCGTGTAAAATTAAAGCCTGTCAAAAAATTTAATGAAGAAATTGATTTCAAATCCTTAATTCCAAATCTTGAGTTCATCACCAACAAATAGATGTGGACCGGTCATTTAAGAACTGCAATGAGGACTGTCCAGGAAGAGGATTATCAATATATTATCAAGGCTGCTGAAAATCCGGGAGGGTGAATCTTAGGGGAGACATACCAATATCAAAAAAATCCAAAAAGGAGTTATCCGGAATTTCCGGATGGTTCGAATTATAAAATTTAAAATCCCCGGCGTTTTTATAACAATTTAAATGCCTCTTTGGAAACATTCAAATTGTTTATCTTACTAATAAGATTTGTAAGATACAGCATGCCATTAATAGAAATAAAAACCGGAACCATTACAGAAAAAGGCCAGATTGTCATTCCAAAATCATTAAGAAAGAGATTTTCACCCGGAGAAAAAGTTGCAATAATTTCTTATGAGGACAGAATTGAATTAAGGCCTATCAGTTCTGTAAACGAAGCGCTTTCATGTGCATATGCAACGGAGAAGACTCTTAAAAAAGACTGGGATTCAAAAGAAGAAGATGAGGCATGGAAGAATTTGTAAAAGGTGATGTCTTAGTCGTCCCTTTCCCTTTTTCAGACCTCTCCGGTGCAAAGAAAAGACCTGTTCTATTAATTGCAGTTCTGGGAGGAGAAGACATCATCCTGTGCCAGATAACAAGCAGAAACAAAACTGACATATACTCTGTAAAAATTGCAGACCGTGATTTTGAATCAGGAGGTCTGAAGATTGAAAGCTTCATTAGGCCTGACAGAATATTTACAGCTGATAAATCACTTATATTATACAAAGCAGGCAGACTGAAGCCTGAAAAGATAAATGAAGTAGAGGATAAACTTGTAAAAATTATTAAAAAACCTTCATAAAATTTTATTTCATGCACTTTTCCAAAATCCCTGTGATCGAGAACACCGGGAAAAGACCTGCTCTTTTTTCTTCCTCATACATTGACCGGAGTTCCGGCCACCGCTGCAAGTTCGCTAACATTAAAATTGCTCCCTTCCAATGGAAGGAGAAACTCTAATATCCTTAATTCACAGGTATTCCCAAATATTCCCATATTACAACTCCATATTTTTAATTACTTTTTTTATTGACAGATATTTTGTTAATTTGAATATGTGATAAATATTTTTTGCACCTCCTTATAATCTTCTGAGAAGTCCTATCACTACATCAAATCCATGACTTTTATGGGCAAAAGCAGCACCGGAAATGTCAATAAATTTTAAAATTTATTATTATAATTCTCTTCTTCCCAAAAAATCAAAAACCTATCATAAAAAAGATTAACCTTCAGTCACCACTAAATTAATACAATGATCCGGGTTGGTCTGCTTGGTTGCGGAAATGTTGCAGAGGTAATTGCCGGTGATGATAACGGCATCAATATAACGGCGCTTTTTGACTCAGTGCACTCACATGCAGAGCATCTCTCAGAGATAACTAATGCTCCGGCGTATGAAAAATTTGAAGATTTTCTGGCACAGGATTTTGATATCGTTGTTGAGGCTGCATCGGTTGCAGCGGTATATGAGCATGCCGAGGATGTTCTAAAGTCCGGAAAAGACATAGTCATTCTTTCTGTGGGTGCTCTTGCAGACAGTGGTTTTAAAAACCGGCTCATATCAATAGCAGCTGATAAGAAAAGAAGGATAAGAATCCCAAGCGGCGCCATAATGGGCCTTGACAACTTAAAGATCGGTCAGATCTCAGGCATCTCTAAGCTTCTTTTGAGAACGACCAAAAACCCGCGTTCCCTGCGTATAGAAACGGATGAAAAAACGCTTGTTTTCTCGGGACGTGCAGATGAATGCATAAAGCAGTTTCCAAAAAACATCAATGTCGCAGTTGCACTTGAGCTTGCTACAGGGCACAATGCCGAAGTTGAGCTCTGGGCAGACCCTGATATTAAAAGAAACATGCATGAAATCTTTGTGGAAGGCGATTTTGGTGACTTCTACTTAAAAATCGAGAACAATCCCTGTCCGCAGAACCCTGCAACAAGCTACCTTGCAGCACTGTCTGTTATAACACTCCTAAGAAACCTTGAAAACCCGATGGTAATCGGGACATAAAAAAACTTTGACTATGACAATAGCAGATGATATAATACGGCTGAAAAAGGAGAAAAATGCCGTTATTCTGGCACATAACTATCAGCCTCCTGAAATACAGGACCTTGCCGATTATACCGGCGACAGCCTTGAACTTGCAATAAAGGCAAAAGATGCAGAGGAGGATATAATAGTCCTCTGCGGTGTCATGTTCATGGCAGAGACCGCCAAAATCCTGAATCCTTCCAAAAAGGTGATTATACCTGCAGAGGATGCCGGATGCCCTCTTGCGGACTATCTGACAGCCGGAATGGTTAGGGATGCAAAAAAGGGGAATCCCGGTGCGGAAGTTGTCCTCTATGTTAATTCTACTGCAGAATCAAAGGCAGAGGCCGATATTACATGCACATCGGCAAATGCAGTATCAGTCTGTGCCTCCTTAAAATCCGAAACCATCCTGTTCGGCCCGGATTCAAACCTTGCTTCATGGGTTGCAGAAAAACTGCCTGACAAAAAGATAATTCCTCTGCCAAAAGACGGGCACTGTCCTGTTCATACCGAATTTTCTCCCCGGGATGCAGAAGATGCGAAAAAAAAGGGATACACAGTTGTCTGCCACCCGGAATGCCCCAAATCAATAAGGGATGAATGCGACCTTGTCGCATCAACCGGACAGATGATAAAAGAGGCGGACCGTTCAGAAAAATGGGCGGTTTTAACCGAAAAGGACATGGTATACAGGCTGAAAAAAGAGTTCCCGCAAAAAGACTTCATTGGATTTGAAAAGGCGGTATGCAAAGACATGAAGCTTATCACTCCTGAAAAACTAAAAAAAGCACTGGAGGATGAAGAAACAGAAATAACCCTCCCCAAAGATATAATGGATAGGGCAAAAGATGCAATAGAGCGAATGATAAAAATAAAGGGATGATATTATGGGAATATCTGAAAAACTTCTCTTTTATCTTAAAGAGGATATAGCAGGCGGAGATATAACATGCGATGCGGTGATCCCAAAGACTGAGATAAAGGCACACATCATCGCAAAACAGGACGGCATAATTGCAGGTCTTGCCGAGGCAGAAGCACTCTTCTTGCATTTCGGTGTTGAAGCCGAGCAGAAAAAGAGGGATTCTGATCGTGTACGAACAGGAGACATCCTAGTTGAGCTCTCCGGAGATGCCGCAGCAATTCTTTTGATTGAGAGGACTGCCCTAAACATCATAGGCAGAATGAGCGGGATTGCAACAAAGACAAACCGTCTCTCAACGATTGTAAAAAGCAAAAATCCTGCGGCAAATGTGGCAGGGACAAGAAAGACCTCCCCGGGATTTCGTGAATTCGATAAAAAAGCAATCGTTCTTGGGGGAGGTGATCCGCACAGATACAGTCTCTCGGACGGATTTTTAATAAAAGACAATCACCTTGCCTTATGCCCCTTAAAAGAGGCTGTTAAAAAAGCGGCTTCATACACCGCGTACAAAAAAATTGAGGTTGAGGCCGAGAGCGTCTCTGATGCCTTGGCTGCCGCAGAATCCGGCGCTGATATAATAATGCTTGACAATATGCCGCCGGAAAAAATAGCAGCCGCAATAGAAGCCCTTGAAAAAAGTGATCTCCGCAAAAATATTATAATAGAGGTCTCAGGCATGATAACAGAGGAGAACATCCTGTCTTATGTTCTCCCCGGTGTTGACAGAATAAGTATCGGGGCACTCACACATTCGGTAAAAAATTTTGACGTCTCTTTAGATGTAAAACCTGCCCTGAAAACAGTCAGAATAAATATTTAAAAAAAACAGGGATTAATCCCTGGATCTCTCTTCCATATTGTATTTTATCGCCTGCAGCGCAAGCCTTATCAGACCGATATTTGCGTCTGTTTCGGCAAGAACACAGATGAAAAGCTCTTTTACAGGCGCTATTATTAATTTGCCCCGGGGTGTTTCTAAAAGAAGCTGTGAGAGGCCGCCCATCATAAGATCGTCTGTAATCCTTGCGCCGGCACGTACAAGATCCTCTGCTACTGCTGCAACATGCTCAAAATCGGCCTCTCCTGCTGAATGAATGGCAAAACCCTCAAAAAATATTGAAACTGCCAGAACTCCCGGCTGACGCATCAGATTCTGAAGAGTTTCATGCGACAATATGTCATAAGATTTCTCATTTTCAGTGATAGAGAAATCACTCATTAATTTTTCTTTTGCAGTTTCAAGCTCATCTGGTGTGTATTTGTCTAATACGCAGTTTACAGCCCCGTCTTTTAGCATCGCCTGATATGCCTCTTTTCCGGTTAATTTCAGAGCACCTGATATAAAGCCGCCTGCAACCGGCTTTCCGTCTTCGACGAGTAAAAATCCGCCGCCTTCGGGCATCTCTGCCTTAACACACCCGGTAAAACCCGGAGCCAAATCAAACAGCCTTTCAAGCGGGATCTGCATTGTTGCAATCCGCTCCCCCTGCGGAAGTGCCGGATTCATAATGCAGCCGTTATTCTCTCCAGGTTTTTCTTGAGTTCATATCGGACACGTCCCACATTAACGCTTTTTTCGGCGACGATTACAATAATCTCATCTTTTGAAAGAGGTGCAATAATAATCGGCCCCTCCTCCATCTCGATTATGATCTGGTTCATCGTCTCTTTTCCAAGCTCCCTTGCCATTGCTTCTGATGTAACAAGTCCTGTGGACGCCATTGCGCCGAGTGCTTCAACATTAAAATCACCCGAAACCGCACTCTCGATTACAAAACCGTCTCTTCCGGCAATGACTGCGGCTGTCACACCGTCAAGCTCTAGAAATTCACTCAGAATTTGTTTTAACATAATTTCCAAACTCTCCTTATATCTGTCTGAATTTATTAATTATTGCGTTTTATACTGGTTCACACAGGTCTTTTATGAAAGGCTTTTCTGGCTCTGCCAAAAAAATTCAGATATTTCTTCTGAGAATATATTTTATATCCCTCTCAATTAAAGCAAGGCTGTTTTCAGAAAGTTCGTCATCGGATTTGATTATTCCGACAACTGTCCCTCCTTTGTGCGGAACACCTATCAGTCTCACATTCAGGGATTTTGGCTGCTTTCCCTGGAGGTAGAGATAGCTGTAACTGGCAGCATCCTCCTCGGCATCAGGGTCTGTTGAACTTATCACAAGCCCGTCTGAGGTTGCCATTGTAAAAGAGTTCAGATTATAATGCCCGAAAAGTTCGATTAAATTCTTTTCAATTGATTCGGCTTTGTACAGTTTTGAGGGATCTGTTAACTTCTCGGAAGGCTGGGCTTTCTCCTCCTTTTTTGTTTTTACTTCTGATTTTTTATCCTTCTTCTCTTCCTTCTTAATTTCTGCAGGAGCCTCTTTTTTCAGATGCAGCAGGATAAAAATATTCGTTATGAATATTAAAAGCAGAATTACTGCAATAGCTGTGAGTATAAGATTTCCATATATTACTGTATCAACGGTCATTTTTTCTCCTCTTCTGATTCTTCATCTTTAATCAGATGATCAAGATTTATTCTCTTCAAAATGTCTTTTGCACTCTTTTTAAATTCCCTGTTTATTAAGTCAATCTCTGACTGGTTGATTGATAAAATGAGATCATCCTCAAAATTCTGTTTCTCTTCGGGTTTTATAGCCTTAAATGTCAGGTCAGAACCTTCTTTCTTTGATTCTTCACTCTCTGAAAAAGGTGTGTCTTCTGTCTTCTGCCCCCTTTCTTCAGGCAAAATGCCGGCTGAAAATGATTTTAGTGCTGATATGTACTCATCCCGGCTGATCAAAGATTTAGAATTGAACTCTTTTGCAAGTTTAATCTGCGGCCCGGTGTAAACCGAAAGCTCTGCTTCTGCAAAACTTTTTGGGGAGGAATAGATCTCAAAAAGAGCTTTTATTCCCGTGATATCCCCGGACTCTGCGAGGATTATCTCTCCGTTGTCAAATACAAGTTCACCCCGGATTTCTCCGAACATTCCTGAACACGAACCTGTAAATTTTTTTTCCCCAAGTTCACCTAAAACATCTTCAATTGAAACATCACGAACAAAACGTTCAAATCTGCCTCTGGGCAGTTTCATATTGATCTGTTGGGGGGAAGAAATAATATTAATCTTCTGTTTTATTTCTTAAAAAAGTTCATGAAAATAAGATTTGGTTTTCATGGTAAAATGTTTACTGTGAAATAATAATTAAAAGATATGAACCGGAAGGGAATAAAAATCCGGATTTCATTCCGGATTATCTCCTTTTATTTTCAATCCAATCCGGCTAAATTATCATATTCAGGACTGCTCCAACAAAAATTCCCAGAAAGAGAGTGTAAAATGATACCATAACTGCGATCTTAAGCCCCATCTCCCTGTATAAAACAGCTATTGTTGATATGCAGGGAACAAAAAGCACACTTACAACTGCAAATATGTAGAGCTGTGCGCAAGTCATCACGGAACCGAGATCCGCTGTTCCCGCAAGTATTGCAAGTGTCTCAAATGCCATCTCCTTTCTTAAAATACCGAAGAGCAGGGATGTTGACGCATAATCGGGAAGACCAAGCACGGAGAGCATTATGGGTGCGAACAGATCCTGAAATGCCTGTATTATTCCTGTATACTGCAGGACTCCGAGAAAAACACTGCTTATGAGCAGCAGCGGCATTGCGATGAACAAAAACTCCTTCATACGAAGCCAGGCTCTCTGCAGAGTCTGCTTTAGCCTTGGCCTTCGCATCGGAACCATCTCAAGGATCATTCCGAACTGATCTCCGGGAGCAAATCTTGTCAGAATCAGCCCGGTAATAATTATCAAAACAAATATTATCAGATATATTGAGAGAGCTGCTGCGATCCCGATGAATACGGCAACAATTCCGGCGATTATCACAGTTCTTGCCGAACACGGTATCATTGTAATGAGAAATGATGCGATAACCTTCTCTCTCTTTGAAAGCTGCCGGATACTCATTATTGCAGGGACATTGCAGCCGAATCCGAGAACCATCGGTATTAGTGCCTGTCCGTGCATTCCGACTTTGTGCATCGCCCTGTCTGCAAGAAATGCGGCTCTTGTCATGTATCCTGTATCCTCAAGGACTGAGACTATCATATAGAATACAAAGACAAATGGAAATGCAATCCCAAGTCCCGCCTCTATTGCAATAAGAAAAGAGAATGCAATCTGCTCCCAGAATGGCGAAAGCCCGAGATTGTACATCGGTGCAATCAGAAAACTATCAAAAAGACCGACTATAATCTCCTCCAGAAAAGATCCTATTAAAAAGACACAGAGAAGTGTTGATATTAAAACAAAAGCCATAATCGGCAGACCGGGAATTGTTCTGGTCAGAAGCCGATCAATATTCCCTTTAATTGCAGATTCTCCCTTTTTTGTCACCTCTGAAGCTATCCTTTTTGCATCATTATGCCTGTTTGCAGCAATTATCTGATGAACTGACATTCTGTGCTGCTCTTCAATCTCGTCATTTATTGTCTTTGCAGACTCCAGAAGTTCGGCATCTGTGCCTGTTCCCAGAATTGCAAAAAGAGCATCAAGCCTCTTGCATCCGCTAATCTTCTGAAGACTTCTTACTGCTGCTTCTATAGATTTGTCATATGGCACGCTGTGATCTAAAATGCAGGACTTCTCAAGAGCCGAAGGGATTATTTTCTCAATATTGCGCCCCTCGATTGCGGCTGTCTTTAAAAATTTACATCCGAAGATCTCGGAAAGCTTCTCTGTATCGATAAAAAGACCTGCCTTTTCGGCCTCGTCCATCATGTTTAAGACGACAACTGTCGGTATCTCAAACTCGGCTATCTGCAAAAGAAGATATAAATTTCTCTCAAGGTGTGTTGCGTCAAGTACTGCTATGAGTACATCCACATCTTTTTTTAACAGGCACCTGCGGACTTCGGATTCCTCCTCTGAGAGTCCGTCAAGTGAATAAACGCCCGGAAAATCGACAATCTCAAACTTCTCACGCTGATAGCAGACGTTTCCGGAGAACATATCAACCGTTGTTCCTGGAAAATTAGAGATCTCAACACCGATTCCGGTAAGATTGTTGAAAATAAGGGATTTTCCAACATTAGGATTACCTATAAGACCAAATTTCAAAAAAAGTCCTCCTTTTTATATCTTCATTGAATCTTCTCTGCAAAGACTGAAGATGCGATCTCAGGGCTTAATGCAACCTCACAGGATTTAATTTTAACAACCATCGCACCGTTTGAGAGTCTTCGGTTTATCTCTATTATCTCTCCCGGTATCACTCCCAGATCATGGAGTCTGTTTGTGCGGCCGGGACCTCCCTTTGTGCAGAGTATCATTAATTTTTCATCTTCTGAAAATGATGTGAGAGGATTTCCCATGCATTTGTTGTTGTGAGTGAATATTCCATGAATATTTCTCTCTCTTCTGCACCTTCCGGGCCCGCCGAGATAGCTCTGTAGACGTTTTATTGTATCATTGGATGCACCGTGTTCAAGTGTGCATGCCTCCTTTGAAGCTGCATCAGGCTCCATACCGAGCATTTCAGTTAAAAAAGACTCCAGTACACGATGTTTTTTTATTATGCACTCTCCTGTTCTTCTTCCCTCATCGGTCAGGGTTATTTTTCTGTCCTCTCCGATTTTTATATATCCGAGCATCTCGAGTTCAGATAAGTCCTCTTCAATATCCGAAGGATTCTTCTCAAAAATTTCTGAAAATTTTTTGAGGGAATCCTGTGTAATTATTTCGAATGAGTGATTTATTATTCCTTCAAGATAATCTTCGCATTCATTCTGGTGCATAAATCTACATAATATCTGCAGGTAAAAAAGAAAAAGATTGGTATTATTAGGAAAAGCAATAAAAACCTAAAAAGATATTTCAAAATCCCGGTAACAAAACATTATTGAATTCATAATTCCTGATTAGAATATATAACAGATGAATGAATCAGAGAAACACCCCCGAATTTTCTGGCATTCTCTTCCTATTGAGGATGTCTATGACAAACTAAGGACTGGTTCTCATGGTCTTTTACCGGAAGAGGCAGCAAAGCGTCTTTTGCAATATGGCCCAAACTGTCTGCCTGCGAAAAAGCCCCCCGGAATTCTGGTCATTTTTCTTCATCAGTTCAAAAGCCCTCTCATTTACATTCTTCTAATTGCAGCCCTTGTCTCTTTTCTTCTGAATGACTACAAAGACGGATTCTTCATTCTTGCAGTTGTGATTTTAAATGCGGTTATTGGAATGGTGCAGGAATGGAAGGCTGAAAAAAGTGCTGGCAGACTCCAGGGCCTGCTTTCTTTTACAACAACAGTAAAGAGAGGAAAAAAAGAATTATACATAAACGCTGTTGATCTGGTCCCGGGTGATCTGGTAATGCTTGAGTCAGGCAGCAGGGTGCCGGCAGATCTTCGTTTAATACATGAAGCTAACCTGAGTATTGACGAGTCGCTTCTAACAGGTGAATCGGTTGCTGTTGAGAAGAAATTAACCGTACTGGAAGGCAAAATTCCCCTAAGTGATATGAAAAACATGGCATTTGGCGGGACGACTGTTTTAAACGGAAGGGGTGTCGGAATCGTCACAGCAACAGGAATGGGGACCGAAGTAGGAAAAATCGCAAAGGCTGTTGCAAATGCCGGTATTACAAAACCTCCTCTTCTTATAAGAATGGAGAAGTTTTCCCGTGATATTGGAATTCTGGTAATTATTGCGTGTCTCTTTATGGCATTTATAATGCTTTCAAAAGGCATTCCTCCAACAGAAGTATTCTTCTTTGCGGTTGCCCTTTCTGTTTCTGCAATACCGGAAGGTCTTCCTGTTGCAATCACGGTTGCCTTATCAATTGCAACAACCAGAATGGGAAAAAGAAATGTTATTGTAAGGCGCCTTGCTGCAGTTGAGAGCCTTGGAAGCTGCACAATGATTGCAACCGATAAGACCGGAACACTTACTGTAAACGAACAGACTGTAAAAAGAGTAATTCTTCCGGAAGGTACTGTTTATGAGTTTTCCGGCGCCGGATATAACGGGGAGGGGGAGGTAACCTGTTTGACTGGAGATGCACATGATTTTAGCGGTGCTGATCTTTTACAGAATCTTGCTGTTACAGGTGTAATCTGCAATGAAGGGAATCTTTACAAAGATGACGGTATGTGGGTTCATCACGGCGATTCAATGGATGTGGCAATTCTTTCATTTGCATATAAAACGGGCATTGAACCTGACAGAATTCAAAATAATATCCGGATAAACGGGACAGTCCCTTTTGAACCTGAAAAAAGGTATTCTGCAGTATATTATACTGATGAGTCCGGTAAGATTAAAATCGCTGTAAAGGGAGCATATGAGATAATATCCCGATATTGTTCAAATATTCAGACTTTGGGTGGCAATATGCCGCTGGATAACAAAAAAACAGATGAAAATCTTCAGATACTCACCAAAAACGGCTACCGTGTCTTAGCATTTGCAGAAGGAACTCTGGGTGAGATGCCGGATGGTGCTCTTGAACTTTCAAAGGTAAGTCCCTCGCTTACATATCTTGGTATTGCCGGTTTTATTGACCCGTTACGACCGGGTGTTAAGCAGGCCGTCTCAATGTGCAGGGATGCGGGTGTTGATGTTGCAATGGTAACAGGTGATCATCCTGATACTGCATATGCAATAGGAAAAGAGCTTGGTCTTGCAGCTTCAGAGTCCTCTGTTGTAACTGGTGAAGCCCTTGATGAGATTGAATCCCCGACACTGCCTTTATATTTTGAAAAGGTAAGACTGGGCCGGATATTTGCCCGCGTTAGTCCTGTACAGAAGCTTCAGATAGTAGATACAATGGTTAAAAGCGGCCATTTTGTTGCGGTTACCGGCGACGGAGTTAATGATGCACCGGCACTCAAAAAGGCAAATATCGGAGTTGCAATGGGTTCCGGAACAGATGTTGCAAAAGACACTGCTTCGATGATAATAAAAGATGATGATTTTTCATCAATTGTGGCAGGTATTGAAGAAGGAAGATATGCCTATGACAATATCAGAAAGGTTACATACCTTCTGATATCAACCGGTTTTGCCGAGATAATTCTTTTTATACTGGCTCTTTTTGCAGGACTTCCTCTTCCTCTTCTTGCTGTTCAGCTGCTCTGGTTAAATCTTGTAACAAACGGTATACAGGATGTGGCACTGGCGTTTGAGAAGGGAGAGCCCGAGACCATGAAGCGTAAACCCAGAGATCCAAAAGAAGGAGTATTCAACCCGCTTATGATTCAGGAAACAATAATTTCAGGTATTGTAATTGGCATTATTGCATTCTCCACATATTTCTGGCTGATGGCACAGGGATGGGACGAGTTCTCTGCCAGAAGTGTTCTTGTTCTTTTGATGGTTCTTCTTGAAAATTTCCATGCCTTAAACTGCAGGTCGGAATACAGGTCATTACTCAAAATACCGTTTAAAAATAATTATTACCTGATAGTTGGAATTCTTGCTGCACAGGGAATTCATATTATTGCCATGATGACACCTTTTATGCAGGATATTCTCAGCATAGGACCTGTTGATTTTATGACCTGGGTAGTTCTCCTTGGTCTTGCATCTGGAATTCTCCTGATTATGGAGCTCTTTAAATATTTCAAATTCAGATTCCGGAAAAAAACCGTATTACAATAATATAGTGTAAAGGATTTTGAAATATTTTAAACATTTTCTCTACAGAGCGGGCAAATAAGAATCAGGTTTTAATATTACTTTCTTTTTTTATAAAACCGGATTTTATCCTGAAAACTTTTTTGGAATTTTTTTTAGGATTATTGTACAAACTTAATATATATATCAATAAAAAATCTAATTATAATCCTGAATTTTTAAAAAAAATCCGGAGAGTTAACTTTTGAAATCTGTTCTTGTTGTAGATGATGAGCCTGTTGTTCTAAAACTTTTTGAGGGGCTTATTGAAAAAAATAACCATAATATTAAGCTTGAATGCTGCACTTCGCCGTATGATGCCATAAAAAAAGTCTCAGAATATGATTTTGATGCAATTATTTCGGATTATAATATGCCTGAGATGACCGGTACTGAACTGCTCAGAAAAATAAGAGACTCAGGGAATGAAATCCCGTTCATTCTTTTAAGCGGCTTATGCCAGGACAAAGTTGCAGCCGATGCCATAAATGAGGGTGTCGATTATATTCTGCTCAAAAATCATAATTTTCCGGAACAGATAAACAGACTTGAGGAGATAATCTCAACAGCTGCAAAAAATAAGCCCGGCAAAAATGATGACAGTTTTCATGAGGCAAAATACAGATCTCTCATAGAGTCCATGGATGACTCAATATATATGGTGGATGATGAATGCCGCTACCTTTTCATGAATAAAAAACATCTTGAAAGAATCGGCAAAACAAGTGAAATATACAGGGGCAGAAGATATCAGGATTTTCATACTCCTGAAGAGGCCGAAAAATTCTCAAAGATTGTTGACAGGATCTTCTCAAACGGTGAAGAGATTGAGGAGATATACGAAAAAGACAATAAAAAATATATCCGGATATTCAGTCCTGTCAGGAGTATAAATGACGAAAAAATAATTGCATCAAATGTCATCTCAAAGGAGATAAGAAAACCAGGCAGTGAAATTGTTGAGGATTCCATATACATAGTCGATGAAGACTGCAGGTATCTCTCAATTAACTCAGAGCATATGCAAAGACTTGGGATAAACTGTGAGGATACATACATCGGAAGAAGCTATGATGAGTTTCACCCAAAAGGAAAGAATGATACCTTTGCACGCATAATTAAGCAGGTCTTTGAAACAGGAGAGTTAGTAAAAGACGAGTACCTGTATGGAAACTTCCACTTTACAAGAAGATTCTGTCCTGTTAAGGATATCTCAACAGGAGAGGTGATTGCTGTAACAGTTGTCTCTACAAATGTGACAGATCAAAAGATTACTGAAAAAAGCTTAATTGAGGCAAATAAAAAAATAAACCTTTTAAACAGCATTACAAGGCATGACATACTCAATCAGATGACAGTGCTTAATGGATATCTTGAGCTATCACTAAATATCTCCGAAAACGATGAGCAGAAGGTATTTCTTGAAAAACAAAAAGCTGCGGCGGATACGATATATCACCAGATATGTTTTACAAGGGATTATCAGGACGTTGGAGTTTCAGCCCCCGGATGGCAGAGCGTAACAGACCTTGTAAAAACGGCAGAAAAAAGTCTTGATATGAAGGGGATAAAAATTGTAAACCGATGCCGTAATCTGAAAATATTTGCCGATCCTCTTCTTGAGAAGGTTTTTTACAATCTCATTGAAAATTCAGTCAGGCACGGTGAAAAAATATCTGAAATATCATTATATTATGAAAAAATCCCCCACGGGATAAGGCTCATATATGAGGATAATGGTGTCGGAATAAAAGATGAAGAGAAAAACATCATATTCAGGCAGGGCTATGGGAAAAATACAGGTCTTGGTTTGTTTCTTATAAGAGAGATTCTGTCGATCACCGGCCTTGAAATCCATGAAACAGGAATTTACGGGAAAGGAGCAAAATTTGGAATTGATATTCCTGAAAAGGTTTATTCTGAATAGATTTTTTTAAAAAATCATGTTTATTTTTTGGGAAATGATTTATTTTCCGGCATTTTTGCATAGAATGAAAAAACAACTGCAAGAGTGCAGATTACTGCACCTGCAAGAAATGTGTACTTAAAGCCTTCTGCGAGAACTGTTGTGTTCATGACTTCGGGAGCATAAAAAGAGACTTTTGCTGCTGATAACCCGGAATAGATAACTGCCGCAAATACCATCTCAAAGACTGCAATACCAAATGATGCACCGGTGTCTCTTACTGTCATCATAAGTGCCGATACAACCCCTGTCTCATATGCCTCTGAATGTGAGAATATGAGGCTGCTGTTTGCAGGAATAAACATCCCGGTAGATAGTCCCAGAAGACATAGTCCTGTAAAAAGGAAGAGATATGATTCGTCCCCGCAGAGCATTGCAAAGAGGATAAAGGATATCCCGCATAGAACGGATGATATTATGCAAAGTTTTGCGCTTTCTGCCTTATCAGAGGATGCTCCCGCAATAAAACCTCCTGCAATCATGGCAGCGGATGGTATTATGAGTATCATTCCGGACACCGAGGGACTGAGTCCCTCAATGTATTCAAGGTAGAAAGGAAAGAGAAATGATGCTCCCGTAAATACAAGCATTATTACTGCCGCAGCAGAGTTTGCATAAGAAAAGGCCCTGTTTTTAAAAATCCCTATTTCAAGAAGCGGATTTTTGTGCCTCTTCTCATTTAGATAAAATAATATCAGGGATATAACTGAGAGCCCGGCCGTTCCGGTAATAATTAATGATCCCCATCCAAGCTCTTTGCCCATGTTTATCGCAAATATGCCGGCTGAAAGTGATATTAAAATCAAAAATGAGCCTTCAATATCAAATCCTTCAAGCTTCATTCTTATGCAGTCTTTTGGAATTAAAAGTAATCCGCAGATCACTGCAAAGATTCCAACAGGCACGTTTATCAGAAAAATCCAGTTCCATCCGGCATACTCTGTCAGAATACCTCCGAGAAAAGGTCCGGCTGCAACTCCTGCCGAGGCCATAATGACAATAAATGAAAGGCCCTTTGTTCTCATATCTTCAGGAAGATAAAGTGCAACCATTCCCGGGGCAAGGGCTGACATTACAGATGCACCAAGAGCCTGAAAAACCCTGAAAAAAATGAGAGGTAAAAAAGCACTGAAAAGTAAAGGAGAAAGACCGCAGAGGAGTGAGCCTGCTGAAAATATTACAAATCCCCAAAGAAATATTCTCTTATATCCGCAGTTTGCCGCAATTTTTCCTGATATAAGCATAAAACTGCTTAGAACAATAAGGTACGCGAGGGACACCCAGCTTACAAGTCCGGTTGATATACCATAACCTGATGATATTGAAGGAAGGGCGATATTGACTATTGTAACATCAAGAGAGCCCATAAAAGCCGCAAGTGCGATTGTAAAGAGAAGAACTCTGTATTTATTTGTAATGTTCTCCTCTCCTTTTTTCTCCATTTCTCAAGGCTAAAAAGTATTCTTTTGGTATAATTAAATCTGACTGATATTAAACCGCATAAAACGGACAGGCTCTTTAAGATTCATTCCATTTAAAGACAGAAATGCTGCAGTTATGTTTTATTCCCCTGTTTTTGAAATACTGCTGGTGATAGTCTTCAGCCCTCCAGAATTGCCCTGCCGCTTCAATTGCGGTTGCGATAGAAAGACCCTTTTCTTCAAGTATTTTTTTCAGTTTTAATGCTGTCTTTTTCTGCTCCTCATCTGTATAGAAAACTGCAGACCTGTACTGTGTCCCGATATCAGGGCCCTGCCGGTTTTTTTGTGTTGGATCATGAATCTCAAAAAACCGTTTTGCAAGTGTTTCGTAACTTAATCTCACCGGATCATAGCATACAAAGACAGTTTCGCAATGGCCGGTTTTACCTGTACATACATCAGTGTAAACAGGATTTAGTGTATTTCCTCCCATGTAACCGACAGATGTTGCAATAACACCATCTGTTTTTTCCATGCAGTATTCAACTCCCCAGAAGCAGCCGCCTGCAAAGAAGGCTTTTTTATAATTCACCTTATCTTCGGGTACAAAATAAAGAGAGACTGAATTCACACAGTGCCTGATATTCTTTGGTGTTAAGTGTTCGCCTTCGAATATATGGCCCAGATGTGCACCGCAGTTTGCACACACAATTTCAGTTCTGACTCCGTCGGAGTCTTTTATAGTTTTTACTGCGCCTTTGATGCAATCGTCAAACGAAGGCCATCCGCATCCGCATCTGAACTTGTCCTTTGATGAGTAGAGCATTGCGCCGCATCTCCTGCATGTGTATATTCCGTCCTCAAAAGAGTCAAAATACTCTCCGCTAAACGGAAGCTCCGTTCCTTTATCGATAATAACCTGTTTTTCTTCGGGATTCAGTATTCTGTAACCTTTCTTGTCATAATTTTTCTCCGGCAAAAATCATTCCCCCGCTGTCTAACTTTTAGATCTCTCTTACAGGTATTATATTTGCGGGTGAGATTTGCAGCCGTATTTTTTATATGCAAAAGATTGTTTTCAGAAAAAAATCAGTAATTTATGAAATGAGTAAAAGAGAATTTTTCATTCTTTTTTTATCAGGATGTATGCCGCAAATATTGCTGATGCACAGAGTAAAATTGCAAATCCGGGAGATGACTGTGTTGGAACAGGTGTCGGGCTTTCGCCCGAACCTGTTGATGCAAGGCCCATTGTAAGTGTGGCAGTCTGTCCTGCATATACTGTAATCTTTGAATACGTGTCCTGATATCCGGACAGACGAAGCATTATAGTATGTTCCCCGGGTGAAACATCAGTTTTTGTATACGGCGTAAGCACTCCTGTATAAACATCATCAATGTAGATCATTGCACCCTGAGGTGTTGAGGATACTGCAATTGAACCTGTTGTTACAGACGGAGTTGTTCCCATCTCGGCGAAGACACTGATCTGTGCGCCTGTCATGGTTACATATGTTATGTATTCAGGATATCCTGCCAGTGTAAGTTTTATCTGGTGCTGTCCTGTCGCAACATTCTGAACCGGATATGAAGCACCATCCATCGTCTCGCCGACATAGACCCCGTCTAAAAAGATTTTTGCTCCGGGTGGCTCAGACGTTACAAGTATCTCGTTGCTTGTTGTAATCGGATCAAGAACTGCATAGACTGACAGCTGTGCTCCTTCAACTACATTAACAGTCTTTTTGTAGTTGTAGTAGCCGTTTTTGGAGACCGTTATCTCATGGTCTCCTGATGAAAGACCGGTTATTACGTAAGGTGTTTTTCCGACTGTTTTTCCATTTACCGCAACATAGGCATCTGTTGGATTTGAGGTGACCGAGACCGACCCTGGTGAAACCATGCTTAAAAAGACGTTCTGGGTATATCCTCCGGAGACATAGACGCTTGTTGTTGACGCCTCATAACCGTCCATCTCTGCCTCAACAGTATATGTGCCGGTTCTTAATCCTGAAAGTGATAAGGGGGACACTCCCTGATAGACGCTGTTTAAGTGGATTCTTGCGCCTGTGGGGGAGGTTGTTATGTACAGTCCTCCGGTATCAGTGCCTGTTGGGCTTGTTGTCGGCATCGGATTTAACGTCACATAAACATTAGCTGTCTCCCCTGCAGAAGGTGTTGCCGGAAGATTTGTTGTCGCTGTATAATATCCTGATTTCTGCACAGAAACCTGAGAATAAGGTGTTCCTGTGGAATATACTCCGACCGAAAGCACTCCGCCGGCTGTCTGTCCCATATAACTCCCGTCGAAATAAACGCTTGCGCCATTAATATTGCAGTGTATTGTATACCATCCCATATCCCCGCCGACAGCACCGGCAGGAGCCGATAATGCGCAGATAGAGGCTATTGCAATTAAAATAAGACCTAACCTGTTCCCCGTCATAATAATCTTAATCTATTTCCAAAAAGATATACATTGCTGAGTGTAAGGTGATTTACAGGCACCGGGATAAAATCCTGCAAATATACGAATTTTTCCGGATATCTGATGTATTACTCTTTTGTGCCTTGCTAAAAAACGGGTTATTCCATTGTTTTCAACGGCAAATCATTTTATCAATAAATACAAATGTATTCATAATTCCCAAAGAGTATAATAAATTGAGAAGAGGATGTGAAGCAGTTCTGATTTAAAAAAGTCAGATATACTTAATATGTATCAGACTGCTCATCTGACACGATCTAAAATAACCGCATGAAAGGGCAGCAGCCTTTCATATCTCTGATAATAGAAATGGGTGATCACAACGTATCTTCCTGATTTGGCCGGCGATGAAGGAGTTCTTGCCGAAATACCAAATATTGAAGTAAAATCAATAGAGTTCAGATTATTTCTGACGAATAAGAGGCTTATTTTAATTGAGGATAAAGACCGGAGAAAAGCTCCTGTTATTGTTCCGCTTCAGGTAGTCCGCTCTGTTTCCGGGGGTAAAAACTTTGCAGATGATCCTGTGCTAAAGCTGTCGCTTTCCGCACCTGACGGCTCCCAGAAGAAGATGGTACTCTCATTTACACAGGAATTTGCCGGAATCCGCGATAAAGAACGGGATCAGCTGAAAAAAGTTCTTGAAGGTGTTATATCGGACTGCCAGATGACAGTCCGCAATGCACCAAAACCCGCTTCTTTTGGATTTTCAGCCGAAGCCCAGGGATATCCGGGGCAGCCCGGCACTTTTGGGAAAAGCGGAGGTTTAGGGCAGGCACCGGTAATAAGTCCGGGGGCTCCAATTCTGACAGCCGCAAATATTGTAGTTAAATCACAGGAGTTTACTGCATCTCTAACAAATGAGAAGATTACGCTGACAGATCCCAACCGTCCGAACAAACCGTCATCAATTCCGCTTGGTTCTGTAAGAAGTGCCGAGGGTGAATCCGGTGAACAGGGCGAGCCTGCAATTGCCCTTCTTGTCGAAGCCCAGAACGGCAGTATAAGGCGGATGGTTCTTAAATTTTCACAATGGTATGATAAAAACCGGTGGGGTGAGCGTGAAACCTGGGTCCGTGCAATCCAGGACATTCTTGCCACCGGTAGTGTTGAATCCCTCTACAGGCCGACAGGAGCAGAATGCGCCCCGCAGACAGGAGTAATCCCCCCTGAAGGCGGTTTTTCCGCAAAGCCGCCGGGATTTGGAGATAATTCATGTGTATGTCCGAAATGCGGAAATCCGGTTTCCTCAGGCTTAAAATTTTGCGGGTTCTGCGGGTCTCCTGTCGGGCAATCATATTCTGCCCGAACTCCTGTGCATGGAAATCCGGGCTTATCAGGGTCTGCCGGCGGAATTATCGATTCAGAGCCTTACGGGAGAGATGAAGGGTCTTTTGACGACGGTTTTTATGCACCTGCGCCTGTAAAGAGAAGGAGTCATCAAAAGAGGGTGAGGGTTAAAAAGACGCCTAAGCGAAGAAAGCCTGCAGGCGATGATATATTCGGAAAGAGGGAAGGTGCTCCTCTTTTTGATGAAAAATCCGTTGCAGGAAGAATTGTTGGTTTTATCACATCTCCGGCGCGAGCTTTTCAGAATACCAGGGGTCAGGATGCGGTTGATGCGATAGCGCCTTTTATAATCTCACTTCTTATATTTGCGCTTGGAAATATTTTGTTTTTAAACTGGTACGCCAAATCACTGAGTCCTGAAACATATCCGGTTTTCAGTTCTTTTGCAGAGTTTGGCACAATATTTTTATTTACTGTGGAGATTGTTCTTTTATTCTCGGTCCTGACTCTGATATACGGGGCACTTTTGCATTTCAGCGTGGGAATCCTGGGATTCAGGAGTGAGATAAATGACGGAATAAGAATTGCAATGTATTCCTGCACTGCATTTATTGCCGGAGGAGTAATACCGGTTGCAGGAATTTTTATCGTGCCATTCTGGGTGTTCATTCTTCAGATTACCGGTTTGAAAGAGACATATGATCTTTCACTGACTCAGGCTTTTATTGCAGCCTTAATTCCTGCCTTTATTGCTCTGGTAGGATTTTATGTCTTTATATCTTCGGGAGAGAGCAGTTTTGCAATTTTCGGAAGTGACTAAATATGAGACTCAGGATTATTATCACATTTTTTTTACTGGCTCTTCTGGCAGGCTTTTCATCTGCGGCAACGGTTGATTTTTCATTTGTGCAGGGAGAGGATTCAGAGTGGCTTTCGGTTGAATTTACAGGCACTGTTTCAAATACTGGTGATTTAACTATAACTTCATGGTATTGGGATTTCAGGGATGGCTCCACCAGTACAGCAGAAAATCCAACCCACACATTTATATATGAGACATCAGGTGATCTGACACAAAGTGTTGGTCTTACTTTAACTATGAGTGATAATTCAACATTATTCACTGAAAAAAATATTATGCTTGTTTATCCGTCACTTGATGCGGAGTTCTCGATAACCCCTGCGTCAAAAACCGGATATGCGCCATTAGAGGTCTCTGTTGTGGATACAACAGTAGGCCCTCACAATCTTGAATGGGACTGGGGAGACACTACTGCACACTCATCGATCTCTGAGGATTCCCACACATACGAAACCCCCGGTACTTATTCTTTAATACTTACGGTTACCAGAGGAACAGACTCGGATGTTACCCAAAAGGAGATAACTGTAAAAAACCCGACAGTATCTGCTGATTTTTCAGCAGATAAAAAGTCAGGCATTGTTCCTTTAACTGTGGAATTCACAGATGAGTCTTCCGGTGCTGTCTCTTCGTGGGCATGGGAGATAGAAGGCGGAATATCAGGTAGTGGAGAGACTTTTACACACACTTTTGATATAGCAGGAAACTATTCCGTCAAACTTTCTGTGATCGGAACAGGCGGTGAGTCCGACACTGAGGAAAAACTGGATTATATCAGAGTAACGCCCAATATAACCGCCGGATTTACGGCAAAACCTACTTCCGGTGAAAACCCTCTGACAGTTCAGTTTACTGATATATCAAAAGGCTATAACCTGTATGAATCAAGATACTGGGATTTTGGAGATGATAAGCAGTCCACAGCGGTAAATCCCGAGCATGTGTATGCATATGCGGGAAGCTATGACGTTTCGCTTACGGTTACAAATGATCAGGGCTCTGTAACTATTACAAAAAAGGACTACATTGTCGTAAGCCATGAGGACACACCAGCACCAACCGCGACAACTGCCGCCCCCACTTATGTTATTCAGACTGAAACCCAGGCTCCGGATTCAGGTGCATTAAATACCGCTGCTAACTCTGAAAACGTGGGGAAAAAGATATTTGGAATTCCCGGAACTGAATTTATCCGTGAAGAGATCAGCAGAATATATAATCTGTATAAGGAATATCTCTTTATGATAACCAATTTCTAAATAAAATTAAGATATTAAAAGATCCATTTTCTCTCTTGTATTCTTAATTTTTTTTATAATCTTTAAAAAAGTAATTCTATTGTTTTTTTGCGGTTCCCTGTTTTGAAACGGCATCCATTGCCGCTTTTATCTCTTCCTGGTCACCAAGATAATAATGTCGTATGGGCTTTAGATCTTCGTCTAATTCATAGACAAGAGGGACACCTGTCGGAATATTGACTTCCGATATCTCATCGTCAGAGATATTGTCAAGAATTTTTACAAGTGCCCTTATGCTGTTTCCGTGTGCGGCAATCAGAATACGTTTTCCTGATTTTATGGCAGGCCCTATCTCTTTTTCCCATACCGGAAGAAACCTTGCAACAGTGTCCTTTAAGCATTCTGTCAGAGGGATCTCATCTCTGGAAAGATTTTCATATCGTCTGTCGTTTCCGGGACTTCTCGGATCATCCTGTGTCAGCTCAGGTGGTGCTGTCACATAGCTTCTCCGCCAGATGAATACCTGTTCGTCACCGTATTTTCTGGCAGTCTCTGCCTTGTTTAATCCCTGAAGCGCACCATAATGGCGTTCGTTCAATCTCCAGGAGCGGACAACCGGAATCCACATAAGATCCATTTCATCAAGGGTAATCCAGAGTGTTCTGATTGCCCTTTTAAGAACGGATGTATATGCCATATCAAATGTGTAGCCCTCTTTTAAGAGAAGCTTTCCGGCCAAATGCGCCTCCATATGCCCCTTTTCAGAGAGGTCTACGTCAGTCCAGCCCGTAAAACGGTTTTCCTTGTTCCATTCGCTCTCACCATGGCGAAGAAGGACGAGTTTGTACATGTTTTTAAAAGACTCCGGATATTTCTAATTAGTTATGTGCCGAATATAAAAAAAAAGTGATTGTTGAATCTTAATTTTTTCCTATGATACAGCTGCTGATACGGCTGCTGTTGAAGATGAGGAAGTCGTACTTCCAGATGCTGCATATTGTCCTTTCTGGTTTATGATATCGACCATTAATATTCCTGTTCCGCCATCATCTTTTGTTGCTGTCACTTCAATTGTTCCGGAAGGGTTGTTAAGCAGAATATCCTTGTATCCGAAAATTTCACTCAGTCCGTCATCATCTGTTATTGTTGTTTTTACTCCGTTTACAGTGTAGCTCCCTGACCACTGGCCTGAGTAAATTATCTGGATATGCCATGTTCCAAAGTTATTGGAGACTGCTGTTGTTCCGGGAGTGTATCCGGCTGCAGATTCAGATTCAGATGACTGTGTTCCGGTGTTTGAGGATGGCGCCTGTGTAGAGCCGGAGCCTGAAAGCATTCCGCTGTTTACGGCAAAGAGGACAAATGCTAAAATAACGACCACTGCAGCAACTATTCCGATAATTTTTGGAAGGCCCTCCGGAATTCTGCTTTCCTTATATGCATAGGGATCATAACTCCCGCCTCTTTTTTTAACAGCTTTTTTATGCTCTTTTTCAGCCTGTTTCGCCTCTTTCAATCTCTGTTTTTCGGCAGCGCGGTATGCTTTCTGCTCATTTTTCAGAGCTCTTGGCGGGGCAGGGGGTCTCTGTCTCCCTCCTTTCTTCTGATTAATAACTGCAGGATCGTCTGCAATACTGAAACCGGCGGGAGGCGGACCATAGGAATTTCTCTGGTTTTGTGCATAAGGGTTTTTTACAGCAGACTGCGGCGGTACCGGCGGATGCTGTGCTGAAGGAGGCGGAGGCGGCCTTGCAAAATCCTGTTGTGGTGGCGGAGTTTGTGCTTCAGTTTTCCTGCCGCATGAAGGGCAGAACATTGATCCGGGAGGTATTTTATATCCGCAGAAACGGCAGAATGATGGTTTATCAGAAATAACGGGGGTTGCCCCGGGTGAACCCGGCGGCCGTATACCGCCAGGACTTCCGGCTGGCGGGACACCCGAAGAAGAATACCCTGCCGGTTCATACGGGTTTCTTGTCTCATGTAAGGGAGGTCTCATATGCTCCGAAGGCTCCGGTCGGGGAGGCATTGTATTTTGATGCATCTGAGGGTATTCCTGTTGTACAGGCGGCGGTGCATTATATCCCTGATTTTGTATTGTGGGAATATTTCCGTAATTTTTCTGAAATAACGGTTCCGGTTCACTTTTTTTTGTCTGAAAAACAGGGCCTTTTGGCTGCATTTCCAGCTCGGGCGGGACAATTCTTTTCAGTTTTTCAATCCATTCATCCCTTTCCGAATAGCGGTAATCGCCTGTCTGTGTAAATCTTAGAATAAGATCTCCAAGATCCCCTCCAGGTTTTTGAATTGAAAATTCAATTGTTGGAGTTCCTGCCTGATCGGCTCTCGGCTCAAATCTTCTGATCAAATTTAAGGGAAATACAAGCTCTTTTTTCTCGTAGAGATCATCAGTTTTTTTTACAAAAATAATCCGCTTGTTAGTAAGAAGTGCATCAAAAGGAGCGTTTTTAACAGTGACATCCGGCGAAGTTCTGACTATCTCCTCTCCGGGATTCAATTGAGGCCTGTACATATTACTGTTATAAATGTATGATTATAGAAATCATAAATTGTTCTATGAAAAAGGGTTGGGCGGGACCGGCTTAAAATATTTATTTGCTTGGGAATTTAAGGAAAATTACATTTTATATGTTCTCATAGGTTATTTTCGTCCTGTTTTGCAGGACAGAAGTTGCATATTGAATGAAAAATCTCCTCCTCCTTATCCCGTATCGGGCAGAAATATCCGTTTTCATTCTTTGTAACCTCAAAACCGCCCGGAAACGGAGTCCCTACGGGATGCCCCGGTTCATCTGCAACAAACATCGCATATGCACACAGAAGGTAGTAGAACAGATCATAGAAGGGCGCTTTTTTTAATTCAACAAGCCGGTGTTTATCTTTTTTTTCATCAAAGCAGCCTTTTGGAATCATGTCACAGTATTCAAGATATGTCTTTGGATCTCTAATGGGGGCATTGTTTCCATCAAATTCGCCCTGCCTGTAACTGAGAATAAGCCTGTGGTAACGTCCGAAGAACCATTCCTTTGCATGTGGTCTCAGTTTTTCCCTGTAAGGCATGGGAAGTATCTCTATCTCATCCCTTGCCCTTGCGGAGATTCTCTGAAGATCGTGCATCGGGTACTTTAGAAGTTCTTCTGCCAGAAAACGACCAAGCTCACCCTTTTTCTGAAAAGATTTCATCTTTTCTGATATCTGTCTTATTTTTTTATAATCCTCAGAAATTAATTCCATAACTCTTGACCGTTTTTGTTATCAATCATTTTCAAGCATCTTCATCATGGTTTTTATCATGTATACAAACTGTGGAATCTGAATTACCGTTCCTGTGATTTTTCCCTGTGTTTCCCCTATGAAAAAACCTGTCGATTCGTCAATTATCAAAACCAGCTTTGCATGGTGGGTTGGCAGATCCTTATTCACTATTGCTGCAATCTCTCTTTCAAGAGAGTTCATTTTATCGCTGAACTCACTTACTCTGAGATTTGTTCCGGTGAAATCAGCTTTGTTTTTTGCATAAATCTCAACATTGACCTTTTTTTTAACCTTTTTTATCTCCGGCAGTATCCACCCGAAGAAGGAATAATCATGTACTGCAATAAAAATTTCCTTATCGGCATTTTGAATGAGCGTTTTTATTCTGTTTTTAATACCCCATTCCGAATGAATTGCCCATAACATCGACGGAGGCCTTGAGTCCAGATGAAGGTTAGAAAGATATTCTGATGATTTGTCTATTGATTCATTTATTTCTGATTTCAGCCTTCCAAGTATTGCATTCGGATTTTCGGCATAGTAGTATGAGGGATTTCCGTCCTGTACCTCTATGAAATTTTTATCCGAAAGACTTCTTAATACCGAGTAGATTCTTCCCTGCGGAACGCCGCTGTGCTCATGTATTTCACGTGCGGTTGCCATCCCGAAACCCACAAGTGAGATATATGCCCTGGCTTCATATTCGGTAAATCCAAGTTTTTTAAGAGTCTCTAATACTTTTTCAAACATTTACAACTCCGAAAGTTTCAATTAAATAATCAGGTGTTCCTTCGATATAAATTTTAAGCAGCAAAAAAGATAAGTCAAAAAATTCATTCATTTGACCGGACCTCAATAATGAATTATGACATGCAAAGAATTTCAACCAATCTGAAATTTCGCCTGTTTTTCTAAAAAGAAAAATCACCCTGAATGAGAGATCAAAATTTGTGCTCTCATAAAAAATGCATGGTCTGAAATCCACAAAGATAATTTCCTTTTTTTCCGTGAGGGTATTTCGATTTTTTTTTTGCGAAGATATCCGTAATAATTTTTCTATTGATAAAATAGTATCATTAACTGATAAAAACTCCTCTGGTTGTAGATCTTTTAATATCCGGCCTCTCTAAAATATACAAAAGTTCTCAGAAAGACAGTATCTGATTCTGTCTGTTAAAGCCACTTTTCTGTGGATTAATTATGAGAAGCTGCAAAGATTGAATATTAAAAACCATATTTCATAAAAATGGGTTGCATCAAGATAATTTTTAGATGTATTTTGGTTAAAAAGAGGTTTTTTGGATGAAGACAGAGACAGATTCCTGCAATGGTCATTTAAGCATTGAAAAAAATTGTCTGGAGACAATGGCAATATGGGAGGATGCAGGATTTATACCTCCAAAGTTTTATCTCCATTTTACTGAATTTCTGCATATTATGTATTTAAATGAGGGCAGAATTTCCGTATCTTTATCTGAAAGGATAAATGATGCAGTAAACCGGTCAGAATGGAATAATCAGGATACATTTGAAATCTGTGACAGAAACAGGCTTCACCGTTATGCAGATGATCAGGGGATTGATGTTTTCAATAATGATGATATCAGGCTTGCAGCAAAAATTACAGCCGGAATTATCTCTGATTATATTTCTGAATCTTATATCGCTTTTTCTGCTACAAAAACTATTATTCCTGATAAAAATGAAATATTTAGTAGATATTCTTCTTTAAAGGTCTGAAAATATGAAATCATATTATACTTTATTCAGGCCGGAGGATGGTAATTTTGAAATCACCTTTTGAATTTATTGCAAACACAATCAATAAAAGACCGTTTGTCGTTGCAGGTCTTGTCATCGCGGTAATGTTAATGGCGGTTTACGGCGCCGGACTTACTGTAATGAAGACCGGCACCGAGACTTATCTTGATACTGACAAGCCTGTCGGTTCTCTTATGCTTCACTATACAGATGAATTCGGTTCAGATTCTGTAATTCTCATTGTAGAGGGAGCGGATATTACAACTCCCGATGTTGTCAGTTATCTCGAAAGTCTTGAAGAGGATATAAGAAATGAGAGATATGTCGCCGGTGTAACAGGGCTTCCTGATCTTTTGAAATCATTAAACGGCGGGGTATTGCCGCAGAACAAGGCGGAGATAGCTTCAATACTGAATTCGGCACCGGAAAGTTCTGTCAGCAGGCTTGTTCCGTCAAAGACGATGACTCTTGTCTCCATTCCTCTTGAAACAGGGCTATCAGATGACTCACAGGTGAGCATTGTATACAGTATAAACTCACTTCTCTCATTCTCCCAGCCGCCTGCAGGTATAACAGTGACCCCGTCGGGAAGTCCGGCATTTTCTGTTGAGATGAAGGAGGATATGAACAGCAGCATGGGAACACTTATCGGTCTTGCAATGCTTCTGATGATCCTTGCAATGGTCTTTCTGTTCGGTCATGTCAGATACAGAATGCTTCCTGTCTTCATCGTTTTCTGCGGGATTATCCTGACTTTTGGTGTAATGGGATTTGCAGGAATTCCTATCAGCACCATTGTAATTGCAGCATTTCCTGTGTTAATAGGAATTGGAATCGATTATGCCATTCAGTTCCACTCCAGGTTTGATGAGGAGATCAGAAAATCCCCTATGAAAGATGCTGTATTTACGACCATTACGAGTTCAGGGCCCGCGATTATGCTTGCAATGATTGCAACCGGACTTGGATTTCTGGCTCTTTCCATTCTTGCACCTGCACCGATGGTCGCTGATTTTGGAACCATATGTATCATAGGAATTATCTGCTGCTATGTCTCGGCAATGATAATTGTCCCGACATTTGCAACGATTATCAAATACAGGCCAAAAGAAGGCAATCTTAATTCTCTGGATGAAATGGAATCATGCCCGGCTGACCGGAAGGGATGTGAAAAGAAGCCTGTCGTAAAAAAGGGCACAAAGGGCTCTTTAATGGAGAAGTATGATGTTCTTCTTGGTGGTCTTGCAGGGAAGATTGCGAAAAATCCAGTCCCTGTTTTAATTTTGCTCTTCATGCTTGCCTTTGTCGGAATACAGCTTGATGAAAGGGTGATAATTGATACGGATGAGGATGCAATGGTTCCCCAGGGCATGCCTGCCAAGGTATCGATGGACAAACTGGGAAGCGTTATAGGCTCCACAAACACTATTACGACATTTATCAAGGCTGATTCGATAAAAGATCCTGAAACTTTGCGGTGGATTGACGGGTTTGGTGATTATGCACTGGAAAAACAGGATGACTTAACAGGCGTTACAAGCATTGCGACTTATCTGAGGTTATACAATAACGGCGTTCTTCCGACGGATAAAAATGAAATTGAAGATGTCTGGGAGAAGATTCCTGAAAGTACACTGAATAATTATGTAAAAGGAAACATGGAGTCTGTCATCCAGTTTTCAATGAAAGACATATCGATTCCGGCAACACAGGAGCTGATTAAGGACATGCAGAAAGATCTCGACTGGTATGTCATGCATCCCGGAATGACAGCGGAATATACCGGACAGATGATGATGTTTACGCATATAATCGACGGAATCAGCAATTCAAAGAACACGATGACATATCTTGGCTTTATACTGATATTCGCATTTCTGCTTCTTATATACAGAAAGTTCGCTGCTGTGTCACCTCTTGTCCCGATTGTCATGATTGTCGGCTGGAACGGGCTTATTATGTACTCACTCGGCCTTACATACTCGCTTTTAACAGCAACCCTTGGTGCTATGACGATAGGTGTTGCATCGGAGTACACAATTCTTATTATGGAGAGGTTTGAGGAGGAAAAAGCAAGAGGTGAGGATAAGATAACCGCAATTCAGACTGCCATTCAGAAGATTGGAACTGCTGTGTCCGTATCAGGACTTACAACAGTATTCGGATTCTCGGCACTTATCCTGTCAACATCACCGATTATCCAGAACTTTGGAACGGTCACTGTCATAACAGTTGGATTCTCGCTAATAGGTGCAATAGTTGTAATGCCTGCCGTAATCTCGGTATTTGAGTCCTTTGGTGAATATATGGAATTAAGGCATCAAAATCGGGAAAAAAGTTGATTAAAGGAAAAATATACGGCCTGTATCTTAAATAAATGGTAATAATTTTAAAAAAATCCCGGATACAAAATACTTTTTTTTAATGCTGTTTTAAAAATCATCTCTCAATTTCAGGTAAAATATTTAAAGGCTTAAAAATTGTATTCCTTCTTTTATAAGAGTAATATGCCTATTACAGGAATTGTTATAACACACATAAGTGTTGATATAAAAACTCCTTTTGAAGCCGCATCTGAGTCAACATTGTACTCTTCTGCGAGGAGTACAGCATTTGCTGCAACCGGCATTGCGGCAAGAATCACAGGTATTCCAAGAATTAAAGGATCATCAACAAAAGGTCTTAGCAGAATGAACAGGGCAAAAGGGATTATAAGAAGACGGAATGCTGACATTACATAGATTTTGACGTCCGAAAACATATCTGAGAAAGGCATTGCTGCAAGGAGTGCGCCTACAACAACCATTGCAAGAGGAGTTGTAAGAGATCCTAAAATGTCAATCACCTCAAAGAAAGGATCAGGTATTGTATACCCCGCAAAGAAAAATATCAGCCCTGTTAGTGATGCAATAATCCCGGGGTTTATAAAGAGTTTTAGATCAAAATACCGGCCCATATCAGGCCTTAACATAAGAATGCCTGCAGAGAATACCAAAAGGCCGAACGGGAGCATGAAAAGAGATGTATAAAACGCTGCCCCCTCCCCGAACATTGCTATTGTAACCGGAATCCCCATAAACCCGAGATTTGAGAACACAAGCATAAATCTGTAAACCCCTCTTTCGAGATCATTTTTTACAAGAAATTTTGGAACTAATATGGCAAATAAAAATGAAAGGGCATAGTATATTCCGGCAATTAAAAACATTTCCATTGTATTTCCGAAAATTTCCTCACTTAAAGGAATCTGCATTGATATGATAATAAGGCAGGGGAGTGTGATATTTACAAGAAAGGATGAAAGTCCCCTGGCACCGCTCCTGTCGATTATTTTTGCCTTAAAAGATGCATATCCTATCGCCATCAGGATAAAAAGAACTAATATGCTGTTTATGACTACAAAAAAATCCATTTTTGATTTCTTCTATCTTTATTCATTATTATTTAATTTAAGTGCAATAATAGAGGCGGTTTATGAGCGGTACTGGTAAAGATTGAATATAAGACGATTAGCAGGAGGCATAAATTATTTCATGTTGCAAACCCCCCAATCACATATAATATCCTGATTATTAGTTAGTTCTCGCTATGGTATATTCAGGAGATACGGGGGGTAAAACATGGATGAGAAATTTATCGGACTTCTTATTGTTCTTATCATCTTTATAGCCGGGTGTATGAATTCTTCTCAGCCTGCAGAGAATGGCAATGAGATTACCGCCTTAAATGCAGCACCTCTTTGTTATTCTGATGAAGCAATCTCAGGAAACCTTGATGAATACATGAAGGCTCTTGCCGGTGCAGGCCGTTTCAGCGGGTCGGTTCTGGTTGCAAAGAAAAGCAATGTGCTGTTATCCAAAGGTTATGGGATGGCAAACTATGAATTCTCTGTTCCAAACACCCCGCAGACAGTATTTCCAATCGGCTCAAACACAAAGCAGTTTACAGCCGCCGCGATAATGAAGCTCCAGGAGCAGGGCAGGCTGAATGTCACTGATCCGGTCTCCTGGTATATTCCGGATGCCACCCCGTGGAATAATATACGGATATACAATCTCCTGAACCACACATCAGGGATACAATCGGACGGAGGATTTCTTCTGACTGATCCGGTTGATATACCGCTTTCAGAGCTCGTTAAGCGTTTTATAAAGCTTCCTTTGACCTTTGATGCGGGGGCGGGATACACATATTCCAATAATGGCTACATTACGCTGAGCCACATCATTGAACAGGTATCAGGGCAGTCATATGACGAATATATAAAGGAGAATATCTTCTTACCCCTTGGTATGAACAGTACCGGCCAGGACAATGCCCGCGATGTTTTTACCGGGCGTGCGGACGGTTATACCACAATGAACGGAAAGCACATCCACTACGACCTTCAGAACATCCATAATTCCTGGGGGGCCGGATCTCTGCATTCTACAACAGAAGATCTTTACCTGTGGGAGCAGGCATTCCACTCACCGGGTGCGATTCTGACCTCTGACTCACTCAATGCGATGACCGGAAATGATTACGGGATAGTGACTTCAGTAATGAAAAACCGGACAGTCACCGGACATGGCGGTCGCAACTTTGGATTTATTTCGTATACTCTGTATTTCCCGGATGAGGACGTGAGTATCCTTTTCCTCTCAAATTATGACCGGAATCCTATGGCAACACTCCCGCGTGATTTATCGGCAATAGTCTTTGCTGAACCTTATGATATTCCGCAGAAGATAAAAAGAGAAGCAATTCCTATGACTTATGAGGAGTCTGAAGAGTACATAGGCGTATATGAACCTGTATGGGAGAAGACCTGGGCATATACAGTATTTGCCGGTGAAGACGGTCTGTATTATGAATCTGCGGTTCCGCATGAGAAGGTCCAACTCTTCTGTGAAGGCAATGATATATTCTTTGTAACCCCGGAATCAGCGGACTCGTTCATATTCACCCGTGACAGCAGCGGGGAGATCGACGGGATTGTGATGTATACTATGGAAGGTGTATATGATAAGATGGTAAAGGTATAATGAAAAATTTACCCGCAAAAAAATTAAAATTAAAACCTTTTTTTTAAAAAAATTCGGCTGAATATTTAAGAAATATTAGTAATTGTCTAATTTTTTCTTAAGAGAACCATTATGCAGCCGAAAAGACCTGCTGCAATAAAAAGCTCCATTCCAAATCCCGACTGTGTCGGCTGTGGCACAGGTGCCTGTGTTGCGGAAGTCATTTCAGGTGTTGCATGTAAAATTTCTGTTTCCGTTGGCAGTAATGTTGTGATTTCGGTTTCAGAAGGCGCTATGTCAACTTCTGATGCAAGGATTGTGCTTCTCTGGGTATCATAGATTGTGAAGTCAGAAACTGCCTGAGGCCCTGCCATAACTCCCGTTCCCGGACAGAGATCAGATGATGCCCTGCCTGAATTGAATTTTATCTTTAAAATATACTGATATTCTGAGTTCCATCCGAATACATGGGTATATCCCGGATACATCTCTTTTGTTTCAACAACCATATTATCACGTATTGGTGAAACAATCGCAGAAGATGCAGTGCATGTCGTTCCCTCACACCACGAACAGTCAGGTTTTAACTCTGTTTTAACTGTATATCCCTGATAAAAATAAGATATCAGTCTTGATGGATCACCATAGGATGCAATAAGGGGCGATTGTGTGGAACCGACGGTTCCAATCTTACCGACAGATATCCATTCCCCGCCGGGCCCTCCAAGGATTGTGGCCTCAATGGGATCACCCTGTTTTAAATCATTAAATATGTCAGGATTATAGGTAGTCCCAACGACAATGTTGCTTTTAAGGCTGGACTTTGCAAAGGTTACCCATTGGCCTCCCTCATAAACAGAACTTACCTGCATTGTAAGACTTTTCTTTGATGGTTCAAGCTTTGAAACCTGTCCTTTGTAGGTTTCTTCCATAATAACAGCCGATGCAGGCAATGCCATCAACAAAAATATTACAGAAACTGTAATAAGTGCAAAAAATTTCATCTCTCTCATTTTTTATACCTCCGGTTAAACAGGAAAATCCTGTATTTTAATTGTGCAATATATACTTTATGGGTTTTAAAACCTCTGATTACATATTGCCATTAATTGTGGGGATGTCTGAAAAAAAAGAGATGAATTTATCAGGCAACAATTCCTGCAAGGGACATAATTCCCGTTACAAAAGCTGCAATTACAACTCCGAACAGGAGTATTCCTATTGCAAAGAGAATTATCGGAAGCAGCACAACCATTACTGCTTTTCCTGTTGAAATTTCCTGATACTCGGCAAGACCGATTATCTGAAGAATAAGTGTCCAGATGAGTGCAATAATGTTTATGAAAGGAATCCAGCCTAAGATAAGGTAAGGAGTATATGCATAGAACATCGACTTTAAGGTCATTCTGTAGCCTTTTTCACCATCAAACATCAGGACGAAGCAGTGGAGCACAAATCCTGAGACAAAGATCCAAAAGAGGCTAAAAACAAACATCATATAGATGAAGAAGAAGTCCATCGCAGCTGCAAAACCTCCAAAAGCAAGAATTGCGTCCCCGTATCCGGGACCGAACATATTTCCGGCCATTGCTGCTATCTGGCTCAATGAGTTCATATCAGCAAAAATTGCCACAATTCCATAAAGAACTGAGAAGATCACGAGAAGAACAACATAATACTGGTAGGCTTTACCGAGACTTTCATCCTTCTGGGATTTAAAAGTCTCTTTTGGTTTCAGTAAGAAACCTTTGAGTTTGTCCAAAAAGCACATAATATATGATACTATTCAGCCTACTATATAAATGTTTCATCAAAAAGTGTGTATATTGTCTTAAAATCCAAAAAACCGGTGATAAAACAGGGGGTTGGGGTGTCACTTTTATAACTCTGCAGTAAATCCTGCCACTTATATATTTAAAATTATTTTTAATTCTCTGTTAAATCACTTTTGGAGTATAATATTCCCAGATAACCTCCGAAAATTCCTGCGACACTTCCCATCAGGCCTGAAAGAAAGGCCGTGTCTGTCTCAGACACTCCTGAAAGTATGAATACAAATGAGATAAGATTTAAAATTCCAAAGAATAATACTCCCAGACTTCCGTCTTTTACATCCTTTAAAACGCCGTTTTTCATTCTTATTGCAGACAGAACAACAATCAGACCTATCACAACAAGGACATACCCTGTTGATGCACCTGAGTACGAATACAATATTCCTGAAATTAAAAACAAAATTCCACTGATAAGTGAGACTGCAAAGGGTATCTTAAAATCTGAGATATTTAATAACACGCTCATCAGACATTATTTTGCAATTTTTTAAGCAAAAAACCTATTCATTAATTTTTCCTGGAGAAGGTTTATATGATTTTTTTACATTGATCATTATATGAAAAGAACAATTGCCATAACTTTGCTCCTTATTGGCCTGGTTGGGATCTCATCCGGCTATGTGATAAATTTTGAATCTCCTTCTTCTGTTGAGTCGGGATCTGTTCTCTTAATATCCGGAACAAGTACCCTTCCTGCAGGTTTTACAGGTGAAATTGTGTTCTATAAGAAAGCACAGGTGGGAAACAATGAGGTTTTAAGAACTCCTTTTACAATCCAGAATGGAGGCTTATGGAGTGTTAATGTGGATACAACCGGCTGGGCAGCAGGTGAGTACACCTTAAACATTCCAACAAACTCCGAATACTCATACGGTTCGTCATCCACCCTTTTAAAGGCGTTTACTGTTACGGCAGCTCAGACAACTGTACCCACATCTCCTGTTATGACTCAGACAGAACAGCAAACACAGATGCAGCAGACAACTGTACCCACATCTTCTCCGGCAAAAACACCCTCCCCGACAACGGCACCTGTTGCTTTATGGATATGTCCTCTGGGATTGTTACTATCTATTTTACTGATAAGAACCGGATTCGTCTCAAAAGAGAATTGAAAGTCCAAAAATATTTTTGCTTTTTTTACATAAAAAAAGAATTATCTGTTTTTTGTCATCAGACAGTCATTTCATTCATCATAACCGGGCCTTCTGAAGCCATTATCGTAAAAAACAATATAAATGCAACTACTATGATTCCTATAAAAATTATCAGCGGAATCAGTACTGCAATAACTGCCCTTGCGGTTGAAATTTCATGAAGTTCGCGTACTGCCAGAGCCTCAAGAATAAATGACCAGACAATGGCAATTAAGCTTACAACCGGAATCCATCCTAAAATTGCAAGAGGGGTACATGAATAGATTGAAGCTTTTATTGTCTGTTCAATTCCTTTTCTTCCACCGAGAATATAGACAAATATGTGAAGTATAACTGCTCCCACAATGAGTGCAATTACCGAAAAGATAAAACTGGTGATAATTGAAATAATGCCAAACATAATCGATGATCCTGCGATCATCCCGGTACTCATTCCGGGCATAAAAGAGCTGAAAATCCCGATAAAGAGCATGCTTACAATTCCCGATAAAATGCAGTAAACCGCAATTACAACAAGGAAATATATAAATGATGTTCCTAATTCCTCATCACGGCTCTTCCGGAATGTCTCTACCGGATTTAAGGTGATATCCTTGAATTTCTGAAAAATTTCGTTGATCATTGATATAGTTCTTTTCTATAAAGTATTTGAATATGAAGGATGGCTGGAGGCACTTAAAGGCATATTGAAAGATGATACCTGAATCAGTCTTATTTTTGGAATGTAATCTATTTATGATAAAAGCGATAAGAGAAAAACATGGATGAAAAAAAAGGACATTTTGAGAACGGAAGATGGGTAGAAGATGCCCCTATTTCTGATAGCGAGACTTCCGGAAATAAAAATGATAAATCCAAAGGCAGTGAAGATAAAGCCGGATACGATGACATTGACAGAATAATTGCTGATACCGCCGGTTCTGTCAAAAATGCGGTTGAAAATGTAATAAACCTTGGAAGTACTGTAATCGGAACGGAAAAAGGCAGAGAGGGAATAGAAAAAAAAGCCCGGAAGGCCGGGAAAAAATTTTTAAAACAGCTTGAGAATGCAATAGAAGACGCCAGAAAAAACCTGTAAATATTTTTTTTAGGAAGAAAATATATCTCAATGCTTTTTTTAAATCAGGTTTAAGAAGAGAATAAAAAATCCGATTAATAAAAGGACTGCTCCAAGAATTATCCGAAACTTTCTCTTCTGATTCTCTCTGAATTCGTTAAGAGATGCCGGTGAAAGTCCCAGATATACCATTGAGACAATAATTGCAAGCGGCAGAACAAACATCAGATTATAGATTATCAGGTATAAAATCCCCTCATAAACTGTCATTTCAGATGCGATAAGACTCAATACCGCAAGATAAATTCCTCCTGTGCATGGAAGCTCAAAGATTCCGACAAGAATTCCCAAAATAAAGACTCCCGGAACAGACGCTTTTTTGATAAAACTTTGTATAAACTCTTTTGATGAGAGGGGAATTCTAAGTGAGACTGGAGATTTTTCATAAACACCCTCTGCAATATTGATGAGACCTGCGGCTATTGCAACTGCTCCTGCAATAAGAGAAAAGAGAAGTGAAAACCCTGTAAATGAAACAACACTCATGATTCCGATGCCTGCTGTAATATAAAAGAGAAAAACTGCAAGTATATAGGAAAAACCAAGAATTATTATCTGTTTTTTTGATCCGGCGGCTGTTAATGCCATTAGCAGAAAAACTAAAACAGCAAATGCACAGGGGTTGATCCCGTCAAAAAGCCCGGCTGAAAGGACAAGATATAAACTGAGATCTGCTTTTTTTTCTTCATTGTGTGCTGTTGGCAGACGGTATTCCAAAGGTTTCACCGCCGGTTTATTTTCGTAATCGGGATCAGGTATTAAATCTTCATCAAGGCCTTTAAAGATATCTTCAATATTTGCGCTGATTGCGTTAAAGCCTTCAAGTATAGTGGAATCTCCAGTATAAACTATCGGATATGCAGGATAGGGATTCTTAAAATATTCTGCAAAATCAAAGAATAATGTCAGATTTTTATTTGACAGATCCACATTGTAATAATATATTTTTACATCCGGGTATCTTGTTTCAGCCTCTTTTATGTATGGGAGTGTTTTTTGGCATGCACTGCAGTGAGAGCTGTAAAAGAAATAAACTGTTGAATTTGAGTATAAAAATATCCCGGCATCCTGTTTGTTTTCAAAAAGACCAGAGCTATAATCTGCTGCTGTGAGGTCTATATCAGCAGATGCCGGATATATCAAAAAAATAAGAATAAATGTAAAGAATAGTAATCCGGCCAGTGTCTTTTTAAAAGCATACAACATTGATATCAGGGTTTTAAACGCATTTTATATAACTGTTGACAAAGCAGGCTATAAACCAGATAAAAATTGAATTTGTCAGATTACTCCCTCATATGAACATCCATCTGCGGGAAAGGAATCTCTATACCTTCTTCTGCAAATCTTCGTTCAATCTCAAAGTTTATGTGGTCTTTTATCTCCCATGACATATTGAATTTTTTTGCCCAAAGAACCATCATAAAATCAAGGCTTGAAGCCCCAAACTCAAGAAAATATACATTTGGTCTTGGATCATCAAGTATATACTCCGAGTTTTTTATTGCATTATCAGAGATCTCAAAAAGTATCTTTTTTACACGTTTTACATCGCTTCCATAGGCAACGGAAACCGGAATTTTTACTTTCAGTTTCACATCCGGCATTGCATAGTTTGTGATAATTGTGTTTGATATTTTTGAGTTAGGAATTGTTAAAAGCTGATAGTCAAGCGTCTGAAGGCGTGTTGAACGCGGGCCTACCGATATTACATCCCCTAGGTGGCCTTCAATTAATATTCTGTCCCCAATTTTAAACGGCTTGTCGACAACAATCAGAGCTCCTCCAAAAAAATTGGATATAAGGTCCTGTGCTGCTAAGGCAATTGCGATTCCAAATACCCCTCCTGCTGCGACAAGTGGTGTAATATCA
>JAFGWE010000032.1 GCA_016937345.1 Methanomicrobiaceae archaeon
ATCAAAAAAGTTTTTTTTTAATCCCTGTTTGATCACAAAAACTCTATTACCTGACCTAAATCATCATATGAAACAACTCTGCCCGCTTTCCTGTTTTGGGGGCTGTCCCCGCCGTAAACAACAAAAGATCTCTTTGGAGGATTGCCTGAAAGATTATTCCAGTATGAGATGTTTTTGAAGTAATCGTCATTTACTGTTCTTCCTGCCTTGATTTCGACCGGCACCGGATTATCTTCTCCTGTGTCAATTATGCAGTCGATTTCATGTCCTGCCTTATCTCTCCAGTAGTAGAGGTTGTTCTCCTTTGCCCTGTTGAACCTGTATTTTAAGAGTTCACTAATAATCAGGGACTCAAAAAGCCCTCCTTTCAGCGAGTGGTATTTCACCTGTTCGATGTCCTGTATCCCGAGAAGGTATGCGGCAAGACCGGGATCTGTAAAATAGAGTTTTGGCATTTTGATAAGCCGTTTGTTGAAATTTTTGTGATGAGTCCTTGTAAGAATTATTATGAATGACGCAGAGAGAAGTGAAATCCATTCCCTTACAGTGTTGTCAGATATTCCGCAATCATTTCCAATTGAGGTTAGATTTATTATCTGCCCGTTTCTGTTTGCACACATCTTCAAAAAATCCTGAAATGTGGAGAGGTTTTTTATCTGTTTAATCTGCCGGAGGTCTCTTTCAATATATGTCTGGACATAGGAAGAGTAAAAGTCCGATGCATTAATCCTACTGCCATAAATCCTTGGAAAAAAACCGTTGAACAAATAACCCTCATATGTTTTCTGACCAACACCTGCTGCTTTTAATTCACTCATCGAGAGAGGGAGAAGTTTTAAAATTCCAACCCTCCCTGCAAGCGACTGGGATATTTTTTCTGAGAGCATGAAATTCTGTGACCCTGTAAGGATAAATCTCCCATTTTCTGATGATGTGTCAAGTATCCCCTGGAGGTAAGAAAAAAGCTCAGGTACATGCTGAATCTCATCAATTATCGCTCCTGTCTTTTCATACTGTTTCAGAAAACTTCTTGGATCTTCCAAAGCGTATGCTCGTGTGTCCGGCTCTTCCAGGAGCACATATGGTTTATCTGGAAAAACAGCCTTTACAAGGGTTGTCTTTCCCGATTGCCTTGGCCCTGTTACAGATACTGCCGGAAATCCGCCTGCAAGCTGCTTTAGTTTTTCTTCCGCCTCTCTTTTGATCATATTAGTTTCTCATGTGGACAGATCCGAATTTGTATTTCGGATTTGTCCAAAGCATTTCTTGAAAATTGTATTTTATAATATAAAAAAATATTGGCAAATCTAATTGGACTTGTTCTTTTTGCAGGGAAGAGGCTTGAAAAAAAGTATTTGGGTAGATATTGTCCGGCATTAATTACTCAGGCTTAACACCCACATAAAACGTAACTGCATCCCCGCACCCGAAATCATCCTGTGTCAGAAGATTTTCATGACAGGTTATGTCTGAAAAACCGGCCTCTTGTAGTATCGGAAAAATTTTTTAAAACAAAAAAATTATTTTCTTATAAACACAAGAGCCGCACCCAAAATTCCGGACAGGATCATAAAAGGCTCCAGCGGTGATTTTTGTGTTGGCATCTCTGTTGTTACGGTCCCTTTTGTTTCCTGTGGTTCGGGGGAAGCCTCTTTTGCTGTCACAAGCCCTTTGTTGTATATGAGGACATCAGGAATTGTGTCCACACCGCTGATGGATTTTGGGAAATTGGTAAAGATTACTCTCTCTGCATTGATTCCAATGTCGTTTAGTGCCTCCTCGATACCTTTGCCAAGCTCTCCTGACTGCATATTCTCAATAACATACCGGACATTTTTGTATTTTTCAGGATTTTCCTGTATCCTGTCAACAAGTTTTGCAGCGGTGAGCTCTCCGTTCTGGACAAATTCCGGAGCGTACACATCTACGATATTCAGGCCGAGCCACTTCTGAGCCGGTTCTTTCTGCCATATCATGACGATAACGTCCTGTCCTGAGATGAGTTCTGCCTCCTCAGCTGATATGTCAGCGGTATCGATATTTTCAAGATATTTTTCATAATTATCTTCATAATATGATGCATTGTCAGGATCAGCACTTAAAAGCCAGCCTTTTACCTCTTCGGCAAGCAGTCTGGCATTTTCGGGGGTGTTCCATGTCATATCCGGATTTTTCAGGGTTACCCAGTTAATTGATCCGTAGTCATTTGCCTCCATGAAATCATTCAGCGGAGGAATCACATACTGTTTGTCAACGCTGCTGTTATGGGCTACAAAGAGATCTGCTCCTGCGATAAAATCCCTGTTCATCTGTATCCTGTTGTTGATTATATCCCCTTGGAGATGCGGACATATTGTAGGATCTGCAACATAAATGGAGGTTACTTTTTCCCCCCCGATGGACTGAACGGGCTCCCATAACACACTGGTTGTGGACACGACATCCAGTGCACTCACTGCAGGGCAGCAGATGAGCACTGCAGCTATGAATACTGGAATAAAAAAACCGAATCTTTTCATAAAGAATAGTGTGAAATATAATTTAATATGGTTTACGATATGATATTTTTCTTTTTGGTGATAATATCATTGACACCACAAATACAGATGTTATCATTATTGCTGTCAGAGGAGCTACCGGCAGAGACCAGGCGAGACCTGCAAGGGCTCCGATAACACTTACAGTGCCGGCTATTGCAGGCGCCACAATAAACATGGATTTTAAACTGTGGCAGAACTGATAGGCTGCTGCTGCCGGAGTTACGAGCCAGACAAACAGAAGAAGACCGCCGATGATATTAAGGCTGAGTGCCACTGCCAGTGCTATTATAAACAGAATGCCGTAATACAGAGGTTTTACAGGTATTCCTGATGCTTCTGCTATTTTCCTGTTAAAAATAAGTGCTGATATCTCTTTATAGAAAAGATATACGAATATTATTGATATTACTGATATTCCTGCAAGGGCATAGATCTCCTCGCGGTAAAGGGATACTACATCTCCAAATAGAAGTGCGGTTGCACTCATCCCCATTCCGAGATACTGCATGTATGCTATGAAAAATATTGCAATGGCCATTGTCATCCCGAAAAATACTCCGAGTATTGAGTCAGTTGACATTTTTGAATATTCGCCTACAGGTCCTATAAGAAGGGCAACAAGAACACTTGCTGCGATTGCTGCAAGAGTTGAGTTTATACCGGCAAACATTCCGATTGCAGCGCCGGCAAATGCTGCATGAGCCATTGTAAAACCAATTGAGGATACATTAAACTGCGTTACAATAACTCCGAGTATACTGCATGACAATGAGGCAAAAAGCATCGCTTCAACAGCATGGCAGACAATATTGTTGGATATTAAAAATTCAAGCATTTTGTATCTCTCCCGAAATACTGCGGATCTTATTTTCAACTTCGTCCGGGCTGCATGTTTCATCAAGTGATATTCTGCCCTCATTCATGGCGACTATCCTGATATCAAAGTCAGGAAGTGCATCAAATGCATGCGAGACAATTATTATCGTACACCCTTTTCTGGCCATTTCGCCGAGCATTTCACTTACAAACTCCCTTGTCAGCAGATCAAGGTTGCTGAAAGGTTCATCAAGCAGGAGTATTTCAGGATCCTTTGCAATGCTTTGTGCAATCAGGGCTTTCTGCTGCTGGCCGCCGCTGAGTTTTCCTATAGGCATGTCTTTGAGATTTTCAATTTTAAGCACCTTCATGGCTTCAAGGGCCCTGTTAATATCCTTCTCGCCTGTTTTTTTCAGGGGGCCTATGAGACCATATCTGCCCATCAGTACTATTTCACCGACATTGAAGGGTGTCATCGGGTCAAAAGCAAAATTCTGGATTACATAACCCACTCTTTTCCTGATATTGTTGCCTTTTGAACTGACATTCATCCCCAGAACTTCAGCCTCTCCGTGTGTGATCTTTAACAGCCCGTTTATTGTCTCCAGGATTGTTGTTTTTCCTGCCCCGTTTGGGCCGCCGATAATTACGAACTCTCCCGGAAAAATATCCAGTGATACATCCCTGATCACCGGATATTCGGCACCTTCATATGCGGTATAAATATTTTTCAGGCTGATGACGGGTTTTTGATGCGAAGACATGTCACACTTCAGTTACATCAAAAAGATCTGAACGATTCATACTGTACATTTCTTCGGCCATCTTTTCAATATGGAGTTCATAATCCTCGGAATGTTCAGGCACCTCATATTTCTTTGGTGTGATTATCAGTTTCTTCCCTCCTGATTCAAATTCACACCTTAAATTGTCACTGACTATCAGTTCGATATTTCTCTTTCCAAGTGTGCATCCGCTTCCAAGCTGAACTCCGTCTGCAAGACAGCTCTGCGGGGTTTTTCCTGAACAATAGACTTTTGCATTTATTTCAAACGGATTATTGCCTAAGTATTCTGAAGCATATCTCCCGATTCTATAGCCTATAACAATATAGGGGCCAAGATGGCCGTGAAATGTCGCAAGGTCCTCTACAGAGTACTCCCTGTCAAGTTCCATATATTTGCAGTGGTCGTGAAATTTCATAACAAATCCTCTGATGAATTTAAGTACTTTTTATTTGGTGCTGATTTGTTTTATAACTTTTAATTACGTTGTTAATAACAGATCTACAAATAATTAATAAAAAGGTTATTTTATTGGCTGAAAAGTTTTCATAACGAATATTAACAATGTTATGCAAGTAATTTTATGAATAAGGCAAAAGAGCATTTCAATGAAAGTGCTGAAAAATATGAAACTCTTATAGAAAAAATTGTAACCGGTTATGAAACTTTTTTTAATCAGGCGTTAAGCCTTATTCCTGAAGGAAAAACAGAGATACTTGAACTTGGAAGCGGGACGGGTTATCTTACTGAAAAAATAATAGCCGGAAATCCCGAAGCCTCAGTCACCTGCATTGATATGACCCCTGAAATGCTGGGGATTGCAATGGCAAAGGACACCTTGAAAGATGTTTCCTTTATAGAGGGTGATTTTACAAAAGTCTGGCCCGAAAAAAAATTTGACATTATCATATCCACGCTGTGCTTTCATCATTTAAATGATGAAGACAGAAAAGCCGCTATCCAAAAAGTTCATGAATCCTTAAATGATGGCGGTGTATTCGTCAATGGTGATGTATTCAAACCGAATAATGACTTTATTGAGGAACTCTTAAACCGGAGATGGCTGGATTCAATGATAAAAAACGGCCTTTCAGAAAAACAGGCACTTGATATGGCAAATAAAAGAAAATCTGCCCTGCCTTTTATTGATACGCCTGAGGATTACAGGGAAAAATTGCTTAATGCAGGATTTAAGAGACATTTTTGCTTTTATTCATATGAAATATACAGCATATTTGCTGCATACAAATAATATTGATTTTTTTATTTTTCATCCCCCCAAAAAAATTTATAATTCATTTATCAGATTGTCATTTGAATCAAGTATTTTTCTTGTTCCTTCGGGATACAGGAATCTTTTAAAAATTTTCGCCATAAATGGCATTACGATGTAGGTTAGGAAAAAAACAAGAATTGCAACATTAACCATATTTTGAAGAAGATATGGCAGTTCGCCAAAAAGCACCTTTTCGATTGGGGATAAAACAGAAAGGAGGGGCCATACTGCAAGCCAGGTTACAAAGTACTGCCTCTCTTTTTTCGGCGGTTTCATGACCCGGTTTCCGGGGAGAGTGAACCATGTCTCAAGTCCGTTTACCGTATAGACCCTGGGAGGTACAATTGTCATCTTTTTCTCGAGAATCTCCCAATTTTTGTATTCCTCTGAATTTGTCCAGTTTAAACGATCCTGTCTGCTCCTGAATTTTATAACGACCCTGTAATCTCCGTCTGCCGGGTCAAGTGGCCTGAAAATGTTTATACCCATATACCCGGGAAATTTTGAAATAATTCCTGAAAGTTTAATAAATTCCGACTCAAATGCCTTGTGACACTCCGGTTTAACAAAATGGGTTTTTACTATAGTTATAGGATCAAAATCTCTGATTTCGTTATCCATCAGTTATTCTTTTTAACAAGTATCTATATATTGCATCCTGTAAGTTGAATTATCCTGAAAGGAGATTTATATGGCGTCTGTAATCAGAACCGATAACCTGACAAAGACTTATGGAGAGTTGAGAGCTGTTGACTCAGTCAGTCTTTCCGTTGAGAAGGGGAGTCTCTTCGGCCTTTTGGGCCCGAACGGCTCCGGAAAGACGACGATGATTAAGATGCTCACCGGTCAGATAAAAGCAACATCCGGCTCGGCAGAGGTTCTGGGACATGACTCTTTAAAGGACGGAATTAAGGTACGGGAGGTTGTCGGAATAATCCCCGAACAGGAGACCCCCCCGAGCTTTTTAACGTCATCCGAGTATCTTTCTTTTGTCGCTAAAATAAGAAATATTGAAGGAATTGAAAAAAAGGCCGACTGGTGGTTTGACTACCTTGATTTCGCTGACAAAAAGGATGTTCTCTGCAAGGATTTGTCACGCGGGACAAGGCAGAAGCTTATGTTTGCGCAGGCATTTCTGCATAATCCTGAGATTGCGTTAATTGACGAACCCTTAATAAATCTCGATCCCGTTATGCAGAGAAAGGTTAAGAACTTTTTAAAGGATTATGTAAAGGCCGGAAACACGATCTTTTTATCAACACACATTCTTGAAATTGCAGAGGATATCTGCACCGATTTTGCGATTCTCCATAAAGGAAAGCTCCTTCATACCGGAAAAGTGGGTGAATTAAAAGAAAAGGGTGTGCACCTTGATGATTTCTTTATGGATCTTTTAGAACGGAGCTGATTTTGATGCTTACCCTCTTTAAGGCAATGTTTAAGGAAGAGTGGCGGATGCACTCAACCCTTTTTGGAAACCTTAATTTTGCATTGTTTCCTGTGCTCATCTTTGCAATCGCATTTATGGGTGCATTTCTTCTGCCGCTTGTGCATAATATGATGGACACTTTTATCCTGAGCATCGTTGTCCATGCCCAGTTTCTCTTAATGGGAGTTATGGTGGGCTCCTTTGGAATTTTGGGAAAAGAGGTTATGAACCGCAGATTCGGGCAGTCAAGCCTGATTGCATATTCGGCAAGAAGCCTTCCCGTATCCGAGAGGATTTTGTTTTTGAATTTTGTTGTAAAGGATATTCTGTATTACTTCATTCTCTGGGTGCTTCCATTCTGCATGGGATTTTTAATTGCAGCGCCGTTTATAAATTTGAGCATTTTCTGGCCGCTTCTGTTATTTTTAACAATATCACTTGCATTCTTAACAGGACTGTGTGTTGTTTTTCTCCTTTCATCCGTTTATGCGGTTAGTAAAAGAGCACTTTATCTGGTTCTTTCATTGATACTGGTAGCATTTGCTGTTGTCAGTATTTTATACAGTCCTGTCTTTGCCCTTTCGTATCTCCTTCTGCCGGCAAACCTTTTCGTTTCGTTTTCATATTCAGGGCTTTTAATCTCCCTGCTGCTGATTTTCGTTTTGTTCTTCCTCTCGGTTGTGTTCTATTCACCCTATGACACCTCATCAGAAAAGCACTACAAAAATCTCCTGAACTCCTGGTCAGAGAAGCTTTCATTTTTAAAGGACAGCACTCTGGTTGCAAAGGACTTTATTGATCTGTACAGGAGCGGAATCGGAATCGGCCAGACAATCTTCTCCTTTATTCTTCCCTTATGCCTGATTTGGCTTGTGATGTCTTTTGTAAATCAGTTTCTGCCGCAGACGGGAATTTTATTCACGCTTGCTGTAGTTTCAGGCGTTATTGCATCTACGATATATACATGGCTCACCGAGTTTGACTCGATTTCGGCATACTACTTTCTGCCCCTGAGACTATCGTCTGTAATTTCCGCAAAAGCAAAGACATTTACCGTTTTACAGGCAGTTCCTGTAATATTCCTGGCGGTTGTTGCAGTTATCTCCGGCGGAATCGGATTCTTCTTAAATTCCGTTGTTTTATGCCTCTCGGTATCCTTCTTTGAGCTTGCACTTATGGTAAGGCTCTGCGGACTTTCTCCCGGAACGATGATCTACAATGTAAGGGTGTTTCTGGTGTACATCCTTGTGACAGGTCCTGTGATTCTTGTTCTCTTAGGGCTTACTTTTATAAGTCCTGCTCTTGCCTATCTTTCGGCCCTTATGCTGATTCCTGCATGGCTTATGATGAAAAGCGGGTTTAAGAAGTGGGACAGTGAGGATTTTACGGGGCTTTAAATATTTTAAAAAATAAAAAAAATTCAAATAAATTTGTGGTTTTATGGTTACAACGTCTCGGCACCGTTCATATACGGCCTTAAGACCTCTGGCACAACAACTGTTCCGTCTTCTTCCTGGTAGTTTTCAAGAATTGCACGGAGTGTTCTTGTTGTCGCAACCGCAGTGCTGTTTAAAGTATGAAGAGGATATTTGTTCTCGAAATCATGTGCATCTCTTCCCCTTATATTCAGCCTCACCGACTGATATGCAGTGCAGTTTGAGCATGAGACAACCTCGCGGTATGCACTCTCACGCGGCATCCAGACCTCTATATCGTATTTCTTCGCAGCAACCGTTCCGATATCTCCTGTGCAGATATTTACAACGTGATATGGGAGGCCTAACATCTGGAAGATATCCTCTGCGTTTTTCAAAAGCTCCTCATGCAATGCCCAGGAATCCTCTGGCCTGCAGTAGATGAACTGTTCGACCTTGTTGAACTGGTGAACCCTGAAAAGGCCCTTTGTGTCAAGGCCGTGAGAACCTATTTCGCGCCTGAAGCACGGACTTATTCCGGCAAGCTTTAAGGGCAAATCCTTCTCCTCAAAGATCTCGCCCATGTACATCGCAGCCATCGGATGCTCACTTGTCGCGATTAAAAATTCGTCCTCGCCTTCGATTGCGTACATCACATTCTCAAAGTCGGCAAGATCTGTAACTCCTTCATATGCGGCACGGTTCATCATGTAAGGCGGAATTACGGGGATGTAGCCACGCTGTGCAAGCGTGTCGATTGCAAGACGCTGAAGGGCAAGATCCATTAACGCGAGATTTCCCTTTAGCATGTAGAATCCGGCGCCGGAAATTTTTGCTGCCCTTTCAAACTCGGCAAGGCCCTTTTCAACTGCAAGTTCGCCGTGGTTTTTGAGTTCAAACAAAGGAGCTTTTGTCTCTCTCCATCGTTTTACCTCAACGTTTTCGGAATCGTCCTTTCCGACAGGAACACTTTCATGGAGGATGTTTGGAATCCTCATCTGGTAGAACTTTAATTTCTGGTTAATCTCTTCAAGTACGGCTTCTTCTTCCTTAATCTTCCCCGGAAGAGTTTTAGCCTCATCAAGAAGTCCGGAAATATCTTTCTTTTCCTTTTTTGCTTCCTTTATTTCCTTGCTTATAATATTGCGGCGATTTCGCATAGTGTTTATTTCAATCTGCATCTCACGCGATTTGACGTCTTTTTCCAGCAGATCATCAATCCAGGCAAGTTTCTCCAAATCTCCCCTCTTATTCAGATCGGCTCTTATGACATCCGGATTGTTTCGGATAAATTTCAGATCAAGCATAACTCTGTTTCATTTATGTAAATCATACGGGATTATAGTTGCGAGGTACTTCTTTCAAACAAAATATCTGTTTATCCTGAAGCTGCAGTATACTGCCATACCCTGTCCCATATACCGGTCATTGTACAGATCTTTCTTTAAGGGAATGATGTCACCCGGACTTTTAGGATAGAATAAATCCTTTTCTCATATTTTGACAATTAATAATTATGACCGGATTTACGTATCAGAAAATATCAGAATCTGACAGAAAAGGGGTAACTGACATATTCAATTACTATATAGAAAACAGCTTTGCCGCATATCCTGAAGGAAAGGTTCCTTATGAATTCTTTGACAATTTCCTTGCAATTGCGGCGAAATACCCGTCAGTTTCTGTAAGGGATGACAAAGGTGAGGCAGCCGGTTTCGGAATGCTGCGTCCGCACAGCCCTTTTCCCTCATTTTCACACACTGCTGATATTACATATTTCATAAGGCCGGACAGCACAGGAAAGGGCATTGGAAAAAAGATTCTTGAAATACTGGAAAATGATGGCAGAAAACTTGGTATAAGTGTTATTCTTGCCGGAATCTCATCAAAAAATCCGGGGAGCATAAATTTCCATAGTAAGAACGGATTTACAAAGTGTGGGGTCTTTCCCGATATCGGAAAAAAGCATGGAGAATTTTTTTCCGAGGTCTGGATGTACAAAAAAATCAGGGAATAATTTTTTACTTTCCCTGGCATCTTTTCAAACCATCAATTTTAAAAAAACCATCCTCTTATTTATAATATTATAAGGGTCATATTTTGAATTTAGACGGGGTGTTGTCTATAGATGCTTAATAAAATAGGAATAATTGCTATCATACTGATTCTGCTGTCTGCAGGAACTGTTTCTGCCGGTTTGTATGAGCCGACTGTGATATTGTCCGACTTTGAGGTTGTCCCTTCGGTTTTAATGCCGGGGGATACCGGAATGATTACAGTTACCCTTAAAAATACAGCAACATCTACCACATCCACAACCACAGATTCTGTTGTTACGACAAAAGCGGAGATAAATCCGACTATAACAAGTGTCTTTTTGGATGGCGGCAAAAAAATAAAAGTCCTTGGGGGAAACTCGGAATTTTCAGGTGATCTCGGTCCTCAGCAGTCTGTAAGTCTTTCCTTTGCAGTTTTAGCTCCTGAGGAGGAAGGAATTTATTACGCAGTTTTAAGGGTCAGTGTAAAAGGATCTGAGAATCTGATATATCCCATCCCTGTAAATGTGAATATGCCGATATCCGCGTTGAAAAAACCGGTTCTGATTCTAACACAGTCAGGTGACGACACGCTCATACCCGGCGGGGACTGTGAAGTCGCTTTAAGCATCTATAACAGCGGCAAAAGTACTGCAGAGGATATTTTTTTCAGAATCTCAGAGGATGACCCTTCAATTGCACCGTTAAGTTCTGCAACCTATCATGTTTCCGATCTCTCCTCCGGAGAAACTGCCTACTATAATGTTTCTTTTATATCTGATCAGGATATGGAGCCGGGAATTCATGAAATCCCGCTTTTGATATCATACAATATTGTTGACGGGACCTCACTGACACAGACTGAAGCTATAGCTCTTAATTTTAAAGGTGCGGGTGAGACGAGTATTGCCTCATTAAAGACCGATCCTGTTCGTGTCATTGAAAATGACCGCTTTGATCTTACAATAAGAATCGAGAATACCGGAACAGGGGATGCGAAATCAACCGTTGCCGTAATCGATCTTCCGTTCACAGGAAACAAGGAGGCATATGTCGGAAAAATAAAGCCCGGAAATGATGCCCCTGCAATATTTACTCTTGATGCAGGAGATTCCGGAAACTACAATTATACGCTGAAGGTCTCATACGAGGATGATACCGGAGCTCATGAATCCGTTCATCCGCTCTCAATTGCAATAAGGAAAAACGAAGATGGCAGCGGGATTATCTTTGGGATTATACTTCTTATTTTAGCCGCAGGCGGAGGCTACTACTATTTCGTATACAGGAAAAACGAAGAAGAAAAGGTATGAGAACCGATGTTTGAGGATCTGAGAGTCTCTGTATTTCTTGCGGCAAGGGCTACACAGAGGGGCGGAATAGGGCGTGTTTTTATGAATATAGTTATAATCGCCCTTGTTTTAACAAACATGATATTCCTGCCCTCAATTATCACAGGTTCAATTGCTGTTTTTAATCAGCAGAATGTGGATTATATAACATCAGACATCATAATCGAGCCCCGTGAGGATGACTCCTATATTGAAAATCTCGATGGACTTCTGGCAACGCTAAACCGGGTGCCTGGTGTTGTCCGTGCCTCTCCCAGATATGAGTCTCCTGCCTCCATTGAATTTGAGGAGGAGTCCATAACTCTTGGGATTACGGCTTTTGATCCGAGGGATGAGGAGGAGGTTACAAAATTTCAGGATGTGATGAAGGATGGTAACTACCTTGGAAGCGGAGATCATGATTCAATAATACTGGGCTATCTTGTTGCGGGTGAAAAGGATAAAACCGGGGATTTTTACCCGTCGCTGGGGGGTGCAGAGGTGGGTGACACCATAACTGTCAGGTACACTGGAGGAATTGTCCGCGAATACAGGATTAAGGGAATATTCAATACAAAATCCTGGAGTGCCGATTATATGGCGGTTGTAACCTGGGATGAGATGAATTCTGTTCTTGGATATGAAAATAATGTTGCAGACAAAATTCTTGTTAAAACGTCCGGGAACGGGGAAGATGTTGATGCTGTTAAGAGAAATATTCTTGATTACGGTGTCGGCGAGGATGTAAAGACATGGGAGGAGTCGCTTCCCGATGCAGTAACCGAGTCTGTTGAGTCTTTTAATATAATAAACCAGATCAGTGTCGTCGGAAGCCTTCTCATCGCCGTTGTTCTGATATTTATTATGACCACAATCCGGGCTTTTAACAACCGAAAACAGATTGGGATTTTAAAGGCAATCGGAATTAAAAAAAGCATTATAATTAATTCCTATGTGATTCAGGTGCTGTTTGTCTGCCTTATCGGATCAATTCTCGGATTTTTAATACTTGAGATGATGGTTGCCTACTTTACGGCATACCCTATGGAGTTTCCGGACGGCGATGTGACGCCGGTTGTTGATTTTGCGATGCTTATTGAGAATACCGTGCTGTTATTTGTGTCATCTGCGATCGCCGGATTTATACCTGCATGGAGGATAACGCAGGAGAATATCCTTGATGCAATGAGAGGTACCTGACAATGATATCAGCTGTAAATATCACCAAAACCTACATAATGGGGCTTGTAGAGGTGCATGCTCTCCGGGGAGTTTCGGTTGACATAAAAGAAGGTGATTTTGTCGGGATTATGGGACCCTCAGGCTCCGGAAAGTCTACACTTCTTCATATATTAGGTCTTTTGGACAGACCTAACGGGGGCGGGATTACAATATCCGGACGTGATGTCCTTAAAATGAGCGATGATGAGAAGAGCAGGTTTAGGCTCTCAAAATTCGGTTTTATCTTTCAGGATTATGCACTTGTTCCCGAACTTACAGCTCTTGAAAATGTCATCATTCCTGCAATGGCAAAAGGAATGCCCCCGGATGAATGCGTAAGAACAGGCATGAAATACTTGGGCGAGGTAGGACTTTCTGATAGGAGAGGGCATATTCCTGCCGAACTCTCAGGTGGTGAGCAGCAGAGGGTTGCCATTGCAAGGGCGCTTGTAAACAGTCCTGATATAATATTTGCAGATGAGCCCTGCGCAAATCTTGACAGTGAAAATTCCCGTGCGGTTCTTGAACTTTTCAAAAAGATAAATGAGGAGACGGAAAGGACGGTTATCATGGTCTCGCATGAAGAGTGGCATAAAAAATATTTTGAAAGGCTTATTCTTTTAAAGGACGGGATGGTATCTGAGGATAAATATCTGTAATCTAAACAGTTTTATCATCTCAAAAATCAGTATTACATTTTAATGAGGTCTGAGTTTTTTTATTTTACGGTGGCTGTGGCACTGTTTCTGGCGTTCTTTTCAGGCTGTGTTGAAACCGGCACGAATGGTTCTGATGCTCTTTCTGACAGCCAGGCGCAGGTTAAAGCTTCGGCTGACTCTTTATTCAATACAGGGATGTCAGAATCTGTAAGCGGCAATTGCAGGGGGGCATTAGCCGGTTTTGATGAGGCAATGAGCCTGTACAAAAGTATAGGGTTAAAAGAGGAAGCTCTGATGGCTAAAAATCAGGGCTTAATTGCCTCAAGGACGATTTTAGAATATTCGCTCAACGAAACAGAGGCGAAAGTCATGCTGAGAGAGAAAGTGAGCGGGATAACAGATAGTGAGATTGACGACTGGCTCTTAAATTCCGCACAGAAAATTGTCTCTGACGGTGAGACCTTTTACTATGGAGAAACTGCCGCAAACTATCTTTATGCAAATTATGAGCTTTTGCAGAAAGAGGATATCATTGATTTTGATTATGTAACCCGTGAAGTGTTTTCAGGCAGAATGCCGGATTCTGACTCTGCATACTTCAATCCGGTATATTATAGAGGGACTGAAAAATGTGTAATTCCCGGTGAAGTTTTCACGGGCAAAGGCATAGTAAAGGTATGGTTCCCGCTTCCTTTGGAGACAGAGTCACAGAATGATGTGTCGGTTTCAAACTTCTCATATGAAGAGTATATTGTATACGGTCCGATAACAGAAGGTCAGATAGGGTATGTTTACTATGAGATTCCTGCCGAAAAGATTGAAGGTGATCTTGTATTAACAGCAGATATCGGGTTTAAATCATACGAACAGGGATTTTATGTGGACCCTGATATGGTTTTGACCTATAACACAACAGATCCTGAATATATTTTGTACACGGCTTCAGCACGTGATATTGAGATAACGGATGAGATTAAAGCCAAAGCCCTGGAGATCATCGGAGATGAGAAGAACCCGTATCTTCAGGCTGTTATGATATACAGCCACATCATTGAAACCTATCCGTACAGCCATGTGCCTCATCTTTCACTTGATACAGCTGAGCCAAAGGTTGCGGAATCGACGTATATGTTTAATACAGGGCACGGTGACTGCGGAACACAGAGCATGCTCTTTTCGGCGATGTGCAGATCACTTGGCATTCCTGCCCGTGCAACCGGCGGATACCAGATGATACTTCAGGAAACGCCGGGTACGCATTTCTGGGCAGAGTATTACATTGAAGGATACGGCTGGATTCCGTGTGACCCGACAGTTGCGGAAGTTGCTGACTGGGTAGATATTACCGGTGATGAAAGGGCCCGGTATAAGGAATATTTCGCACATAACCTTGACAACTCAAGGTTTGTGATCCAGAAGGATGTTGATGCGGAGATGACACCTGCTATTCCTGAAGATGCGGTTGTTTTGAGGCTTGTCAGGCAGAATCCTGCCGTTATATATGATGAGTCTGATGAGGATGTTGATCTGATAGCTGAAATGGGATTTATGGTTGATTTAAAGGCCGATTTGCCCTGAAAAGATTCTTTATCTTTTTTCTGCCGGAATATTACGGCACTATTATTATATTGGAGAAGAATTGTCCTTCATGAAACTATTTTATATTCTCATTGTACTGATGTTCATGATTCCGGCGATAGCAGTCGCTGCCACTCAGGAGAGCCCTGAATCTGCCGGTATAGGCGCCGGGATGACTCCGGTTGCAACTTTTGGAGACGGTACACGATACGAGGCGGGACCCTATCATGTTGTTGTCCTCTCAGGCACTTACCGGGAGATGGGACGCCAGTACGGTGCCCTGATGAAGGACGAACTTAAGTCCGAATATGAAATGCTGCGCTCCCACTTCACGGCCGGTGGCTATACTGAAGACGAGATCACTGCATATGCCGGCGAGGCAACGGCACTGCAGGCAAAGCGCATGCAGGAGATCCGGGCCGGTATGGCCGAGACCTCCGGCCTGACAACCGAACAGCTGGAGATCCTTCACGAAGGCCCGATTATCTTTATTATTACCTACAATGCGAAGTCCGGATGCTCGTTTCTGGCTGCCTGGGGAGACTACACCCCCGACGGCTCACTCGTTCTCTCCCGGAATTACGATCTGCCTGACGAACTCGCCCCATTCCGCCCCTACTACACCCTTGCGGTCTACAACCCGACCGACGGGAGTAACGGTGTTGCAACTTTAAGCCCGGTAGGAGCACGTCCGGAAACCCTGATGAACAGTGAAGGTCTCTTCATCGCTGATGACAATGCAGCTGAGTCAGCCGGATCTGTTGAAATTGCGGGCAGGCCGGATCTCATCGACGAATTCTTCCGGATGATGCTTGACTATTCCGACATGAAAGGGCTTGATGCTGCCATCATGTCACTTCGTCCGAATATTGGCTGGATTGTGAATGCAGCCGGGCCTGATTATGCCTGTTCCTACGAGGAGACAATTTATGATGTCAAATGCCGCGAGGGGGACGGTGTGATTGCGGCCTCAAACAACTTTTTCGATCCGACATGGCGGCTTGCAGCCATCCCGGCGGAGCATTCGACCTTACGGTACGCAAATCTTCTGAATCTCGCCGAAGAGAATAAGGGTTTGATTGACGGAGAACAGATGGTGGCTATTCGTGATGTGCAATACTCCGACGGCGGTGCGACTTTTAAGCATTTCAGTTTGGGAGGCGGGGGCATGAATTATTCAACCGATCATCAGGTTGTCTTTGTCCCTAAGACACGCACGCTCTGGATGAAGGTAGTGGATAAGGACTGGCAGAAGGTTGAGCTTGGACCGCTCTTCGCGGCCTGAACGTAATCATCCCTCACCTTTTTTTTCATTATATTATCTCATGGCATGTGCCTCAAATTTCACCTGACACAATCGAGTCGAATGTTGCGGAATCAACATCTATTTCTAATTCCTGATGATGCTGTTGTATTCAGGATTGTCAGGCAGGGGCCCTGTGTTGTTCATTATGAAGCAGAAAATGATATCAGTCTTATTGCGGCCGAAGGGTTTAGTGTTGATTTGAAGGCTGTTTGAGGAGAATTCTTTTTTTGGTATGATTGTGTTTGGTCCGGGCACATTGCTATCCTGCCCCCGGAAAACTGTTTTTTCATCCGCCGGGCAGCGTAAGCTCTATTTTACAGATTTCTTTTCAGATAAATCATATCCACTAACTGTTGTCCGTTTTCATACATGGGATGGTCGTAATTGTCTGTAAAAAAGTTTTTAACAGTGTGTGATTTTTCAAATCCGCATTTCTCGTAGAAATGAATTATTGCAGGGCAATCGCCAGTTCCAACATACAGCTCGCTGCCGGAATTTTTGTAGTAATCAATAATATTTGAGATTAGACGTTGTCCGTAGCCTTTGCGCTGATATTTTGGAACGGTTACAATATTCTTAATTTCATAAACGCCGGACTTCTCCTGTGTAACAATGCAAATCGCTTTAACATCATCATCACATAAGGCGAACATATCACCGCGATACAAATATTTCTCTATCATGCTGACCTGTTCATCTGCGATAAGCAAAAGTTCCATGTAATTTTTTTTATCGCTACCAATAATTTTCACAAATTCCATTCGATATTTTCCCTTTCCTTTTCTTTGTTATCTTTACAAATCCATTATCCCTTTTCATCCGTCAATCATCTTTCTTGCAGATTTTAAAAATTTCGCAGGAATTTTTCCATAAAGTCTCTATATGGTGCTCATCGGACAGTTTCCTGTGTGGCTTATATTTTGAGTTAGGACAAAACTAAAAGTATTTTATCCGGCCAAAAATAATACTAAAACATCAATGAAAATGAGGTTTTTTTAGGCAATGGCGTTTGACTGCCTGCAGTGCGGGGAGTGCTGCAGTTATCTGGGACAGGTGCACACTCTTGTTAAGGAAATTTCAAAGACAGAATTTCTTGTCAGAAACGAGTATACAAACGAGGAGAAGGTTGTAACGCTTGATCCTGACAAAACAGAATGGTATGCTGATAAAAGCATCTTTGAGATGTGGCCGGAAGCCTGCCCGTTTTTAAGGCCTGATCCCAACACTCCGGGAAGAATCTGCTGTTCTGTTCATTTTACACGCCCTGATATGTGCAGAAGCTACGGCTGCTGGAGAATTTTAATAATAAACAGTGAAGGAAAGGTAATCGGGCGCATCATGGGTCCGCATTTTCTCCGTTCCGAAGACGAAGAGCTTAAAAAACTATGGGATGAGAAGATAAGAAATATCTCTGCACCCACTCATGAGAAATGGGATGAAACTGCATTTTCAATATTAAGGGAGAACGGATATACCCTTCAGGATTAGAAAATTATCCATAAAATCTGTGGGAAAACTGCATCCCTGAATTTCAGCAAAAAAAAGTATAAGAATTTTGAATTTAATTTTATTCGATTAAAATATTACTCGCTCTTTTCCTGTTCTTAACCTGCGTGAATCTTCTTTAAAATCCATGCCATATTGGAAGCGAGATCTCTCATTGTTTTAAGTCCTTCCTCGTCATTTTCGACATTGTTCTCATTTCCTGAAAATCCCATATTCCAGTAAGATGAGCCGACTGTTATCATGTTTGAGATTCCGAAGAGGTGGTTTATTGTATCATATGCGTGAATTGCACCGCCCCTTCTTGCGGAAACTACCGCAGCACCTACTTTTCTTGAGAACATACCGTCGTTTGCAAGTCCGACAAAACCTGCTCTGTCAATAAGTGTCTTAACCTCTGTTGTAACATCGGCAAAGTATGTCGGAGATGCGATAATTATCCCGTCAGCCTCCTTCATCTTTAAAATTGCATTGTTTACAAAGTCTTTTTCAAGTATGCATTTCTCATCCTTTTTCTCAAAGCATTTGTCACATGCGATGCATCCGATCACTTTTTTTCCACCGATGTGAATTATTTCGGTTTCAATATCCTCTGCCCTGAGTTCTGCCTGAATCTCCTTTAAAAGTCTGTAAGTATTTCCGTGTTTTCTGGGACTGCCGTTAAATGCTACTACTTTTACCATATTATCCTCCTTTTTGTAATTTATCGTATTTTTTCGGTTTTTATCCGGCAATGCCATATGCTGTCGGTATATTATGAGGCATCATGTGTGCCGAAATATAATAATTCTTTTGATATCCGGTTCTAAAAAAATCCGGAAATTATATCTGTTTTGATTATAAAAATCCGAAAAATAAGGACTGGCACTTTTAGCATTTAAAAAAAATTAAATGTTGTGTTTTCCAAGGAAGTAGACACCAATACAGATTACACTTATTGAGATTGCCATTGCAAGCATATCCATTGATGTTGTAAAGGTCATTGAGAGAATTCTCTGGAAGAAACTGACAATTAAAACCATTATTATGACTTTAATAATCTTATTTTTAAGATCATCCAGGTTTTTTACTTCAAGGATGTTTCCAAACTCCCCGCATGTTCGTGCAATATCAAGTTTGGATATAAAAAGCTCGTATATTCCGAAACTGAATATCAAAAGCACAAGGCCGATAAGGTAAAAATCAATCGCACCAATGATGCCGATTAAGATATCCTCGTGCGTCATATGTATATTGGATGATATTACATATTCCTTTAAAATATCAAATATTTCAAGAGAACCTGCAATAAAAAGCACTAAAGCGCTTAATGCACCGAATATTACGCCAAGTAATACGACATATCTCATGCTCCAGAGGGCATGTTCAAAGCAGCTCTCTAATTTTCCCTGTTCTTTCATTTTCTACTTCCTTAATTATTTTTTATTATCTGTAATAATTACCAAAAATATTTTTGACTCATCAGTTATTGGATTCAAAATTATATAACTTCAAATGACTGGTTTCAAAAAGGCATAAATCCTCTATATTTACCGGTTGAAGGGAAGGGACACTCTGTCAGATGTATTGAATTTATATGCAGATTACAAGATTGCAACCAATAATTCCAATACTATTCAGCATAAATAATTACATAAAATAAATCTGCCATTCCTTTGCCGGGTGTATATGATATGAAATTTGGAACACTGGATGATATTGATACAAATAAAAAAACCGTCCTTTTGCGTGTGGATTTCAACTCCCCTATTGATCCTGCGTCAAACCTGATTTTAGACGACAAGAGATTCCGCGAGCATGCACCAACTGTAAACAATCTTTCTGACTCAAAAGTGGTGATAATAACTCACCAGAGCAGACCGCAGAAGAAAGATTATACAACTCTCGGGGCACATGCAGATCGTCTTGAACGTCTTATCGGAAGGCGTGTAGACTACATTGACGATATATTCGGAAGCTGTGCGAAAGAAGCCGTCAGAAAAATGGACTGCGGGGATATCCTGATGCTTGAGAACGTAAGGTTCAATGCAGAGGAGAATCTTAAGATGGCGCCTGATGAGGCCGTTAACACCCATCTTGCACGTGGTCTTTCCTCTATGGGGGATATATACGTAAATGATGCATTCGGGACTGCTCACCGGTCTCAGCCGACAATAGTCGGTCTTCCGTTCTTAATGAAGTCTGTTGCAGGCACTCTCATGGAGAAAGAAGTGTCCTGTCTCTCAAAGGTTTTTTCAGACTCTCCAAAGCCTGTCACATTTGTTCTGGGCGGAACAAAGGTTGATGATTCAATAAGTGTTGCAAAAAATGTTCTTGAATGCAAAATTGCAGATATTGTTCTGGTTGTCGGAGTTGTTGCAAATGTATTTCTGGCGGCAAAGGGCTTAAACATTGGAAAACCCTCTACAGATCTTATAAAAAAGCTTGGCTATTCCGGCGAGGTTGCAAAGGCCGCTGCAATACTGAAAGAATTCGGAGAAAAAGTTGTTCTTCCTGATTTTGTTGCAATAAGAAACAGTGACGGGAAAAGAGAGGAGGTCTCTGCTGACAAAATACCGGAAAACAGTCCTGTTCTTGACCTGGGACTTGACTCCCTCTCCTCTTTTACTGAAATCTTAAAAAATTCCGGAACCGTGGTGTTCAACGGGCCGGCAGGTCTTTTTGAAGAGGAAATATTCTCAACAGGAACCTTTGAACTGTTAAAGGCCGCAGCAAAATCAGAATTTTCAGTTGTGGGCGGCGGACACACCGCAGTTGTTGTGGAGTCTCTGGGAATAAATGATAATTTCAGCCATATATCAACAGGCGGCGGTGCATGTATTGAATTCATGACCGGCAAAAAACTTCCGGCATTATCAGCGCTTGAAAAAAGCTGGGAGCTGTTTGGGAAAAAACAGCAGTAAATTCCCTATAATGCTTCAATAAATCTCATTTTTATCTCTTCAGGGCTTAAGGGGAGATTTTTTGCATCAGAATTTCCCGGTCTGAGTATTACATGCAAAAACCCGGGTCTTATATTTTCAGCCATAATCTCTCTTAATTCTTCTTTTCCCTGTGCAACGGCGGTACTTTTAATTCCTGCCGCAACTGCCATTAGTTCAAGACTGCATCCGGTCCATGCATGGGTTATCTGCATTCCCGTACTTCCGAAAGCGCCGTTGTCAAGTGCAATAATTGTAAGATTTTTTGGGTTTTCTGCTGCAATTACAGGGAGAATAGCTGTCCCAAGAAGGCTTCCGTCACCGTCTAATACAATCACATCTTTTTTCTGGCCGAGGGCAAGACCAAGACCAATTGGCGCTGCCTGGGTGTAGCTTCCAAGCATGTAGAAGTTTAAGTCCCTGTCCTTTGCAGTGTAAAGCTCCTTTGAAGGGACACCGATGTTGCAGACAACTGCCTCATCCAAAAGATAATCAGAAACAACTCCTATTGCATCAGCACGTGACATTTCGGGCTCTTTTATGCACCTTTCAAAGGAGATGTCGATACGATGCTCTCTTTTTGGAAACACGCTCTCACATGAAGAAATCTCTCCCTCCCAGACCTTCGGTGATATCAGAATCACATGAATTTCTGATTTAAGAAAGCAGTTTTTGATGATATCTTCAGCCACGCCAAGTTCTGAAGCCTCATTAATTATTGTGTATCTGATCTTAAGTGCATCCAGAATGCCGGGAATTTTGCTGTTGAAAGGTATCTGCGCAGGGATTTTTTCTTCGTAAAATCCTCTTAAGCTTGCAATAACAGGAAGCGGCAGACCGTAAAGATGTGTAAGTGACATAACAGCGTTGAGTGAGTTTCCAAGGCCTGAGCTCTGCATATGAAGAATAAACCTTCGTTTTGCAAGTGCAAGGCCTGCACAGACTCCTACTCCGTCCTCTTCGCGGTTAATATTCACATAATGAAAATCCCGTTCAAAAAAAGTGCAGAGATTCTTTGTTCTGTCGCATGGCAGCGATACTACAAAATCTATTCCCGCTCTCCTGCAAATATCCGATAGTAAATCCTCATGCATGTTCTCTCACCCACCTTGAAATCTCATCTGAGAGCCCTTCTATGCCCTCACCTGCCGGCACCTCTGCGTAAACCTCTGCCGGAATAATTGAAAGCTCCTCTTTTGCACGTTTATAGCCGCCGCCTGTAATATTTAAAAGCACAGTCTCATCCGGCTTTATTATGCCGTCTTCTGCCGCCTCAATTAATGATGCAAGACAGACTGCCGCTGCAGGGTCGATATCTGAGCCTTCGGTCTTTTCAAAAAGACTGCCTGCACTCTCTGCCTTCTCCTTTGATACAGGCACCATTATGCCGTCTGTTGCAGAAAGTGCATCAAAAAGACCGCCGCATATCCCGTATGGAGGCGTTCTGTTTGTAAGAACAGGTGAATATACATTCATTGCAGCGTTTTTTGCATCAGGCATATCAGTATCCGGGATTATTTCACGCCTTTTATCTTTCCATGCATTTACCATGGGTGCGAATGTGTCATTCTGGGAGAGATAAAGCCGGGGGAGCTTATCTCCAAATCTTCCGTCTGAAATGAGCCTCATAGACATCTCATATGCGGCAATAGCGCCTGTACCGCTTCCGACAGCCTGGAAGTACCAGTCAGGAATAATTCCGGCCGTTATCGCTCCGTCAAGAAGTGTTGTGCCCATTCCGTCCCTTCTTGCCGGATTTTTTGCCCCGCCTTCGGCAAGAACCCCGTCAATTGTGCAGACTTTGTTTCCAAACTCAATAGCGTCTGTATAATCGCCTTTTACTGTAATTAAAAGGACATTTTCTGCAGGCTTTGTTGTCCATATATTTTTTCGGGCGGAATCTGTTACAACGACAATAACAGGAAGATTAGTGTTTGCCGAAACCTCGCAAAAGGCCCTTCCTGTGTTTCCTGCCGAGGAAACCTGAATAACCCCCTTCTTTTTCTTCTCCTGCATCCTCAGCATTGTCGGGACAGCCTCAAGCTCCTTAAATGAGCATGAATTGTTATATGCACCTTTTTCCGGCCAGTAACCGTTGAATGATATGTAAAGGTTTAAAAGACCCAGCTCTTCTGCAAGACTTTTGCTCTTATATGTGACAGGGGCAGTCTTAACATCACAAAAACCATCAACAGGAAGCCAGTCAGAAAACCTGAACATTCCCGGAAGGCTGCGCAGATGTATCTGCTTTGCCGCGTAATCTGCTCTTATAAGCGAATTGCAGTTATTTATGCAGGTGTTTGTGTGTTCATCCGGAAAAGTGCTCCCGCAGGAGAGGCACTTTAATTTATAATCTCCCGTTTTAATCACCTTAATTTTTTAGAGAAGGGAAAACTCCCCCTTCTCAATCATATTCTTTAGAACTTCTGTAATTTCACAGGCCCTGCTTCTGTCAGACTGCCTGAGTTTTACCGGAACAGAATTTCCCTCATATTCAAGAGCTCCCATATTCATGCTGTAAACTTCTCCCGGGCATGTATAGGTGCATGTACCGCAGGAAACGCATCTTGAAAGAATCACGCCTCCGCCGGGCATAATAGCCTTTGCGGGACAGGCAAGTCCGGCAGGACATTCTCCGCAGAACATACAGTTCAGGGGATTTGCCATGAGGCTCCGGTCAGTATTCTGCCAGATATGCCCGTAGTCAGAATAGCCTTTTACACTTCTGTCAGTTATGTCAACAACCGGAACGGGTATATTTTCATCAAGAACGGAGAGATGATTTATTGTTTTTTCATCTAAAACCGGAATAGCTGCTGCAACTGATGTTATGCATTCAGGTCCTTTTGATGTCAGAAAGCCGCCCATGAATTCAGGCATCATATTTTCCATATCCGCATGTGCCGAGATGTTTGGCTTATCTTTTGTGCTTCTTGTTCCTTCACCGATAATTCTTCCCTGAGCGCCGTTTAAAAGGATCTTTGCGCCCTGAATAAGGTATCTTCTCTCAGGATCGTTTTGAATGGGGTTTATCTCGCCGCAGCCTGAGACTGTCGCCTCAGACATATTTCCCTGCAGCGGAAGAACTGAAAATATTGTCTCAAAAGGTGAATTTGTGCCGTTTACAAAGGCGGAATAATTTTTAAAGGCACTTCTTGACGTAATCATCCTTGCAGACTCAAGATCCTCTCCGTATATCTGATTTTCATAGGTTTTCCCCTCTGATTCACAGACGACCTCAATGTCCTTTCCCTCAACAATATCTCTTAAGAGGTGGCCTCCGCCGTAACTTTTTGATGCATGTGATGTTGCAAAGAGGACTATGTCTGCTGTACCAAGCCCCTCATTGGGGCAGGGCCCGGGAAAACACGGAACGCCGTTTAAAGTTACCTTCTCTGCACGCCTGAAAACTCCCGGTTTTGTAACCGGGACTGTCATAACCGCAAATGTGCCTGACATAACACCGCATGTCCCGCAGGTTACAACATCGACATCCTCTGGCGAGGGGGTATTTCCCTCTCTTATCATTGCCTTAAATTCATCTGCCGTGCAGACAACCGCATTCCCGTCTTTTATCTTCTCTTCAATATCAAAAACAGACTTCATAGAATCCTTATATCCTCCACTCTGACATGCAGGCCGCTTTTTTTTTGGACAAGAAGGTTTACAACCCCTGTGTGCCCGAGGTTCATCATACAAAACCCCGGAAGAAATCTCTGCCTTCTTCCAAATTCCGGTTCGGAATTGATTGTCTGAGCAATGCCTTCAAAACCTATTATATGGTACGCACGGATATCCTTTATTTTTTCAGGGTTTTCCCTTGCAACAAAAGGGCTTATTACATGGGATGTTATGACCCCTGTAATGAAGTCGGCATCAATTACGGATAACACATGCTGTACTGGACATCCGGCACCCTGCGGCCGCCCGAGTACGATATCGCCCTTTTTAATCTCCATCTTTTCGGTTAAATCAGGCCTGAAGGGAAGAACAATCTTTCTTGCCGAAGGCTCGTCTTTTAATGGATGAATCACAAAATCATAAGGCTTTTTTAAAACGTCATAACCTGTAAATACCATATTTTCTGCTGTTTTGCAGCCGGCAAAATCATTTGTTCCACTGGTATAAAACGGGCAGTCCTCAGGCTCTTTTTCTCCGGAATTAAGGCATTTTTCAAATTCACTGCATAAATTAAGGCCGCAGGCCCCGCAGTTTTTCCCCGGATTTTTCCAGAAGGATTTTTCGTTCTGCATTTTAGTCGCCCCTGAAGAAAAAATCTCCTGAATCAAGTTTTCTTATAACACCGAAATGGTTCTCCCATCCAATCTCTTTTTTGCCCACACATACGGTGCAGACACCAAGAGGGGGGTTTCCCCTGAGAACTACTTTATCCAGATCTTCTATCTCAGGCTGGTTTTCTATCGCCCGAAAGAGGTAACGCAGGCCGGTACCGCAAAGGGCGTTTGTCTCAACAATGTCGAGATCTCTGCCGACCTCTTTAATTCTCTCCCGGAAGACCTCCTTTTCAGCCTGTGAGACGAGATCAACTCTTGTAACTACTGCCAGATCTGAAAGTGCAAGCATTGCAGACATTTTTAAGGGTGAATTTGTCCCGGATATTGCACTTAAAACTGCAATCCCAAGCGACTGTGTGGTATAAGGCGAACATCTAAGGCAGAGTCCGGCACTTTCCACTATTAAAATGTCGGCGTTGTTATCTTCTGCCCAATTTACAGCATCCTTCATTACAAGAATACCTACATGATCAGGGCAGACATCGCCAGAGTAAATTTTTTTTGTCGGAATTTTAAACTCATCATAGAGCTCCTTGTCTTCAAATGCCCTGACCACATCAATTTTAAGGTAGGCACATCTGCTGACAGGATTGAACCGGGAGATAATCTGTCTTACTACAGCAGTCTTTCCTGCAGATGGCGGCCCTGCAATAATTAAAAGTTTCATAGTACCGGGATGCTTTTTATCAGTTCACCGCAGCGAATCCTCTCACGAAGAAGAGACATCGCCGAATCCATTCTTAAAACCTCTGAGAGTGCCTCTTTTTCTGAATCCCCTGGTGAGATTATGTCTGATACGGCACCGTTTTTCATGACAATTCTTCTCTCTGAGAGAAGAGAAACAAGGGGGTCATGTGTAACGAAGAGAAGTGCTTTATTGTGGGTTTTAAGGCATTCAATGACCTTCTCCTTGAAAATTCCCGCATTTTCAATCTCATCAAGAAGAATAACAGGGGTGTCTGATACAACGATTGCATCGGCAACCATTAAAGATCTTGTCTGGCCTCCGGAAAGAGAGGTCATTCTGGCTTCTTTTCTAATTTTTTCGCCCGTAAACTCATTTGCAAGGCTTATGGTCTTTTCAATAACAAAAGGGTCACTGAGTTTTCGGGATTTTATGTGCATGTCCAGAAAGGATTCAACCGTAAGGTCTGCGAGGCATTTTGTATTCTGGGTTATCATGGCGATGGGTTTTTTGGAAGGATCACGGATGAATTCCTCAGGCGGCATTTTCCCGTTTACTAAAACAGTCCTTTTTGTTACTGTATCCTCGTGTGCAAACATCTCAATGTCGTTTATAAAAGCGCTTTTTCCCGAACCTGTCGGTCCGACTATTGATATTGTATCTCCGGGCCTGATTGTTATCTGTCTGAAATTTTCAGTCCCGCCATTTCTGTTTTTTCCGGGCAGGACAGTTATCTCCATTATTTCAGAGTTATGCATAACTATAATAAAACGTAAACTCTGATAAATCATTTCTCTTTGTCTATTAAAAATAATACTTTAAGCTAAAAATTAAAATTAAATTAATACTTATGTATTATTAATTGCCTAATATGTGCAATTATTTTTTTCCAATTGTTTTATAGCCTTACCTGAACAGATGATCATTTAACCATCCGGTTAGTCCGTATAATCACTTAAGATTTAATCATTTATACCTTATTTTGCAGATTAAATCATAATAAAACAGAATCTGAAAGTTATGTATGCTGAATACCTCCCGGCCGCAGCAAAAAAAGTCCGGTATGGTGCACCTGACTGCAATGTGATCCTGAGAATATGTGAATTTAATGTCAGAAGAGATGAACCGGAGATGACAGGGATTAACGATTATCAGAACCAGTCTTCATGCAGCATTGAAAAGGAGGCTGTATTTTCAGACTTTTTTAAATATTCTGCCGAAGACGATCTCCTCTTCCCTGATAAAGAATGCTGTGCAGAAAATTACTGCGACTTAAATATTCCTCCTGAAGATGAACTCTCAAAAATAAAGGCTTATCTTTGGATTGCAGAGAAAGAATCTTCAGATGTGTCCCGGCTTTCATCACTTCTCAAAACTGCAGAAGAGAGATATAATTCAGGGGACACCATGTGCTTTTATGAGACAGTTGACGCATTTTATGCAATATATGAGATTATGTGCAGCGGCAGGGGCGGCCGCCTTTATCCATCCGGCGATTATCTTTCATTTTCATCCGAACCTTTGCGGTTCAGCCCTATAAATCCGTATCTTTAATCTGCATCCTTATAAAAATGATAAATCCTTAATCTTTTACATTTTTTCTCAAAGAGGTAAATTAATTATCTCTGATTATTACAACTGTAGACAGGTAATGTTATGCTCTCAAAAAGAATTTTTGAGTCAGGGTTTAAGCTGGCTCTTGAGGAGGAGCTTACAAGAAAGCGGGTAAGCATAAAAGAGCTTGCCGAATTAGCAGGCATTCCTCCGGCGACAATCTATAAAATAACCTCCGGGGAAAGAGACCCGCGCTTTTCAACTGTATTTGCGATAGTAAATGCTCTTGAACCCCGGGAAAATGGTTTTGTCGCAATAATTGCAGCGAAATTTTTGCTTGACGAGATTGAGTCAAAAATGATTCCTATAGGCAAAAAAGAATTCAGAGTGAAAGGCTATCCTGCCTATACTATGGAGGAGTGCATTGTATCTGCCGTTCGTGCTGAAAAGGAAGGAGCACGGGGAATTGTGTGTGCACCTATTCTGGCATCAATAATCGAAAAGGTTGTTGATGTTCCTGTAGCGATTATAAAACCGGATACAAAAACAATAACAGACGCTTTACAGTCACTTCAGAACAGAATGGAATAATTATTTATCACTAAGGGACTTATTATCAGTCATTAGCATTAAAAAATAGTTTATAAGTAAAAAAAAGGCATATCCACGGTTTTTATTGTTTCCGGGGGTGTTTGTTATGGAAATAAAGGCCAAAGTAAATCTGCTGACATTTATAACTGCTATTATACTTGTAATTGGTATTGCAGCAGGCTCTTATTTTATTGTACTTGGCGGTCTTTTGGAAGTTGAGGAGCATCAGGTAATTGAAGACTCCCTGAGGGCAGAGAATTATATTGACTATAAAATATTCTCTCTGAATAAGATAAATATAGACTGGGCATTATGGGATCCCACATACTATTTTATGGATGATCAGAATCCCGGATATATAGAGGAAAATCTTCCTGATGTCACTTTTATAAATCTCAATGTAGATGCCATTCTTTTCTTTGATGAACATGGATCCCTTTTTTACGGCAGATATTATGACCATAATGAAGAAGAGTTTTCAGAGATACCAGAAGATCTCACAGACTCTTTAATGGAACTTGAATTTGTAAAAAAACCTGAAGTTTCAGATAGAAATTTTGGTATTTTAAAAGCAGACGGAAGGATTTACATTGTATCAGTTAATCCCATTCTGAGAAGTGATCTGACAGGGCCGCCAAAAGGATCCTTTGTAATGGCAAAGGAGTTGTCAGATGATTATTTTGCGGAGATCTCTGATGAGATCAATTACAACCTTGAATTTTCAGAAATTTCAGATAAGGATTCTGTTATTGAGATAGCCCCTTCTGATAAACCCAGAATACTGTCATATATTAATAATGAAGACTGGATATCTGTCACATCGTTTTTTTATGATCTAACAGGAAAACCTGTTGCTGAACTAAAAATTGTTGAACAAAGGAATTTATTCAGACTTGGATCAGCAACAATTCTCTTTTACTCAATTTTTGCAATACTGCTCTGTGCAGCTATTATTGTAATAATGAATCTTTTCCTTGACTCTCTTTTTATAAAGCGAATTGAATCCATATCTGCCGGTCTGAGAAGAATTGCAGAAGAAGGCGATTACTCTGCAAGGATTAATGATGATATTGGTGATGAGATCTCATCCATCTCCAATTCGGCAAATATCCTGCTCTTAAAAATAGAGGACAGCATTAAATGTCTTGAAATTAATAACCGCGAGCTTAAAAGGACTCTTGACAGAAAATCGAACCTTGTGGCAGAGCTTCATCACAGGGTTAAAAATAATCTTCAGTACATAATCAGCCTTCTGGGGATAAAATCCATGAGAATTACCGATGAAAAGGCTCTTGAAGTGATAAACGAGGCCACAAATCGGATAAAATATCTCGGTATGATACATGACGATCTCTACAACAAAGAGAATAAGGAATCCCTTCTTTTTAAAGAACATCTGATTGATCTTACAGATCTGATACTTAATGGGATAAAAAGCAGTAAAAGGGAAAAAATCTCCGTTCAGATAAAAGGAGATGATTTTGAGATTTCACTCTCATATGCAATACCTCTGAGTACTGCACTGTATGAACTGATAAAAAACTCAGTAGAACATGCTTTTGATGAGAAAGGCGGCGTAATTGATATTGAATTAATCCGGACGGATTCTGATCTGACAATAATACTCATGGACAACGGAAAAGGGCTGAAAAAATCCGATTCGGGCACATTCGGTTTTGGAATCAATAATGCAAAAAACATTGTCACAAAACAGCTTTCAGGAACAATTGAGAGTATGAAGCGTGATACCGGAACCTGCTGGATAATCAGGATTAGCGGTAATCTTCAGGAGAAATCAGAATATAAAACAAGGTGGTAGATAAAAAATGTCCGGAAAGCCTTTGATTCTAATTGTTGAGGATGATGATCTTATAGGAGAATTTATCCGGACGGTTATTATAGAGATTCTGGAATATGAAAGCATAGGTCCTGTGGTTTCGTGCAGGGAGGCGTATGAAACCGCGATTGAAAAAAATCCTGATCTTATAATAATGGATATAAGACTCATTGGGGAGGGTGACGGTATTGATGCTGCCGGAAAAATCCGTACATACGGCCTTGATGTACCAATTATATTTTCTTCTGCCAGTACTGAGGAGAGTACAATAAAAAGGGCGGAAATGATAACAAATTCAGTTTTTTTAAGAAAACCATATGAAATGACTGATCTCATGACAGAGATCTCAAATTATCTATAAAGAAAAAAATGGAATTTTATAAAAAATATTCTAAAATTAAGTTTTTAATTATCGTAGATTAGATTGATCTCATCTTCTGTTTCAGTCTGTTCTTCGCAATCATATTCAAAATGTGACCTGGAAATAAAAGATATTGCAGCTGCAATTCCGATAAAGGCAATTAATGCTGCAATGCCTGCAACGGGGTTGAAAATCAGAATAATTATTATAAATAATGTTGCTATGATGAGATATTCAGGCAGCATATTGTTTTCTTAATCGCCTGCATTGATATGCTTTTTGCATCTGATTTTGGATTGATTCAAAAAAAGAGTTAGGATTCAATTTTACCAAGTGCCGGCGGCGTATAATTTTTCAGGAGAAGTGAGAGGGAGACTACGGTAACCGAGCTTAAAACCATCGCAAATCCTGCATATTCCGGTCTGAAGACAATTCCGAAGAAGGGGTACAGGACTCCGGCGGCAACAGGTATAAGTGCGGTATTGTATACAAAAGCCCAGAAGAGGTTTAATTTTATCCTCCCCATGACTTTTTTTGAGAGCTGGACTGCTGCCGGGACATCCAGAAGATTATCATGCATCAAAACGATATCAGCACTCTCAAGGGCAATTTCAGTCCCGCTTCCAACAGCTATCCCCACATCAGATTTTGCAAGTGCCGGTGCATCGTTGATACCATCGCCGACAAATGCCACATAACCGACTTTCTCTTTAATTCTGCCGACTTCGGCTGACTTCTCACCAGGCAGAACATTGGCATATACATCCTTTATGCCGGCTTCATCAGCAATAGAAAGTGCTGCAACCGCATTATCGCCTGTTATCATCGAAACGGAAAGACCCATCTTTTTTATTTGATTTATTGCGGTCACTGCACCCGGTTTTAAGGTGTCGGAGACTGAGATGATGCCGGATATTTTATTGTCAAGTGCTACTAAAACCGCAGTCTTTTGGGCTCTTTCTTTAATTTTCAGCTCATTTTCCGCTTCTTCTGTGACAATTCCGCCGTTCTCAGTGATAAAATCCCTGTTTCCGATAATAACCTTTTTTCCTTTATATTCTGCAGTTATCCCCCCTCCGGCGGATGACACGAAGTCTGATACTTCTGCAGGTCTGACACCCAGCATTGCAGCCCTGTTTAAAATTGCCTTTGCAATCGGATGTTCTGAGGATTTTTCTGCTCCTGCTGCAATTCCGATGAGTTCTTTATCATCCATATTAAATGCCTTTACGGACGTTACAACCGGTCTTCCTACTGTTAAAGTGCCGGTTTTGTCAAAGACTATGCACTTTAATTTCTCTGACAGTTCAAGTGCCTCGCCGTTTTTAATAAGAATTCCAAGCTCTGCCCCCCGTCCGATCCCGACTGTAACTGCGGTCGGTGTTGCAAGTCCGAGTGCACACGGGCATGCAACAACAATTACTGATACAAATACCGTCACTGCAAAAAGAGCAGTGCTTTCTAAAAGATAGTACCAGACAAGGGATGACAAAAATGCAATTGTGAGTATTGCCGGGATGAAGTATGCAACAGCAACATCAGCAATTCTCTGAACGGGTGGTTTCTGCCTCTGAGTCTCCTCAACAAGCCTGATTATCTGGAACAATACGGTGTCCCGTCCGACTTTTGTCGACTTAAATACTACTGCACCGTTTGTGTTAAGAGTTCCCCCAATAACTTTCTCTCCCTCTTTCTTTTTTACAGGCAGCGGTTCTCCTGTGATTACTGATTCGTCAATGTAGGCTTCTCCGGATATGACAAGGCCGTCAACAGGCACTCTTCCGCCGGGTTTAACCAGAATGAGATCACCCGGTACAAGCTCTTCAGCCAAAACCTCAATGAAATCTTCCTCTTTTTTGACAAAAGCGGTCTTTGGCCTTAAACTGATCAGTTTTTTTACCGCATCATTTGTTCTTCCCTTTGCATTTGACTCAAGATAGCGTCCGAGAGTTAAAAAAGCGGCAAGCATTACCGAGGTTTCATAAAACATGAACTCGGATGTAAGAAATATTCCGAATGTACCGAGAACCGATGCAGTATAGGAAACGCCGATTCCAAGTGCGTACATGACATCCATGTTTAAATTGAGGTTTTTTAATGAGAGATATGCAGCGTGAAAAATGGGGTGTCCGAGATAGAAAAATGAAGGGGTTGTGATTGCAAACATAAGATAGCCCATTGGAAAAGGGAGTTTTATTGAAGAGAACATAAGTGCCAGAAGAAGTGCCGAAACACCAAATCCGATTAAAATTCTTATTACCCTGTCATTCTGCTCTTTTAAAAAGATTTCTTCTTCTATATCAGGTGTTGTATCCTCATCTGTTCCACGGTATTCATATCCTGCCTTTTCAACAGCAGCCTTGAAATCCGAGATATCAGCCTTTTGTGGAACATATGTAATGAACGCAGAGTTGTCTGCAAGGTTTATATCGGCGGATAAAACTCCGTCTGTTTTCTCTAATGCAGTCTTTACAGCCCCTGCGCATGATGCACAGTGCATTCCGCCAATTTTTATTTTAATTTCTGCCTTTAAAAGTCCGTATCCTGTGTTTTTTATGATATTTTCAATATCCTCCAGATTTGTTCTGTCAGGATCAAATGTGATATCGGCACTTTCCGATGATATATCAACTGAAGCTGAATCAATACCTTCTGCTTTTTTCAACGCTGATTCAAGGTTAGCTGCACATGATGCACAGTGCATCCCGGTAATCTTCAAGCCTGCCTTCTTTTTGGAATTATTATCGTCCGTAAAAAACCCCCCGGTTTTATAATGTGTCTTGTCAGGAGAACATATATTATTTTATTCTGTCTTTCTTTTTAATAAATAAAAAAAATCTTTGAATAATTTTCAAAAGATCTGAATGATTTTTCTTTGAAATCAGACTAATGTTTAATCCGCCAAGAATCTTTTTTAAGGATGACCTGAGATATTAGACTATCAGGACATTAGGGGGCAATTGGGTATTATGGCAGTTATATTACAAAGAGAGCTTCGCAAATTTGTCGCCCCTGAATTTATCGCAGGCGATAATTCCAGGGTTTTTGCAGGAAGATATGCAGGCAACTTTCATTCAAAAAAGATTCTTCTGACGACAAGTCCGCAGATTATAGATATGAAATGGATGGCGGGTATCACTGACAGTCTCTCTGATGCGGGAATTGATTATGAATTATTTATGGATATAACCGAGAATCCGCGTGATACTGATGTTATGAGAGGTTCTGAGGTTTATAGTGCGGAGGAGTGTACAGGAATTATTGCTGTCGGAGGCGGCAGTGTTATGGACTGTTCAAAAGGCATTGGTATAGTTTCTGCAAATAAAGGCCATATATCTGATTATGTCGGTGTGGATCTTGTAAAAAATCCGATGCCTCCCTTAATCTGCCTCCCGACAACAGGCGGAAGTTCTGCTGACGTATCCCAGTATGCTGTTATCAGCTGCCGGGAAAGAAAATGCAAAAATCTGATAATATCCAAATCCCTTGTCCCTGACGTTTCGCTTCTTGACACTGTTGTTCTTACGACACAGCCTGATGAGATAACAGTATACTCGGGTATTGATGCATTTACCCATGCAGTGGAGGCATATGTATCAAACGGGTCTTCACATTTCAGTGATTTAATGGCACTTGAAGCGATAAGACAGACCGGTAATGCTTTCCCATATGACCCGTCAATGGCATATGATCTTGATTTCAGGTTCAAAACGCTGCTCTCCAGTCTTTATGCCGGAATCTCATTTTCAAATGCAGGTCTTGGTATTATTCATTCAATGTCACATGCAATTGGCGGTATGTATGATCTTGCCCACGGCCTTTCGAGCTCTCTTGTGATGGGGGCTGTTATCAGGTTTAATTATGATGCGGCGGCTGATAAATACAGAAATGTTGCTAAGGCTTTATCGATAAAAACCTCCGGTAAAAATGACGAAGAGGTAAAAGAACTTCTGCTGGAAAAGATATCCCAGATGATGGGTACTTTCTGCAAAGATACAAAACTATCGTCATTTGGTGCATCAGAAGATGATCTGCCTTTTCTTATCAGCAATACCATGTCGGATCCCTGTGTTGTTACAAACCCGAAGATGCCTGGTAAAAGTGATATCGAAGATCTGTTCAGGCAGGTATTATAGATACTCTGATTAACATCCCCGTCATACTTTACATAATTGCTGCCCGCAGAAAAATATAAAAAAACAGGAATTTACGAAAAAAATCCGGGTGAAGAGACAGAATGTCATATAAAGAAAATTCTCCCGCAGAAAGCCCCGAAGAGATAAGAAGACGGATTATAGGTTTTGGAGAGGACTCATTTAAAAAAAGCTATTATCCGCAGCTTCAGTACAAGCAGGACGAGCTCAGACGCTTCCGTATTGCACTTGACAGTACAAGCGATCTTGTCTTTATTCTTGATTACCCCTCTTTTAATATAATTGATACAAACTCCCGTGCAGAAGAAGTTCTGGGCTATACAAAAAAAGAGTTTGTCGGGATGAATCTTAATTCTCTGACAGATGAAAGTTCTGCGGAATGTTTTGGAAATCTGTCTCTGTTATCAGAAGATTCATCTGTTCTTTGCAAAGCTGATATAATCTCAAAAAAAGGCATTATCACACCTATGGAAGTGAGCATAAGTCTTGCAGAGCTTGGAAAGGATACCTTTGCAGCAGCCGTTTGCCGTGATATTACTGAAAGAGAGCGTCTTTTAAGAACAATACGGGAGTCTGAACTCCAGTACAGAATAACAATCAATTCTTTAAAAGACATAGTTGTTGTGATCAACAGCTCACTTGACATTGTGATATCCAATAATTCCTTTGAAAAATTATGCAAAAAGAGATATCCGGGCGGTGCTTTGGAAGTAAAAAATATAAAAAAACTTTTTAAGCATTTCTACTGGGAAAAAAATAAAAATTTTGACTCCCTCCCGGATTACCTGAATTTTTTTGAGATCAACATGAAATATAAATTCGGGGGGAATCTCGCAATATATAGTGTAAGAAACATGCCTATTTTTGAAAACGGCGTCTTTAAACTTTCTGTTTTTTATATGAGGGATATTACTGAGTTTACAATTATGGATGAGATGAAAAAGGATGCATTTCTGCAGATTGACAAAAATATGGAGCAGTTTGCAGTCTTAAATGATCATATAAGAAATCCTCTTCAGGTAATTCTGGGCATTGTTGATCTGGAATGTCCACAGGCTGTTGATAAAATTATGCCGTATGTAACAGAGATAGACAAAATAATAAACAGGCTTGATAACGGGTGGATTGAGTCTGAAAAGATAAGAAAGATGATTGCAAAGCACTATGGTGTCTCCATTATTGATGACTCAGACGTCGGAGATGCTATAAATTACCTGAAAAAGATTTCAGAGGTCTGATTTTTATTTTGCTTTTTATCTCACCTTATTATAATAAAAAAGATGAGTAATTTATATTATAATTTCAGCGGCTTCTTTTCCGCTCATACCCGTTTTCACTCCGGCTTTTTCTCCTGAAGGGTTTACAGCCACAATCTCGCCATTTAAAAGATCATCAATGTCTTTGACTGAGTTCTCCTTTGGCTTTACCTTTGCTGCCGGATATCCGAACTTTTCAAGTGCCATCACATCGAATGCACCGCACCCTATCATACCGTTTTTGCTTTTTACAAATACAAGATTTACATCTCCGAGAGGGATTACAAATCCTTCAGCCTCTTTTCCTTTTAAGGAAACTTTGATATTCTGCATCTGTTTTTATTATTAATTCAACCTGAATATAAGAGATTCGGATACCTTTGGTTAAATCCTAAAACTATGACTCTCTAATTTTTAAGGCCGGCAACAGGAATTCTCTGTGCCATGCAGTCGCCGCATATAACAAGTATTGAATCGGGAAACATAATGTTTAGAGAAGGATCACCGGTGTCAATGAAAAGCTCATTTGTTACACTAAGTTTTGCCTCTGTTGCAGCAACGATTATATTCTCAATGCCTGCCTTTTTTAAGACATCAGGTGAGAACTGCTGGTTTCCGCGTCCGAGCAAAAATCCCTGTGCACCAATCGGGCTTAAAATTATTTTTACGGATTTATACCGTCGGAGAAGGTTTAAGATGTCTTTTTCACTGAGATCTTTCTGAATAATCTCCCGGTTTATGAGAGCATCAACACCAAGCATTGTATATCCTGAGAGATTTAAGGAGTCAAAAACTGACTTTGCGGTAAAACCCGCACCCACAAGATATAAGACGTCATCCTGGATAATTTCGGCAAGGAAATCTCCGATCTCTTTTCTGTTTCTCTCATCACTCCCTGAGGATACCCATTTTCCTCCCTGTCTTTTGTGAGGAATCGCGGGGACTTTTGCAATCCCAAAGACCTCTGCTCTGAGATTTCCTTTTCTGTACTCCTCCTCGTCAATATCGAGTACTTCTGTTTCTGAGATTAAGACGTCAGGAAAAAGCCCGAGAATCTCCGCACCTGCCTCTGGTGTCACTGCAAAAACACCTGAGAACATCTTAACACCTGAGGGTATCCCGAGAACAGGAATTTTTGTTTTTGTAACTGACACTACATCACGTGCAGTTCCGTCTCCGCCGCAGAAGATTATAAGATCAACATTTTCGGACAGCATCGCTTCGCAGGCTTCTTTTGTATCTTCTGCATCTGAAGGGTAATCCGGGTTTGATATTATCCTGTAGTTTTTTAATCCCGCTTTTTTCAGTGAATCCTCACCCATAGGTCCTGCGGGTGTAAAAAAGAGGATATCTGATATGTAATTGCTATTAAGTGAATTTAAAAAGGAATTTGCTTTTATCTCTGAAACCGGCTCTGCACCAAGGCTTCTGGCATAATCGGCCTGTCCGTCTGTTCCTTTTAAGGCAACCTTTCCGCCCATGCCTGATATTGGATTTACCAGAAAACCTATTTTTTTCATATTATTGTGATTTTAGTCTGAAAAGGTTATAATTGTGGCAGTTTTTTAAGGGATGCCGCAATCAGTTCTGCCGGGTATTCATAATCCGGAAGGTTTCCTTCAAAGTATGCCTCGTATGCTGTCATATCAAAATGTGCATGTCCGCTTAAGTTAAAGACTATGGTCTTTTCTTCTCCTTTCTTTCTGCATTCTTCTGCAACATCAAATACCGCTTTTATTGCATGGGCTGATTCCGGTGCGGGAATGATTCCTTCCGTTTCTGCAAATGCAACCGCTGCCTTAAATACTTCATTCTGGTGGAATGCAACTGATTTTATAAGATCATCTGCATGAAGCCGGGAGACAAGAGGGGACATTCCATGATATCTCAATCCTCCCGAGTGAATTGACGGGGGAATGAAGTCATGGCCCAGGGTGTACATCTGCATGATGGGTGTTAATCCTGCAACATCGCCGTAGTCGTATGCATAAAGCCCTTTTGTGAGTGTCGGGCACGCTGTGGGTTCGGCTGCGATAATTTCAACGTCAGGGTTTTTCTTATCAATTTTATCCTTAACAAACGGAAATGCAATTCCTGCAAAGTTGGAGCCGCCGCCTGCGCAGCCTATTACAACATCTGCAGTTTCTTCAACCATCGAAAGCTGCTTTTTTGTCTCAAGACCGATTATGCTCTGGTGTAGGCAGACATGGTTTAGCACAGAACCGAGTGCATAGTTTGTGTCGTCGTGAGTTGCCGCATCCTCGACTGCCTCTGAGATTGCGATTCCAAGACTTCCGGAAGTATCGGGATCACGCTCAAGCATTGCCCGTCCGGAATTTGTCATATTTGTCGGACTCGGATAGCACTGTGCACCCCATGTGTGCATCATCATTTTCCTGTACGGCTTCTGCTCATAGCTTCCCTTAACCATGTAAACCGTGCATTCCATGTCAAAATGCCTTGTTGCAAATGCAAGTGACGAGCCCCATTGTCCTGCGCCGGTTTCGGTTGCAATCCTTTTGATTCCGTCCTGCTTGTTGTAGTAAGCCTGTGCAACGGCGGTGTTTAACTTGTGCGAGCCGGCAGGGCTTACGCCTTCATATTTGTAGTATATTTTTGCCGGAGTCTTTAGCAGTTTCTCAAGACGCTTTGCCCGATAAAGAGGTGATGGTCTCCAAAGGGTTAGAATCTCTCTTATTTCTTCAGGGATGCTGATATACCTTTCAGTACTTACTTCCTGTTTTATCAGCTCCTTTGCAAATATCGGTGCAAGATCCTCGGGCTTCACCGGCTCTTTTGTCATCGGGTTATATGAAGGGCCGGGAAGGTTTGGCATATCTGCCTGGATGTTGTACCATTTTTTTGGGATTTCATTTTCATCCAGTAATATCTTTACAGGCATACTCTTAGTGTATGTTGATGAACATATTTATACATTGTTGCACTATATTGTGCGGAGGGAGGGGTTGGGTTTGATCTGATTAAATTCCGAAGAGATAACAACTCACCCTACAAAGATATATGCATTAATATGCCTCTTGTGCCGGATGTTTCAGGACTGCATGGATTTCTTAAGGACTTTGAAGATCCTGAATACTTCTCTTCAGAATGTTTGGGATCAGAAAAGACTGTAATTACAGATCTGTCGGGAACAAAAATATTCACAAACAGTTTCTGGACGTCAAAGCAGAGACAGGCCTCATCTGTTCATGAAATCTCATACAGGGCCTGCTTTAAACCGCAGCTTCCACGTTTTTTTATAGATATTCTGACAGATAAGGGTGATATTGTTTATGACCCCTTTACAGGCAGGGGAACAACTGTAATTGAGGCAGCACTTCTGGGCAGAAATATAATCTCAAATGACATCAATCCTTTAAGCAGAATTCTCTGTGAGCCGAGGCTGTCTCCTCCGGATAAAAAAGATATTATAAACAGGCTTGACTCGATAAAATACGAAGAAAACCTCCGTGCAGATACTGACCTTTCAATGTTTTATGAAAACAGTACGGAATCTGAGATAGTATCCCTGAAAAATTATCTTTCTAAGAGAAGGGAGTCAGAAGAAGAGGACAGTATCGACAGATGGATTAGAATGGTTGCAACAAACCGCCTGACAGGGCATTCCAGCGGATTTTTTTCAGTTTATACGCTTCCGCCAAATCAGGCTGTATCGCAGCAGAGCCAGATAAAGATAAATATAAAGAAAGATCAGACTCCCGAGTACCGCGATACCAAAAAACTCATCCTGAAAAAAACAGCATCTCTTTTGAAAAACATAACTGAAAATGAGCTGGGTAATTTAAACAGGGTCAAAGGAAATTCAGTATTTCTTCAGTCTGATGCGGCAGAAACAAAAGCAATACCTGACAGTTCGGTATCTCTCACTGTGACATCCCCGCCTTTTCTGGATATCGTCCAGTACGCAAATGACAACTGGCTGAGGTGCTGGTTCAACTCTCTTGATGCAGAAGAGATAGGGAAGAGAATTACCATGTCAAAGACCGTTGCAGGCTGGACAGAGGTTATGCAGAGTGTTTTTTTTGAGCTCTTCAGGGTGACAAAACCGGGTGGATGGGTGGCATTTGAGGTTGGCGAAGTCAGAAAGGGTAAGGTATGCCTTGATGAGCATGTAATCCCCCTGGGTGAAAAGGCCGGATTTGAATGTGCAGGTATTTTAATAAACGAGCAGAATTTTACAAAAACATCAAATATCTGGGGAATTTCAAATAAAACGAGGGGAACAAACACAAACCGCGTTGTGATTTTTCAAAAAAATTGTAACTAAAAAAAGGCTTTCCGGACTACTGCAGGGCTATGCAAAACACACTGGCACCTCATCTGCATTCGTGAAATATCACCTGCAGATAACTTTCACAATCTGATATATTTTTATATCATTATTATTATCTTATACTTTAACCGGAGTTATCCGAAATGAAGACTGATGAATTATTTGAAAAAGCACTGGGAGAACTTGACAGGCTTATAAAAGCGGGCTCAACTCTCGGCGAACCGGTTGAGATGGGAGATCATGTAATTGTTCCTGTGGCATCGTTTGGATTTGGGTTTGGTGCCGGATACGGCGGGGGAGATGAAAACGGCGGCGGCGGAACAGGAGCAGGCGCCGGAATATCTCCGATTGCTGTTGTTATTATCGATAAAAAAGCTCATGGGGAAGGTGCGGTGAAAGTTGTGCCGGTAAAAAGGCCGGGTCCTGTAAGTGAGGCAATATCTGCAATTGGCAGTGATCTTCTGCCAAAGGTTGTTGAAGCCCTCAAACCAGCCGGTGATAAAGAGAAAAAGGAAGTAAAGGAAGAGACTGAGAAGAAAGAGGAAAAAAAAGCATAATCACAGGCGGCGGGATAACATCCTTATTTTTATCTTTTATGCATTGTGTGTCGTTTTTACCGTTATTCTTCTTCATATAACAGTGATACCCTTAAAACTCTCTGCAGCCTCAAGGCCGGCAGAAAAATATTACACAATAATCTCAGTAAACTGGGGAGTTGTAAGGATAAGGGCGGAAATTATTGAAGGCATGATGGTGCGGCTCAGAGTCGCCGGCATAAAAATTATGCAGAAGCCTCTTTCCGGCTTTAAGACCGGAGAAAAAGAAGAGAAAGAGGAGGATACAGAAGAGACAGGATTATCTTTGGATATGATATTTTCCTTAACAGATGATATCATAAGAATTTTGTCAGAATTAAGTTTCGGGCATTTTTATATGAAACTGAGGTTCGGACTTAATGATTCTGCTGATACAGGGATAGTTTACGGCTTTTTAATGGCTTTAAAAGGAATATTATACGCTGAAAAAAGGGTTGTGCTTGAGGCCTGCCCTGATTTTGGATCTGATCTTGTGTTTGAGCCTGAATGCGACCTTCAGATCTTAGTAGGAAGAGTTTACCGGCTGTTTTCTCCATCATACAGTCTTTACAAAAAAGTTTCGGCAAAAAAACAAAACAAAGTCAGGGTCGGAGTTTTATAGATGAAAAAATCAGGCGCTATATATGCCGGAAAAACAGTTGAAGCGGGAGAATTTAAGATAATACCAATTATCCGGAGAAATGCAGTTCTGACCGAATCAGGAGTTATTGGAAGCGCAGAGGCAAATGGCCTGATATTCATATATGACGGGGATTATCTGAAATTTTCTTTTAAAGACAATGATTCATGGATAAAGGATTTTATTGAAGAATCACCTCATTCCTCTTAATAAGCCGGAATCTTCGGTTGCAGACGGGAGATAATTTTTCAGACAGTCATTTATCTCTCTGATTTTTTTGTTTTAATAATTGTTATTAAAAAAAGGGAATGTCTGGTTTTTAGTATTTCTTTTAATGGTTTATTCATGCCTTAAAGCTTCAATCGGGTTTAAGTTCGATGCTTTCCAGGCCGGATAAAGGCCTGATATAAGACTTGTTGCTATTCCAAAGGCCATTCCGAACGGGATATAAATCAGTGTTGACGGCTCAAAGAGATACGATGTCTCCTGAAGCATTATTAATATTGCAAGGTATCCTCCGACAAAGCTGAATAATGCACCGAGTGTGGCACCGAAAAAACCGAGAATCAGTGATTCATAAATAAACATCCTTAAAACTTCATTCTTCTGCGTTCCTATGCTTCTTATAATTCCAATTTCCTTTATTCTCTCAGTAACAGACATCATCTGAACATTAAAAATTGAGACGCCGGCAACAAGGAGTGATATACCTCCGATTGCGGTTGTAAACATGGAAATCTTTCCGAATGTATCCAGAATGGTTTCAAGAATCGCTTTTGTATCAAAAGCATCGATGACATCATCACGCTTGTTCATCTTCTTGTCGATTGCGTCCATTACAGATTCAATATCATTTATGTCTGTGACCTTTACAATGACCTGATCATAGTCATCCTGATCATATGTCGATGAGTAGAATTTGTCTGTAACAATAACGGCGTTATCAGGGTTTATATCAAAACCCATTCCTCTTTCTTCCAGTATCCCGACGATTCTAAGATTATTATCGCCTAATTTTATCCGGCTTCCCGGTTTTAGCTCATACTCCTCTGCAAGTCGTGAGCCTGCCATCGCTCCTGAAGAGCTTTTAAGCCACTGACCATCGGCAAGATTGAGAACAACAGGCATGTCCTCTGTGTCAAGACCATAGACTGTTGCAATGCCATCCTCACCGCCCACTTTTATCTCATCAGCCGTTGAGTAGAGAGGTATTACAGCGTTTCCGCCCGAAGCACTTTTTATATCCTTTACCTGCCTCTCTGTTATTTTGTCATTTTTTACAACCGACCCCGGACCCTGTGATATTCCTCCGTGCGGATATATTACAATGGAGTCGCCTACATCGGAGAGTGAATCCGAGACAGACAAAACAAGACTGTTTCCAAGCATTCCCATGGATGCAATTGCAGCAACACCTATTACAATTCCAATAACAGCAAGCGATGAGCGAAGCCAGTGAAGTCTGACACTTCGTTTTGCAAACTCAAAAAAAATTCTGTTGCTCAAACTATCTCACCGTCCATAAGAATAATCTGTCTTCTTGCGTATTCGGCAATATTCTGATCATGTGTGACCATAATTACCGTCATTCCATGGCTGTTAAGCTCTGATAAGAGCTCCATTACCTGCTGTCCTGTCTTTGAATCCAGGTTTCCTGTGGGTTCGTCGCATAAAAGGATCTTGGGATTGTTTACAAGGGCTCTTGCTATTGCAACCCTCTGCTGCTGTCCGCCGGAGAGTTCATTTGGTTTATGGTGAATCATATTGTCGGTTAAGTCCACACGATGGAGAAGTTCCTCACATCTGCCTTCGTTGTCCTTATGCCTGTATTTAAGGATATACGGGTACTCAACATTCTCTCTTACATTTAAAAGGGGGATCAGGTTAAACTGCTGAAATATAAACCCGATTGTGTCACGCCTGAGATTTGTAAGTTCATCATCAGTAAGCTTTTTTATGTCAATTCCGTCAATAAACAGACTTCCTGATGTAGGGACGTCCAGAGAGCCCACAAGATTCAGCATCGTTGATTTTCCGGAACCTGAAGGCCCCATAATCGCCACAAAATCTCCTGGCATTATATCCAGGGATACGTTTTTTAAGGCATTTACATCCCCGAAAGGAAGTGAGTATGTCTTGCATACGTTTTTTAAGCTGATTACAGGCATAGATTCTGTCAAAAAATACAAACCTCCTAAAAATGAGTGTATTTGTTATTTATTCTCCAATTTATTTTGGATATCAGTTCTTTTTCCATGAGCAGTATATTGCTCCGCCTGCTATTGCTGCAACAGCGATAACAAGGATTATTGCAACAACCGGCAGCCCTTCATCATTGTTTTTGGCCGGAGATTCTGATAATTGCGGGCTGTCTCTTATTTTAACATCAATTGTTTTTGCGTAGTCATTTCCGTCTTCATCTTTGTACTGAATCAGAAGAGGTATTGTTTCTGCAGATTCTGCTGTAAAATCCACATCAAATCCTGAAAAGTCATCGGGTTCAAGCTCACCAATTACATAAAGGCGGTTTGGCTCTGTTGGAACTGCAGGACTGCCTGTTGTTACAACAACCGATTTTGCATTTGAAAGTCCTGCGTTTGTAACGTCACCTGATATCCTGAATCCTTCTGCTGTGGTTGTCACTTCCAGGTTATTTACAACCGGATTTGCACTCTTTTTATCTTCTCCAAGGGTCAGGGGAATTATAATCTCTGTTTCATGACGGTTTATGCCGTTTCTGTATTCTGCAATAAATTTTATTTCACCGTCACTCTCAGGTGTTACGTAAAATAATACCTCGGAATTTGCGTTGGACTCCAGTTCTCCGATAAAAACACTTGTCTGTGTAAAATCTGCACTCTCTGATACCGGTCTTACAATAACACCGTTTACAGTGTTCTCTCTTGGATTTCCGACAATAAGTTTTACAGTGCTTTTTACATCCTTTTGGAATGCATCAGGTTTTTCCAGAACAGACAGTTCAAGAGGGCTGGACTCAACCTTAATCATTACAGGATAGCTCATGCTCCCGCCGCTTGAAAAATCAAGGAAGAACCTGGGGTAATATATGCCGTCTCCTTTTGCCTTTAAGGTGAATGTAAACTCTTTTGTGACGTCAGGACCTATTGAGCCGACTGTTGCGTATGCCTGGTCATTTAAGGGCTGCAAATCCTTTGTAATCATTGTTGCTCTTCTGATGTCAACACTCTCTGTTCCTGAATTTGTTACAACTACTTTTATTGTTCCTGTATCGCCCTGCATGAAAACGCCGGGATCAACCTCATATGACACAACAGATACATATGATCCCGAAGTGCCTGATGTTGCTGCTGATGCAGCAGATATTATCAGAAGCAGTAATGTTAGTAATAATGCTGTTTTTCTCATTTTTTAGATCCTTTTTTCAGATTAATGCCATTAGGGAGATTATCAGGTAGACTGCAACAGGTATCCCGACTGATATTGCTGCCTGCTTCATCTGCATTTTTCTGCATTTCATCATCCCGATGAGCCATATATTTGCGCTCCATAAAAAGACAATTATTCCAATCACTGCTGATGCTGTCATAAGAGGGCCTGATGCCATCATTTCAGTGACTGCAACAATATCAGCCTGTGATGTTACGGGTGAAAGGCTGAGGGATGAGAAATGCATATACATTAGAACTGCTGTTATTATGCTTCCGAAGATCTGGGGTATAGTACCGTATGCTGTCAGTTCAAGTGTCCGGGAAAATCCTCCTTCTCCTTTGAGAAGCGAAGATATAATATGAAGTATTCCTGCCCAGATTAATATGAAAATAAATGTTCCAATAACTGCCGCGACAAATCCGATTACCGGAAGAATGCCGCTCATGAATGCCGCTTCACGTGGAAGAAGAGCAACAGATGCAGATGATGCAATTGCCGCTGCAACTCCTGCCAGAATCCCGTAAATAAGGATAATTACTGCGGGTATTTTCAGGCTTTCCGGCTTTTTTATGAGCTCATCAAAAAAATCACCGGGAGATAATAATATTTCTTTAACCGGAATCATGCACAAATATCAATTCGTCCATTATATATATTGTTTGGATGCAGAAAATACCCCCGTTTTATTGTGCTCAAGTAAAATCTAAAAAAATATGATCTAATCTGTTTTTTCTTCACCAAAAGAATAATGCCGCTTTAAAAAATCACGTATTTTTGCAGACTGGAGCGATCCTTTGTCAAGCTCTGTAATAATGTTGTCAATAATTTCAATCTGTTCAAGGATCTCTTTTGATTTTATGGGTTTTTCGACACTTAAAATTCCGGATATAACAGCAAGCGGATTTCTTATTGCATCATTTAATGTTGCATTCTGGGTAAGATTCCTCTCGATATCAATCAAAGCCTCTCTTTCAATTCTCTCGCTTTCTTTTTCTGCAGTTATATCGCGGATGAGAGAAACGCCGTAAATTTTTCCTTTCATCTCAATAAGGCCTGCTTTGATATAGGCAGGAAATGCTGTCCCGTCTTTTTTCATCATTTCCGTTTCAAAAGAAATTTTGTTATTCTTCCGGATTTCATCCATTTTTGATCTTATATCTTCTTTAAAAGCAGGCTTTCCCAGATCATCAATATTCATCTGCAATAATTCTTCACGTAAATATTCTGTTTTTTTGCATGCGGCTTTATTTACCTCCAGAATTTTCCCTGGATGATCATCCCCGCTTACCTCGTAGAATAAAACAGCCTCAAGAATGCTGTTAAAAAGGACATAATATTTGTGCTCACTCTCTTTTAAGGCCTTTTGGGCTTCAATGAGCTCATTATTCATATTCTCAAGCTGTTCGATCTTCTTTTCAAGCTGGTTAAATACCCGTGAGCTGTACCCCTGCAGATACTGCTCTTCGGATTCGTTTCTGATAGCAGGTTCGCCAGGCACTATGTCACTGGCAGTCAGGAGCATATCTCCAATAATCTCTAAAAATTTATCCGGGTCTATTGGTTTTATTATATATCTGTCTGCACCGAGATTCAGTCCGAATTCCTGATCTTCGGGTGAGGTGTATGAGGCGGTATAAAAAATAAATGGAATATTTTTAAGTTTCTCATCACTTTTTACTTCACGGCATAGCTGAAAACCATCCATTTTAGGCATTAATATGTCAGTAATTATCATATCCACCGGAACTTCATTGATTCTCTCGAGTGCCTCACGTCCGTTTGTGGCTGTTATTACCTCATATCCACGGCTTTTTAGGGCTGACTCCAGCAGATATCTGTTCTCTTTTAGATCGTCGGCTACAAGTATCTTCATTATTCAGTCTCCTTTAAGAAATTCGGTTATCTGCGCAATTATTTTATCAGGATCAATAGGTTTTTCAATATATCCTGTGCACCCAAGGGATAGTGCCTTTTCACGGTCACCTGTCATTGCATAGGATGTAAGTGCAATAATTGGAATCTCTGATAGATCTTTAATCTCCCGTATCCGGCGTGTGGTTTCAAATCCGTCAATTCCCGGGAGTTGTATGTCCATTAAGATGAGATCAGGCTTCTCTGAAACTGCTTTTACAATACCTTCCTCACCTGTAATCGCCTCAGTAATTTCAAAACCGTATTTTTTTAGAATAAACCTCATCAGATAGAGGTTATTTGGATTATCCTCAACTATCAGAATTTTTGTCATTGTTTTTCACTCCTCACAGGCAGAGTAAGTATGAACTCACTTCCCTTTCCCAAAGTGCTTTTTACCGTTATTCTGCCACCGAGTGCAGTAACTATCTTTTGAGAGAGATAGAGTCCGAGACCTGTTCCTTCAGTAAGTCTGCCCTCGGTCGGGATTCTTATAAAGGGCTTAAAGAGGTCATTTATTTTATCCTCCGGAATTCCTATGCCTGTATCACTGACTGAGACTAACAGATTATCCCCTTCTGATTCCGCTTTTATATGAACTGAGCCTTCATCAGTGAACTTTACTGCGTTGCCTATCATGTTTATCAGCACCTGCCTTGTCCGGCGTTCATCTCCATAAACATCCAGTCTTTCCGGAATATCTTTGGTTAATACCAGATTCTGCTCTTTTGCTTTCTCTTCAAATGATGAGATTGTCTCTTTTAAAACCGGAATCAAATCAAAAGAGGCAAGTGAAAGCTCCATCTTACCTGCCTCGATTTTACTTATGTCGATTACATCATTTATAAGGCTTAAAAGATGCCTGGAGCTGTTTTCAACTATTTGGAGCTGCTTTCTTTGCTCATCGTTAATCTCCCCGCTCCATCCTTTGAGAAGAATCACAGTAAAACCTATGATTGAATTAAGAGGAGTTCTTAGTTCATGGCTCATAGAGGCAATAAACATTGATTTAAGCCTGTCAAGCTCTTTTAGGTGTTCATTTGCCTTTGCAAGCTGACTTGTTCTTTCTATTACCTTTGTCTCAAGTTCTGCCTGTGACTTTTTAAGTTCTGATTTTGCCTCCTTTTCAAGTTCTATTGCCTGATTAAGTTTTTTCTCTTCAGCTTTTATCCTCTCCACCATATCTTTAAAGGCGGTTGCCAGGATTCCAATCTCATCGGTGCCTGCTACCGGAATATCCTGTTCAAGGTCACCTGTATCGGCAATTCTTCTGCTGATCTCTGTAAGACTGGAAAGAGGTCTGATTATCTCGCGGTTTAAGACAATTAATGATAAAACGCTCAGGATTACCAGTGCGATTATGAGGTATGTGAGAACAGTGAATATCGCCTCATTTGTCTCCTCATCAACTTCTTCTGAGGGAACTATCAGTCCTATCTTCCAGCCCAGATCATTTGATGTATAATAGATCAGATAGTCGTCTTCAAGGGGCAATACCCCGTTTTCTGTGGATAAAAATTCAGCTTTTTTAGAGTTCAGAATATTTCCCACATCAGTAAAAAGGTTTAAAGAATCTTCTTCCGCAAGAATTGTGCCTTTATTGTCAGTAATAATTATCTCGCCGCTTCTTCCCGGGTCAAATCCTGTTATAAATGAAGTCATTCCTTCAAGGGTGATATCAGCGCCGACAACTCCGTAAAAAGAGCCATCCTCATCAAGAAGGGCTTTTACAACTCCAATATTTACATCAGGAGTTGTAATCGAGCGGTATGCCTCTGTTATAACAACAGAGTCCGGGTTTTCTTTCGCAAGGGTATACCACGGCCGTGTTCGCGGGTCATATGCGGTGTTATTCGCACGGGGGTGCGATCTGACAAATGCTCCGTTTTCCCTGCCCATATATACCGAATTAACATAGGGGTGGGTTGTCTCGTAATTATAAAGTATTTCAATTATTGCCTTTTCTTCCTCTGTATTTCCCGGTTTGAAAGTTTCTTCTGTTACATTCAGGTAATTTGTAAAATACTGATCATTGCGGTTTTTTACCGCTGTCTGCATGGATAATTCAAGAATATGACTTTTCGCGGAATTGATAAAACTTATCAGTGAATAATCCAGGAGGTTTAGCTGCTCCTTTGAGTTTTCTGTGACAGTGTCAAGACTCTGCTGATTAAGTGTTACCGGAAGAATAATTCCGACAAGGATCATTACAAGGACTGCAATGCAGAGAAAAGTTATAATGACCCTTGTCTGAAGTTTCATGTGTCAAAATTGTTTTTTTGCTATATATCATTTTTGTGTCCGAATATTATCGCCTGAAAAAAAGAACCGGGATTAACGGGTGATTATAATTTTCATTGCAGTAAATGAATTTTGTTTAGAGTTCTGCTGCGGCTTTTTTTATGGCAAGCCTTAGGACGGATTCGGGAACTTCTCTGTATCCTCTCCTGCATCCTGAGTTATCTGTGTCTGTGCTGCACCCTTCGCAGGACATTCCGCAGTATTTGGACGGGTCTGGCAGTGGAACAAGCTCTTCAAGTGTTTTATCGTTTATAATGACCATAAATGCCTGATCTTTTGGTATTTCAGACTCTCTCTCCTCAAGTGTGATTGTAATATTGTCTTTTGAGAGCATTTTTTCCATATCAGAGACTGCCTCTTTAGGGTGCCTCATCGTATCTGGGCATAATGGCATAAATCCCGGATTCAGGGGATTTTTTAGGATTACTACTTTTATATCACTTATATTTTCTCTCTCCTTCAAACTGAAAGTTTCATCTGTCCATATGGAAATCTCATTTAAAACTCCCCTGAAACCTGTTAAAATATCTTCCTTTGAGCCTGCAAATACAGAAGGATCGTCAAACATTTTTCTTATAAACCTGAGATTCTCAGGAATTAACGGGCATTTATCCCCGCAGTCACATGTAAGAACAACCGTATCAAATTTTTTGCCCGCAAAGAGACTCAGATGCTTTGGTTTTTTATCAGAGATGTCAATTCCTGCCTCTTTTAAAACTTCTATGGTATTGGGGTTTATTGCATCTGAAGGATTAATCCCCGCACTGTATGCCTCGTACCGGTTGCCATATCTGAAGTTTAATAGGGCCTCCCCCATCTGTGATCTTCCTGCATTATGATTGCATATAAAAAGAACCTGCTTTTTTTCTGGCATAATAAAAAATCCGTGACACTCTTTTTGTTATCCGGTAAATATTGATCTTTATTTTAGATAATATTCATCAGAAAAAAATTCCAGTATCCATTCGCGAAGCTCGTCTCTGAGTGCGGCAAAACCTTTTAGAGGATCTCTTTCTCCGGAAGGCATCTCTGTTTTGTGCAATATGATATTTTCTGATTCAGGAATTTTATATGCATTATTATATGCGTTTTCGCAGAGAAAGATGACATAATCAAAATGTTTGCCGGAATACTGACCCAGAGATGCAGGTTTTTTTGATGATATATCATATCCTGCTTCTTTCATGACAAAAATAGCTCTTCTGTCTGTTTCTGCCGGATATATTCCTGCACTGAAAACGTCATAAGAATCCTTTTTTTCCGCTTTTAAGATACCCTCTGCCATAGGTGATCTTGCCGAGTTGTAGGTGCATACAAAGAGAACAGTCTTTTTTGAATCTTTCATATATACCCTCAAAAAAAATAAGATTAGAGATGTCTCTTTGGGGATTTTTCCCTGAGTTTATTCTTGTTCCTTGTCCAGAACAGGTATCCGCCTCCAAGAATTAAAATAAGTGCTGCTATTGCAATAATTCCGTATCTTATGTCAGTTAAAAAGAGATCTCTTATGTATTCCGAACCAAGTGCAATTAAGTAGCATCCTGCAAGCGAACCTGTAATTACCGCTAATAATACATTTTTTCCGGGTATTCCAATCATTTTTCCCACAAGAGGTGTTGCAATCCCTCCGGTGCCCTGCATCGGGATCATAACAAATACTGCAAGTCCGAGTGATGAGAATCTTTTTATCCACGGGTGCTTGTTAAAAAACTCCTCCCCGTGCTCCATAAATGATTTCATCCACCTGTCGCCGAGAAATGGTATTTTGAGTGCCAGATCAAAGTTTAGGATCATAAATATGGTCGCAATTATATCCATCATTGCAATGGACGTTCCGACAATCCACCATGGTATTCCAAGTGATACACCAATCGGGATTACAGACTCCTTTCCTGCCGGAGGAATGAAGTATATGAACATCAGCCCTAAAAGGGCAATACAGATGTCGTAGGGTAAAAAGATGTATAATATTATCAGATAGACTCCGAGGACAACAAACGGAACAATGAGATTGAAAAGCAGTTTTCCGGTTTTTGTAAGGTTATCTGAAAAATTTTCCGGAGTCATATTCATTTATTAAAAATTGTATCTGTATGTAGATAATAGCACTCATTAAAAAACAGAAAACCGGAATTTAAACTTCTCTAAAGTTTCTTATTTCTTTTAAAGCCGCTTCTGAGTCTTTTGCTGTATCTGTCTTTGAAAAACCATACGGCTGCTGCAATGGCCATTATGGCTGATAGTGCCATTGCAGCTATACACGGGTCAAATCTGAAGAGATCGATTACGTATTCAATTCCCAGTGCGATGGCAAAAGAGCCTATAAATGCGCCAATTGCAATTGATATGAAGACCTTTATTTTTGAAAGTCCCATCATCCGGCCGACAAGAGTGCCTCCTATTCCTCCTGAACCCTGAAAAGGAACAACAACAAAGAGAACCAGACCAAGTGCGGAGAGTTTTTCAAGGTATTTGTGGGATGCAAAAAAATTCTCCCCACCTTCCATAACTCCCTTTATCCAGCGGCCGAGCACAGGTATTCTGAGTGCCAGATCAAAGTTTAAAGTCATAAAAAGAGCGCCGCAGATGTCCATTGCCATTGTTGATGCTGCAATAATATACCACGGGATTCCAAGAGCGATTCCGAGGGGAATTATACTCTCCTTTCCTGCCGGAGGTATAAGGTTTAAGACCATCAGGCCCATTAATCTTTCAAAACTTTCGAACGGCAGTATCAGAAATATAAAGAAAAAAAAGATTACGCCAAAGATAAATGGAGCTGAAAGATTTAAAATAATTTTTGCGGTATGTGACAGCTGAAAAGAATTTGTATCTGAATTATCCCCCCGAATATTCATAAAAACCTGCTTATTTAATTTTGTCAATCCGCCGGACTGCCTCTTTTAAGGTATCCATGCCTGCGGCATATGATATTCTTATCCATCCGGAAGCGTTGAATGCAGTGCCCGGTGTTGCTGCCACAAGGGCTTTTTCAAGCCATTCATTGCAGATCTCCATATCATCGCCATCAACTTTAACAAATGCATAGAATGCTCCGTCAGCAGGGGCTGTTTTATAGCCCATGTCACTGAGTGCACCTGTCAGATATCTGCGTCGGCGGTCAAACTCCTGCCTCATATTTTCAACACAGGTCTGATCACCCTTAAGTGCTGCAACTCCTCCCCACATTGCAAAAGATGCCGGATGGCTTATTGTATGCTGCTGAACCTTTGTCATCGCCTTTGTGATCTCCAAAGGTGCATGTGCGTATCCGAGCCTCCATCCTGTCATTGCGTAAGCCTTGGAAAACCCGTTGATAGTTATTGTTCTCTCATGCATATCCCCCATTGATGCAATCGAGATGTGCTCTTTATCGTAAATGAGCTTCTCATAAATTTCATCCGAGAGGGCGATTATGTCATTGTCCTCACAGATGTCTTTTAAAAGAGTAACTGAATCCCTGTTTAGAACCGCACCTGTCGGATTTGACGGGGTGTTGAAGACAAGCATCTTTGTATTTTTGCTGACCTTTTCAAGAATTGTGTCATCTGCCTGGAAATCCTTCTGGTTTAAGGAATTATGGATTGGCTTTCCTCCTGCCATTAAAACCGCAGGCTCGTAGCTTACCCATGAGGGATCCAGGATCAAAACCTCGTCACCCGGGTTTAAGCATGCCTCCATTGCCTCAGATATGTTGTTTTTTGCTCCGCATGCAACAACTATTTCTGAAGGGTCTGCAGTGATACTGTTCTCCCTTTTCAGTTTATCTGATATGGCCTCACGGAGTTCGAAAAGACCCTGACTTGCTTCATAGTGGGTTTTACCACATTTCAACGCTTCAATGCAGGCCTCTGTGATGTGCGCAGGTGTGTCAAAATCAGGTTCACCAATTGATAAGGATATTACATCCTTGCCCTCGGCTTTCATCCTTCGGGCCTTATCAGTTATCTCGATTGTGGCAGATGCCGGTATCTGTAAAATTTTCTCAGAGAGTCTTCTCATATTAAGCACGCATCAGATCTTTGTATTATCTGTTTTTTTGTAAAAAATGGTCTTTATTCCAGTCTCTGGACCAGTTTAACAGCCGATTCAACTGCACGTTTTGCATAATCTATCCTGTCGGATGCCTCAAGGCGTGTCATTCCCGGTCCTGATATGCCAAGTGTTACCGGTTTGTTAAACTCAAGCGATAAATCAATAATCTTTCTTGCTGCATGTGAAACAACAATCTCGTCATGGTGTGTTGCGCCTTCAATAACACATCCGATTGTGATGACTGCATCAATTTTATCGTCTTTTAAGAGTTTTTTGATCGCAAGAGGCATATCGTATGCACCCGGGACGTAAATCTTCTCGATTACTTCTGCACCGAGGAATTTAGCGTGTTCCTCTCCTTCGATCTCCATCATGTATGTCAGGTCGCGGTTAAATTCTGCGACAACGAATCCTAATTTTATTGCCATATTATTCTCCAGTATTCAGGTTTGTTTTTTTAATTGTATTATCTTTCTCATAATAAATTAATAGAGTGAATTTTTTATTCAGGCTAAGTCTTAGATAAACTACCCTGCCGTTTTTAAAAAAAGGATAATTGTCTCTTAAAGTTTTTTGTACCAAAGATTCATCGATTCAAAAGATCCGCAGATTTTTGTATTATTCATAAGAGTCCCGCAATGAATATGGCCTCTTCTGTAAAAAAGAAGGTTTACAGGCCAGAATTCAGGCCTTGCAATTGTATATGCGGTGAGAAAACCTCTTTTTCAGCGCCTTGCAGGCCCTGCATCCTCAAAGCCCTGCCTCTGACCTGTGCCTGCCAATCTTATAAGTTCATCAGGACGCAATATCAGGCGCACTGCATTTTCGGCATGCTCGCGTGTTCTTCTTTCAGCAAGCCATGCAAGCTCGGAATCATCCTTTGCCTCATCCTCGTGGACGAAGACTTCAATTATGTGGGTGTTTGTCATGAGCTGGGCCTTGATAAGCCCCTGGGATGCCTCATGGGCACACATCTTATCTTTTTCAACACCGCCCGGCATCCCCAGAGCCATCACGATATCGCAGCCGGCTTCTTCTATGAGTTTTTTTGCCGCAACCGGAAGATCTTTTACTCCGGGGACGGTATAACGCTCTATTGAGACACTTGCGTGCCTGCGGAGTTCATCTATTGCTATTGCACCCATATTGACACGGGAAAATGTCGTGTCGCAAACACCTACTTTCATAGTTATATTCGTAACTCCCTTTAATACTTCAAAATATCTGATGCTGCTGCAAGACCGCATCCTTCCTGTCTGTATCCAAGTTCGTTTAATGCTTTTAGTGTGGCGTTAAGAACAGCCATAACCTCAGGTGCGCCTGTTGCACCCATAGTTCCAATCCTGAAGATTTTTCCTTTAAGATCATCCTGTCCGCCGGAGATTTCAATTCCGAGCTTTTTGATTACACCGCGGAATTTTGAGTCATCTATTCCATCAGGGTAGCATATTGCGGTTGCAGTGTTTGAATACTCGTGGAATTCATCAAGTTTTGGGAACAGTTCAAGGCCCCATGATTTTGCGGCTGCCCTTACTGCATCTGCCAGATTTCTGTGGCGTGCAATCCTGTTCTCAAGCCCCTCCTCCTCAATTATCATACATGCCTCTCTTAGTGCGAAGAAGAGAGGTACTGCAGGCGTATATGGTGTCTGACTCTTTGCAGCGCTCTTTTTGTATGCCGCAAGGTCAAGGTACATTGGTCTCCACTCTGCAAGGTTATCCCATGCCTTATCGGATACCGAAACTGCCGCAAGCCCTGCCGGTGCCGCAAGGCACTTCTGTGAGCCTACTATTGCAACGTCTGCTCCCCATTTGTCAGCTTTTACAACATCGCCTGCGATTGAGGTGATGCCGTCCATTATAAAGAGTGCATCATGCTTTTTGCAGAGCTTTCCTACTTCTTCTGCCGGATTTTTAATTGCAGCAGATGTCTCGTTGTGAACAAGTGTTACTGCTTCTGCACCGTTCTCAAGCTCCTCTTTTAGCCTTTCGAGATGAAGGGGTGTTCCCCACTCGGACTCCAGTCCGACAACATTGTCAGAATATAGCTTGCTTATCTTGTAAAGACGCTCTCCGAACTTTCCGTTTACAAGCGCTGCTACCTTCTTTTTTGCACAGAAGTTTGCAACGGCAGCCTCCATTCCAGCGGTTCCCGAGCCTGAAATAACCAGAACTTCATTTTCGGTTCCAAACATCGGTTTGAGCATTCTGTTGATATCATCAAGGCATTCGCCAAATTCGGCTCCTCTGTGGTTTATTGCCTGTCTTGCCATTGCGAGCCTCACACGCTGTGGCATCGGGACAGGTCCCGGCATCATTAGAAGTGTTTCGTCCTGCATAAAAATCAGTATAATATGTTTGTTCACAAGGGAAATTTAGGTTACCGCTATTGAGTTCATCCTGAAAAGCTACATCATTAATTAAAGCAAAGATATTGGTATGGCAGATGTGGCAATAATAGCCGGTTCGGCATCTGATGAGCACATTGTTGAAAAAGCAGCATCAGTTCTTTCTGAAAACGGAATAGATTATGATTATGAGGTAATATCAGCGCACAGAAATCCTGATGAACTTGATGCATATGTAAAATCGTCTGATGCGAAGATTTTCATCTGCATTGCAGGTCTTTCCGCAGCGCTTCCCGGAGTTGTGGCCTCAAAAACAGAAAAACCTGTTATAGGCGTTCCTGTATCCGGGACACTTGGCGGCATTGATGCACTTTTATCAATTGTCCAGATGCCAAAAGGTGTGCCTGTTGCATGCGTGGGAATAGACAACGGCGCAAATGCAGCTCACATAGCGATAAGAATACTTAAATTATAAAAATGCATTTTTTAGAATTTCTTGTGTTTTAAAACGGAATAATATTTATTTTAAATTTGATTTATTTTTTTAAATACTGTCACGAACAATCTTTATTGCACATAGATCGCCGCACATTGAGCATGTTTCAAGATCGCCGTCACGTTCGTGTATTTTTTTTGCATGTTCGCCATACATTGCGATTGAAAACTGCTGCTCCCAGTCGAGATCGCGTCTTGCTTCAGCCATCGCTGCCTCACCTGTTTCAAACCACTTATCGTCCATTCTTTCAGTGTCGCCTACATGTGCCGCAAGTTTTGCAACCCTTGTTCCTTCTCTTATGTCATCGATATCCGGAAGTGCAAGATGTTCGGAAGGTGATACCATGCATAAGAAGTCTGCACCGTTAAGTGCGGCAATTGCTCCTCCTATTGCGCCTGACACATGGTCGTATCCGGGGATGATGTCGGTTACAAGCGGGCCAAGGAGGTATAAAGGTGCATATCCCGAAACTTCTTTTATCATCCTTACGTTGTATGCAATCTGGTTAACAGGAATATGACCCGGACCTTCGATCATCCTCATAACTCCTGCATTGAGTGATCTCTGCGCCAGTTCACCAAGATTTAAATATTCAACACTCTTCGCCCTTTTGGCTGCATCAACCATTGCACCGGGGCGCATACCGTCACCTAAGGATATTGTCACGTCATCTTCGGCAAGAATCTCCAAAAGGTAGTCAAACTCTTTGTAAAGCGGATTCTCCTCACCGGTTGATGCCATCATTGCGGTATGAAACGCTCCGCCGCGTGATACGACACCCATTACCCTTGGGTCAGCCCTTAATGCCTTTAATGTCTCAAGGTTGACTCCGCAGTGGAGAGTCAGGAAATCAACACCCTGTCTGCAGTGATCGCGAATTACATTAAAAAGGAGATCTGCGTCAATATCAAGGGCGCTTCCCGCACGGCGGACCGCCTCATATATCGGGACTGTGCCGACTGTGGTGTCAAGTTTTAATATATCCCTTCTTATTGCCTCAAGATCTCCTCCTGTTGAGAGGTCCATTATGGCATCTGCGCCTTCATCCAGTGCACACTGCGCCTTTTTTATCTCAAGGGCAGGGTCGCATCTTGCGCCTGATGTCCCTATGTTTACGTTGACCTTGACGCTGCACCCTTCACCGATAGCAGAAAGCTTATGCTCACGCCTTTTATTGGCGCAGATAACTGCCCTTCCTGCTGCTATCGCACGTGAAAGCTTTTCGCTGTCGATTTTTTCTCTTTTAGCTGCGGAAATTACATTCTCAGGAACGCCTGATTTGCACTCCCTGATGAGAGTCTGCATGGATATAAATTTGTACCTGTTAACTAAAAACTACTACCAATGTCAGTTGAGTGGATAAGGGGAGTTGGGTATTATGCAAACTCCTATGTTTCTGATGGAATTCTTGTCGATGCCGGTGTTTATCCGATGTCTTTTGAAAAATTTAAGGACGATATCAAAACGATTGTGGTTACCCACTGCCACTATGATCATATCGCACACTTAAAGGAGGCGGCGCATATGTGCGGTGCGAAGATCTGCATACACGAAGCTGATGCAAAGGGGCTTTTGGATGATTCACAGAGTCTTTCAGTTATGTTTTCTGAGAGAAGTCCGGGGATTTCTCCTGACAGGATATTAAAAGAGGGGGATATGGTTGGGAATTATGAGGTAATTCACACGCCCGGACATACTCCCGGATGTATCTGTCTTTATGACAGGGAAAATAAAAATCTGATCTCGGGAGACACGGTATTTACAGACGGAGGATTTGGAAGGTTTGACTTTCCCGGAGGAAGCATCACCGATTTACATGCATCCATAAAACGCCTTGACGCTCTGGATGTTACAGGTCTATATCCTGGTCATGGTGTTCCTGTAAATTGCAATGGAAGCAGTCATATCAGGGCTGCTCTCAGGTCACTTGAGATGTTATATCTGTAACTTCTCAAACGTACAGACTTTATGATGCCGGTTTATCAACCAATCTTCTGCCATCCTGAAATCAACACCAAAACCTGTGGAAAATTAATTTAATTATTTGAGGAGATTTGAATTGTGGCAAATCCCGGAATCTATTATCTGGTTCTTCAGAATTTCGAGGCCGAAGTCATTGTCGGAGCACTTGGAAGAATCTGTTTTAAAGAGGGTTTTTACATATATACAGGTTCGGCCCTTGGCAGTGGGGGGCTTTTAAGAGTAAAAAGGCATTTTTCTCTTGCGGAAAAAAAGAATAAAAAACCCCGCTGGCATATTGACTATCTGCTTTTATCAGATAGATTTTCACTTTTATATGCCGTTTTTGCAGAAACAAACGAAAGGCTGGAATGCATGGCTGCCAAAAAAACCGGCGGGGAATCAATAAAAGGGTTTGGATGCAGCGACTGTTTATGCAGTTCACATCTTTTCTTCAGGGATTATGATCCCTATGATGAGCTTTGCAGTGTTTTTCTATCTTTAGGGTTGAATCCTCAGCGAATGGACTGAGTTATTTAATGCCTGAAAAATAAAAATCATTGAATTTCAGATTGTTCTTCTCTTTTTTTTGTTAAATGTTAATTCAGTCATTTTTTATTCTCATATCTCTTCTTTTCAGCATTTTTTTGATAACCCTGAAATTATTTTTAATTCCGTCATCATGCCAAGTATTTTTTAAGATAAAGCCGAGAATAAAAAGTATGAAAGTTCTTGGCATTTCCGGAAGTATGAGAAAGAACGGCAATACTGCGATTCTTGTAAAGAAAATTGTCGAATACATTAAGGAAGAAGGCTGTTCTGAATTTGAAACTGAATATCTCTCTCTTTCAGGCTTAAAGATAGGTGCCTGCCTGGGATGTGAAAAGTGCAAGGAGACCAAATGGTGTGTGCAGAAGGATGACTGGAATAAGGTTGCTGAAAAGATTGTTGAATGTGATGTCCTGATAATAGGTTCGCCCACCTATTTCTACGATGTAAACGGTCATACAAAAAATCTTATTGACAGGACTTATTCTCTTTACCATGACAGAAAACTTGCCGGCAAAAACGCGGTTGTGATCTCGGTATGTGCAGACCGCGGTTGTGAGAGGACACTTTCAACTCTTGAGGGCTTTGTAAATACTCATGGCTTCTCTTCTCTCGGGTTTATCTCAGGAAGAGGATTTAAAGAGGGTGACATATTAAGAGACACTCATGCAATTGCAAAATGCGAAGATATTGGTGAGAAGGTTTTAAAGCTTGTGAGCAATACACACAGAGGCACCCGCAAATAATTATGAGAGGTTTTTCCCTTTTTTTAGCTATTACAATATTTTTAAGCTCTAAAAAGAATTCCAGTAAATTTTTTTATTTTTTATTATTGCAACTTAAATAATACTTTATTATGAGAGAAGCTATCTATTTAATCTTTTAACTATTAATTACAATTGTAGATTTATATAGATAATAATTCTAAACAATTTAAAACCGTTACGGGATCCGGTGAATTTATGGCAGATATATGTGTTAAAAGATATTTTGAGGTACAGAACGGATACCTTATTCCTGCCGAATTCTCAATATCTTTTGATTCCGTTAAAGAGGACGAGATAAAAAATTTTTTAGGTAAAAACAAAGCCCTGAATGTAAGTGCCAAAAACGGGGTTTTGGATGTAAAAATTCCTGAAGACCCTGCACTTATTCATACTGTTGAAAATGAGATTGAGAAGATTCTCAAATGGGTTGAAAATATTGACGGGAACGATAAAATATCCGATAAATCAAAAGCATCAGAAACCCGGGAAGATGCCCCGGTCTTTGATGATGAAATAATCCCGGAAGAAGATTTACCTGAGATTACGCTTTCTTTGTCTTCAGGTGATGATGCCGGGACAGAGCCGCCGGCCCCTAAAAAAATTCCTTCCTTCTCACAATTTGCTTCTGAATGTGCTGCTTTTTTTGAACCAGAATCAAAACCGGAAGAAAAGGATGATGAGACTATCCTCCTTTCAGACATCTCTTCTGATAAATCAGTGAAGAATGCTGCAACAGATAAGGAATCCGGCACTCCGGATCTCTCCTCTCTTGATTCTTCAGTTGATGATGAATTATCCTCCTTCGGTGATGATCTTGATTCTCTGGACTCTGAGGATTTGATCTCTGATGAACCTCTCATTCCAGATCTTTCTTCCCTTGATTCATCCCTTGATGATGAATTAACTCCTTTTGGTGAGGATTTCGATCTTTCCGTTTCCGATGAGTCTGTTGTTCCTGATTTGTCCTCCCTTGATTCATCTTTGGATGATGAATTATCTCCATTTGGTGAAGATTTAGATCTTTCGGGTTCCGATGATTTGATTTCCGATGAGTCAGTTGTTCCTGATTTATCCTCCCTTGATTCATCCGTGGATGATGAATTAACTCCTTTTGGTGAAGATTTCGATCTTTCCGTTTCCGATGATTTGATTTCTGATGAGTCAGTTGTTCCTGATTTATCCTCCCTTGATTCATCCGTGGATGATGAATTAACTCCATTTGGTGAAGATTTAGATCTTTCGGGTTCCGATGATTTGATTTCTGATGAGTCAGTTGTTCCTGATTTATCCTCCCTTGACTTATCCGTGGATGATGAATTATCTCCATTTGGTGAGGATTTAGATCTTTCGGGTTCCGATGATTTAATTTCCGATGAGTCTGTTTCTCCTGATTTATCCTCCCTTGACTTATCCGTGGATGATGAATTATCTCCATTTGGTGAGGATTTCGATCTTTTGGGTTCCGATGATTTGATTTCCGATGAGTCTGTTGTTCCTGATTTATCCTCCCCTGATTCATCCCTGGATGATGAACTATCCGCCGTCGGTGAAGTTCCGGATGCTTTTGAATCCGAAGATTTCCTCTCTGAAGAATTCGAAATTCCTGATTTATCCTCTCTTGACTTATCCGTGGATGATGAACTATCACCCTTTGGTGAGGATTTCCCTGCCTTTGAACCTGAGGCTGAGTCAGGTTTATCCCAAAGAGCCGACGGGTCTGAATCCTTAGAAAATAAGGATCTAAAAAAGGATCTAAAAAAGGCCAATTTTGCTGAAGATAAAACAATAAAAGAACCTTCTCCTGAAGATGAATCTGTTTTGCTTAAGAAAGCAGAGGAACTCTCCTCCGGCGGAGATTTCACCGGTGCTCTGGAGATAATAAATAAAATCCTTGAGAAAATTCCGGATGATAAAAAAGCGCTTTTTGAGAAGTTCAATATCCTCAAAAATCTTGAGAGAGCAGATGAGGCTTTGTTAACAATTGAGAAACTTATCGAAACTGACCCGAAGGATTTTCAGATATGGTATGAAAAGGCAATTTTGGATGAAAAACTTGGCAGAACAGAAGATGCACTTTCTGACTATAATCATCTTCTGGAGTTAAACGGCGAATTTGTAGAAGGGTGGGTCAGAAAAGCGATTCTTCTTGTGAAACTCAATCGCCATTCTGATGCACTTGAATGTTATGAATGGCTTGTCAATAAAAAACCTGAAAATGCAGAACTCTGGTACTCCAAAGGTCTTGTTCAGAGGGTTACCGGCCAGCTGGAAGAAGCCCTTCATGCATTTGAGGTGTCCCTTGCGTTTTCGCCTGATGATATTGATGCAATGCATGGAAAAGCCGTTGTTCTTGCTGATTTGGGGAGGAAGGATGAGGCACTGGAGGAATATAATAATATAATCAGTGCTGGCTCCGATAATTACCAGGTATTTTCAGAAGTTGCCGCAATTCATAAAGATATGGGCAATTGTGATGAAGCAGTCCGGAATTATAAAATTGCTCTCTCATATAATCCCACAGACTTAATTTCCCTTCTTGGAAAGGCTGAATGTGAGATGATTTCAGGAAGAAAAGATGCGGCAATTGATGATTATAAAAAAGCGTCGAGAGCTGATCCGGAAAATATTGATGTGTGGATGTCTCTTGGAGGTCTTTATGAGGGTAAAAACCGGCCTGAAGATGCACTTTTTGCTTTTAATTCTGTTTTGGAGCTTGATCCGGATTCAGAAGAAGCCTTAAGGAAAAAGCTTGGCATTTTAATAAAAATAGGCCGTTATGAGGAATCACTGCCTCTTTATGACACATTAATTACCCGGACCCCGGGAGATTCTGCACTTATCTCCGGCAAGGCCTCTGTTCTTGCACAGTTAAAGCGTTTTGATGAGGCAGTCTCAACTTATCGCTCGGCGATAAAAATAGACCCTGATAATGCGGTAAATATTCTGGATCTTATAGCGGTTCTCTCTGATCTTGGTCATTATTCTGAAACAATTCCTTATTATGATATTTTGATTTCTCTTCTTCCTGATGAGCCTGATCTGTTAATGTCAAAGGGCATGGCACATTATAATTCAAAACAGTATGATGCAGCAGTCTCTGTTTTTAAAAGACTGTCTGCAATAAGGCCGGATGATCCTGATGTTCTCTTAAAAACAGGTCTTTCACTGATAAAAACCGGAAAATCCGAAGAAGCATTCAAATGCTACCGCAGGACGATGGAGATAGACCCTGATTACGGTAACGAATGGCTCAAAAACGGAGTTGACGCAACCAGTTTCATTGAATTAAAATCTCCTGCACCTGTTTTAAATGGAACTTACAGGGAATTTAAGGAGAAGATCTACAAAAAACCGGCGGAAAAAATTGTAAAAGAACCTGAGGCGCCATCATACACTGACGATGATTTTATAAGACCTGAAAAGAAAACTCCGCAAAAAAGACCAACAGATGATCAGCTTTATGATCCTGAATATCTCTACCAGAAAGGAATGTCACTGGCAAAGCACGGGTATTATGATGCCTCAATAAAATGCTTTGAAAGGGCTTTTTCTCTCAGTCCTGACAATGCTTTGTATATTTTCTCTCAGGGTGTTGTATATGGAAAGATCAAAAATTATGAGGCTGCAATAAACTGCTTTGATAAAGTCCTTGATATTGAACCCGGTCATGAAGGCGCAATAAAGGGGAAAAAGATGGCATTAAAAGGTCTTTATGGTTAAAAAAATATTCATTATCAGATTATTATGACCTTTCTTTATTTTTAGACTATGAATAATTTAAGTCAAATATTTTATTTACAGGTTTTTAAAAGGATAAACTGAAGCACGAAGAATTAACATAAAACAGGTTTATTCAGTATTCAATATGAATTATTGTCTATCAAAAGGCCGATATGGGCAGATATTGTCGGTTAACCAAAAGGATGGTGAAAATTAGAAATATGATGTCATTTCAAGACTCCATGTTTGAATACCATAATCATCCAAATCAATATTTAAGAAACATTTCCGGTCATCGAAAAATTGATCCGGCGACTCTTTTTTAATTTCAAATACTAAAATAGCCTCATAAGTTTCTTTTCTCTCAAGTTTTTTTTGTTTATATGGGACACCTGAATTCTGCAGATAACCTTTAAATGAGAGCGGATTATATTCTTCGCCTTTGTAGAAAAGTTTGAATTTGTCTATTGATGGAGTCGTAATCTTGTCAGTAGCCCCACCCCTGTAGCCCAGATGAGTAAAATCAACCGAGATTATTAGAAAATCCGTATTATATTCGGATTGGATCTCTATTATTTCAGTTGTCTCCAGATCTTTGTGAAGCAGACAATTTTGTATAGTCCGGGCTGTTACTCTTGCAGATATGTCATTTGCTCTTGTTTTGTCCTGGTAATGAAATGCATCAAATAGTGAATGTGCATTCAATAGCTGATAATCATCTGATTTGACAATATCCTCGGTTTCAAAAGTATGAATATTTATTTTATCCACAAGATCATTGAACGCTTCAAGATCTTTTCTGGCTTTAACTGATGCACTCTGTAGGGCCTCATTATCTGAAAGTGCGGCTGAATACCAGTAATCAGATGTAGCAAATGAGATATTATCAATAGTTTTCAAAAATATTTCTTTAATATCCAACATATTCTGTGAGACTTGTATTTTTTTTGTTTCAGACCTGGCAATGTATAAATGTTCATTCAGGTTGTTGGCTGTTTGTTTTATTTTCTGATAATCACCTTCATTATTGTATTTTTTAATGTTATTCAGATCTTCTAATACCAAAAAATATTGTTCTGAAATATAGTCTGCCAGATAATTATCGTTTTTTGATATTACTAAAGAAGTATTTGAACTTTTAGAATCTGAGTTTATGCAGATTGCATCTTCAATATTTTCATAGAATATTATAGGATAACTGTCATTTAATTTAATTTCAGACCAGCAGCTGCTACTGATATAGGATTCATTGTTTTTAAATAATGTTTTGTAATTCTCAGCATCGGCAGCATTTAGAGTTAGGCATATGATATCAGCATTTGTTAATTTATCAATGAATAAAACTGATACAAAACCGACATCTTTGCTAAAATGACTATTATAAATCTGGTTTATCAGGTATGTTGCATATTTTTCATATGCCCAGATCGTATTGCCTGTCGGACCTTTGTTATTATCTGTTGTCAATGAGATCTTGATACCATTTTCACGCGACAAATAATTTGGGTTGCCTATATTTTCGTCAATTATCAGGGGAAAGATTTTGGCATTAAAACCTTCAATACTATTTCCAAGTCCCGAACAATAAGGAACAGAATAAACAAGAATTATGTAAATCTCTTTTTTAATCCCGTAATTATCTAAAAAAAGTTCTTCTGATATTGTATTGTTTATTTCATTTTCAAAATAAGACCTTATGTTTTCATTCTCTATTGGCACAGCAGGTCTTAAAAGCTGAATATTTTGTATTTTGGATAATATATTGGAATCAGTTTCTTCTTTTGGAAATTCATTTTTTTCTTCAGCCACACCGATAAATACAATTATTAATATCAGGCAGATAATTCCTGGCAGAAAGGCTTTTTTAAGTGTCAATATATCAGATTTTTTGTTCCCAATATATTTTTATTTTTGCCAGTAAATTTCAATTTTTGAGGCTTTGACTGAATCTGGTCCTGTAATTTTTAATTGTCTGATTAAAATTTAATAAAAATATTATTTGCGAGGTAAGCAAAAAAAAGAAGATTTGTAAAAAAATTATCTCCAGAATTTCCATTTGGGTTTTTCAACCATGTCAATATCGTTTTTGTCTGATCCCTTTTTTTTGCTGCCATCACCAAGCGAAGGCTTCAGTGCCGACTGAAGTGCAGCGCTGTGTGCGGCTGCCTGTGCCTGAAGATGCTCTATCATTTTGGTTAAGTCCTTTATTCTTTCATCCTTGGAAGAGGCTATCTGATCTGTTGTTGTGATGCTGATTGCTTCAATTCTTGAAATGCTCTCTTTCATATCGTCGATACGCTGATCTTTTTCGGATATAAGTTTGGTGTATGTATCCCGAAGCTCTTTTTGTGTCTCAACGTCCTGTTTTAACCTGAGGTTCTCTTTTCTCAGATTCTCTATTATTTCCTCTGTTTTGCCTGATTTTGATGCACCGAGATACTCTTCACATGCTATCTTTACCCAGTCAGCCTCATTAATCCCAAGTTTTTTAGCAGCGGCTTTTATTTTCGCGGCGGTTTCGTCATCAAAATTTTCAGAAATTTGCATCTTCATCCCCTGTTTGTTTTTTATTATTTTTCATCACATTTACAATCTTTTTGTTGATCTTGACTTCCGGATTTCCGGGATTCATCTCAAGAGCAGTATCAAAGCATTCTGCAGCCTCGTCAAACTTTTTCAAAACAGAAAGGGCAATACCCTTATTGTTTAATGCAGCAGAGTCATCGGGATTTATGTCCAGTGCCCGGTTAAAGCTTAAGACTGCATCATTTGGCTGTTTTGCCTGCATCTGTGCAATGCCCTGCCTGAACCAGATAAGAGAATCTTCCTTCTCCATCGAAAGAGCCTTGTCAAAGCAGTAAAGCGCTTTTTCATGCATATTGACATCACAAAGTGCAACTCCTTTGTTGTACCAGTAACTGACACCCACTTTCATACTATCTCCGGCCAAGGACATGGCAACAGGATTCCTAATTTAATAATCTTTCAATGTTAAGTCTGATATAAACATCTATTCGGTTCTTTATATTCTTCATATTTTCCCTGTCTATAAATAACTCACCTTTTGTGGTTATTCTGCATGATTGACTTTTAGAGGTGCAGATTATCAGATGCTTAAATACTTTTATTATTTCTCTAATTAACAACATATATTAAAAATATCAGATATCCATTAGTATTCTTAAGCAATTTTGCGATGTGAAAAATATGAGTCTTGAACTGATTAATAAAGTCCTTAACAGGGCCCTTGAAGGCGACAATTCAGTCAGAGTTGACGAGAAGATAGTATCCCCTGAGATGCGGGGTCTTGCACAGACTGTGAATGCCGCCATCGATAAAATCAAAATTGCAGATGATGCACAGAACTTTAAGAGGCGTATGATTGCCTTTGTAAAGTTTAATCCGCAGGCAATAGCTGTTCTTGGTCCTGATAAAAAGAGGATTGATTTAAATAAGGAATATCAGAGTATGTGGCGCGGAACCCACAAAGAGCTGATGGCAAAAAATCTCAATGATTTCAATATAAAAATAACCGGAGGAGACGATTTTTATGCCTCTTTTATCACTAAAAAGAATTGTACAACCGATATGGAGATCTCATGGCCTGATGGCACAAAAACCAGTGTAAGGCTTTTTCAGACTCCGATTCTTGATTCTGAGGGCGAGATTGATGTCAACTACTATATCTATCAGGATTTGACGGCAGAAAAGACTCTTAACACATATATGCACAAAGAGGTCGACAAAATATCCGGAAATATTGAGAAGATTTCCAGGGGCGATCTTGAACTGGATCTCACTGTAGGTGAGGCCAGTGCATATACAATAGATGCACATGAGATGATGGTTAAGATCTCTGCAAGTCTTTCAAAAGCAAAGTCCGCTATAGAAAATCTTGTTGCAGATGCAGAGCACCTGACAGATGCGGCAATAAGCGGAAAACTCAGTGAAAGGGCTGATGTGAACAGGCATGAAGGTCATTTCAAAGGTGTGATGGAGGGTTTTAACCAGACTCTTGATATCATATCCGGGCCGCTAAGTGAATCAATGAGGGTAATCAGCTGTTATGCCGATAATGACTATTCAGTCCGTTTTTCAGACAAAATCCGGGTTTCCGGTGAATTTGAGGAGTTCAAAGAGACCATAAACCAGCTTGGGGATAAACTTGTTTTTGTCATAAATGAAGTCAGAAAAGCCGTTGATAATGTCACCGGAGGAACTTCTGAGGTAAGCAAGGGTTCAGATGAAGTCTCAAAGGCAGCAGAGCAGGTTGCAATGACAAGCCAGAAATGCGCAGATATCAGCAAAAGCGTTCTTGCGAAGATGGAGAATATCCAGAGACAGATATCAGATCTTTCTGCATCAAACCAGGAGATTGCGGCAACCTCACAGGATGTAGTCAGGAATGCTGAGAATATGGCAGCAAAAGGCAACGATGCACAGATTCTTGGAAATGATGCAAACAAGAAGATGGAGTCTGTGCAGGTTATTACGGCAAGGAGTGTTGAAGAGATAAAAGAGCTGAATGACCAGATAAAAGAGATCAACAACATTGTCAAGATGATTCATGACATCACCGGACAGATCAATCTCCTTGCATTAAATGCTGCAATTGAAGCAGCCCGTGCCGGTGAACACGGCCGTGGATTTGCCGTTGTTGCGGGTGAAGTTAAAAATCTGGCTGCTGATGCAAGAAGTGCAACAGATCATATCGATAAAGTGATCAGCTCCATTCAGAAGAACAGCCATGACACTGCCGAAGCAATTCAGTCTGCAAATGAGGGTGTTCACAGCGCCGTTGGCAGTGTAAATGCGACTATAAAAGGCTTAAATGAGATTGTAGCCGAGTCAAAGCAGGTTACAGCGGATATGGGTGAGATTGCAAAGGCAATTGAGGATCAGGCAAATATTGCAAATGTTGTCGTTCATGCAACTGATGACGGCGCAAGAGAGACAGAAGAGAACCTGAGAGAGGTTGAGGAGCTCGCAGCCCTTGCAGAGGAGACCAGCGCCTCTGTTGAGGAGATTGGCAGTGCAATTCATGAAGTAAACCATATGGCCGGTGTTTTAAAGAAGAACATGGGCAGATTCAGGACAGACAACAAATAATAAATTCAATATTTCAAACTTTTTCGTCTCCTTTTTGCATAATCAGATACATACTATTCTGAACAGAATTTCATGCATCAGGAAGGAGATAATCTCATCTTAGAAAATATGCCGGTAAATAAGGCGCTTTCAAAATATTTCGGGTACTCATCCCTTTACCCGTATCAGGAAGAAATAATAGCGGCTGTAATGAATGGCGGGGACGTTCTGGCAGTAATTGCAACCGGTGGGGGAAAGTCTGTCTGTTATCAGCTTCCGGCAATTTTGAGAGATGGTGTGGGGGTTGTCATATCTCCTCTTCTCTCTCTTATGAAAGATCAGGTGGATTCTCTTCTGACAGCGGGTGTCTCTGCCGGCTTTTTAAACAGCACCCAGGACTACTCAGAATATTTGAAAATAACAAATTCAATGATAAACGGGACTCTTGATCTCGTCTATGTTTCGCCTGAGAGAGCGGTTACGCCTGCTTTTATTGCGACCCTGAAAAGATGCAGGGTGTCTGTTCTTGCGGTTGACGAGGCGCACTGCATCTCACAATGGGGTCATGAGTTCAGACCTGAATACAGAAAAATTATAACTCTCAAAAAGGAGCTTTCGGGTGTTCCTGTAATTGCACTTACTGCAACCGCAACCCCTGTTGTCAGATCTGATATCACAAAACAACTTGGATTAAAAAATCCTCTGGTTTATGTGGGAAGTTTTTTCCGCAAAAATCTGAGGTACAGTGTTCTTCCCAAAAAAGATGCTCTGGGGCAGATCCTTTCATATATCAAAAAGAGAAGAAGGGATGATTCCGGGATAATATACTGCCAGAGCAGAAAGGGGGCTGAAGAGCTCTCAAAAAAACTCAATTCCGCGGGGATATATGCTCTGCCATATCATGCAGGACTTTCAAAGCAGGCACGCGAAAAGACGCAGGACAAATTCATAAAAGACAATGTGCCTGTAATTGTTGCAACAATCGCCTTTGGTATGGGGATAAACAAACCGGATGTTAGGTATGTAATTCATTATGATCTTCCGGGAAGTCTTGAAAATTACTATCAGGAGACAGGAAGGGCCGGTCGTGACGGTCTTCTTTCTGACTGCATACTCTTTTACACAAGGGCGGACAGGAGAAAGACAGAATATTTTATCTCAAGGATGGAGAGCGCCAGGCAAAAGAAAGTTGCACTGGAAAAGCTTGATGCAATAACTGACTTCTCTGAGAGCCGCAACTGTCGTGTCAGAATATTTCTTGATTATTTTGGTGAAAATGTGGCGGGGTTTACGTGCGGTGAATGTGATAACTGCTTGAGTCCGCAGGAACAGTTTGACGGGACGGATATTGCAAAAAAAGTGATAAAATGTATCGAATCTCTTGAGGTTTCATTTGGAATAGGCTATATTGCAGACGTTTTCCGTGGTTCAAAGAGTAAAAAAATAAAGGAGAGAGGGCATGACAAATCCCCGTATTTTGGTTCGGGAAAAGAATTTTCAAAAGATGTCTGGGATTCATATATAGCTGAAATAATAAGAGGGGGTTTTCTGACAAGAGAAGGCGCAAAGTACCCTGTAGTCTCCTTAAATGATAAAAGCATGGACGTTTTGTCAGGAAAAACACGTGTAACACTGACAAGGTGTCAGAAAAAGAGCACAAAAAAACAGGGGAAATCCGCGGATGAGAAGCCCGGGGCTTATGATGGTGAGCTTTACGAGCGTTTAAAGTCGCTTCGAAAAAGGATTGCGGATGAGAGGGGGATTCCGCCTTATATGATTCTCTCTATTGCATCACTTGCCGAGATGTCATCGCGTCTTCCAAAAACAAGAGAAGAACTGCTAAAAATAAAAGGTATCGGAGAGCATAAGGCAAGCGATTTCGGCCCTCTTTTTCTGGACGAAATATCCTGCAAAAAAGAGGGTTCATCCTTAAAGAGTGCTGAAAGCAGCGCTGATATTACTTACCGGATGTACTGCTCCGGTCTTACTGTAAACCAGATTGTAAAAGAAAGGGAGCTTACAGCAGATATTGTCGCTGTTCACCTTGAAGAAAAGATTAGGGATGGTGCAGAGATAGAGATCAGTGATCTTGTTCTGCCGGAAAAACAGGAGTATATAATCCGGATTCTAAGAGAGTATCCTGACATCTCGATAAAGGATATCGGAAGACTTGCAGAAGGCAGGGTAACATTTTCTGATATCAGGTTTGTTAAGGCATTTTGGGACAGGGAAAATAAATCCTGATTAAAGGATTTATTAAAAATTTATATTATCCAATCAACTGATATTTTGTATTTCTCTGCGAGAGAGTTCTTCCGATATCCTCTGCAATTCTTTTCATCTCTTCCGGATTGAAAAAGTCTGAATCCTTTCCGCCCGCATCGGTTGAGACCTCATCTGCAAACATTGTTCCGCCAAGGTCATTGCCTCCCGCCATAAGCCCGAGCTGTGTGAATTTTAAGCCGACTTTTCCCCATGAAATCTGTATATTGTCAAAATTGTCAAGAAACAGGCGAGATACTGCAAAAAATAACAGATCTGTCCTTCCTGTCGCACCGGCAGGTGCAAGACCTCTCTCATAAAGCCTTGTATTTAAGTGGAGGTACGGAAGAGGCACAAGCTCGGTAAAACCGTGTGTTTCATCCTGTATCTCTCTTAAAACAGAGAGATGTTCTGCTCTGTCCTTTTCAGTGTCAACTGATCCGTACATAATTGTTGATGTTGATTTAAGGCCCAGGGAGTGAGCCTCTTTTATTATTCGTGCCCATTCTGCGGTTGAAACTTTGGACGGGCAGATTACTTTTCTGACATCATCCACAAGTATCTCTGCGCCTGTACCCTGGAGTGTGCCAAGTCCTGCGGAAATAACTCTTTCAAGGACTTCTTTTGTTGAGATGCCGCTCATTTTTGCTGCATGGGATATTTCATCAGGGCTCATTGTATGGATGTCAACACCGGGTGCCTCTTCAAGAATCCATCTGAGAATATTCTCGTAGCTTTCAACATCAAAATCCGGATGAACGCCTGAGAGAAGACAGATCTCTGTTACATTTCTCTTTTTTGCAAGTCTTGCACTCTCTTTTATGGATTCTTTGTTGAAGAGATATGCCTCACTGTCAGAGGGCGGTTTTCCAAAGGCGCAGAAATTGCAGAGATTTCTGCATATGTTTGTCACATGAATGTTCTGGTTTCTGACATACGTAACAACTTCTCCTGCTCTTCTTTCACGTATCTCATCAGCAGCCGCAGCAATATCCCACATTCGCCTGTCTTTTATTTTCATCAGGCTTTCTGCTTCGGCAACTGTCATTCTGTGTCCTGAAAGGATATCATCAAGAAGAATTCCAAGGTCTTTGTCTTTCATTTTTTCTTCTCCTCACGCTGTCTGAGGTATAACTCGTGAATTATCATGATTACAATCAGAATTATTGCAAATTCAAAAAGGTGCAGGGGGGCATACCCTATGAACGGTACTGAGAAAAGTGCCTTTCCTATAATCCATTCCTCTTTTACAGGTTTTATTACGCCAACACCGACAATTCCGGAGAGCTGGTCATAAATCTGATTATTGTCGCCCTTTGTAATGTATCCGCTGTTGATATCAGGAGTTGTGGCGTTTTGTTCATACCATCCGACAGCCCGGTGGATTATCGGGTGAATACTCTCATCCCCGTTTGGCTTGTATATTATGACATCGCCGTAAACAGTATTTCCCTGTCTGTCCGGATATTCATTGAATTTTCCGTAGCCTGTTATAATCCCGTCTTCCCATGTGCAAAGCTCTCCATACCTGTCAGGTGCAACGACAAAAACAAGGTCTCCCACATTCATGTTCGGAACCATGCTTTCTGATTCAACTGCGACAACAGCAGGCCATGTGCCTGAAAATATAATAAGCAGGAGTGCTATTATGCCGACTGCGCATAACACCCATGCAATATCGCGGATTATGGCGGGTATAGGTTCACTGCTGTTTAGGAATTTTTTTAGGGGATTTGTCTTATCATTCTGCCCCTTTTTTTTTGAACTTGTCATCTTATCGCGATTTTTATGTTTCTTTTACAGAATAGAAAGGGTTTACAGATTTTAATTATTGCTATTATTGACTGATGAATACAACCGTTAAAATAATATCCCGCTTTTCACCTTTTTTAGGAAAAGAAACCTGAATACGATGATATATGATGAAGGTTTAAGAAGATATTATGAGTGAAGAAAAAAGAGCGGAACTTAAGGGAAAGATTCTGAATTTAAAGAGTCTTGTTGAGTATCAGGACGGGACGGTTGCAAGCAGGATGATTGTAAACAGCCATTCCGGAAGCATCACTCTTTTTTCATTTGATGAAAATGAGGGGCTTTCCGAACATACCGCTCCTTATGATGCTGTTGTAACAATACTTGACGGTGAATGTGAGGTCTGGGTTTCAGGAGAGACTTTTTCAATGAGAGAAGGTGATACAATAATCTTTCCTGCAAATGCTCCACATGCTCTCTCTGCTGTTACAAGGTTTAAGATGTCGCTTACTATGATTCGGGGCTGAATAAGGAGATATTTATGGCTGATAAAGATGGTGACTACTGCACAATATGCGGAGGGGTGGTCCCTTCAGGAAATGACATTAAGCGGATAGATGTTGACGGGAAGGCGGTCGGGATTAATCAGCTTGATTTCATACTCGGTGAAGTAAAAAAGCTGAATCTTTCATCCGCTGTTGAGATAAAAGAAGAGATAATAAAGCGGACATCCGCCTTAAATTATATCCCGTCGAAGAAAAAAGATGTTTATGCCGAATCTCTTTTTAAGGAGTATCTGAAGCTTTGATCTTTTTATTAAGGGACGGGTATCTTTTAAACCGCAGTAAAATACCTCTGAATGCGGATCCAGGTAATATTTAATCCTTATATTTTTTTTTAAAATCCTTTAATCAACACCATAATGTCTTCTGAGAAATTCTCTTATCTTCTGTGATTCCAGCCAGCCTCTGTCAAGCTCAGTTATTATATCATCAATTTCTTTTACCTGCTGCAGGAGTAATCCCGATGTATTTCTATCTTCTTCAAGCGAGAGGTATCCGGCAATTACTGACAGAGGGTTTCTGATTCTGTCATTTAAGGCAGCCATCTGAAGAAGATTTTTTTCAATCTGCATCAGTGCTTCTGCTTCTCTTCTCAGTGTTTCTTTCTCCTCTGAGATATCTCTTACAAGGGAAAGGATGTATTTTTTTTCACCAATCTCTATTAGCCTTGCATTGACAGCAACAGGAAAAACAGAACCGTCCTTTCTGACATGTTCGCCCTCAAAGCTGAATGTCCCATTCTTCATTACTGTTTCAACCCGTTTACGGTCATTTTTTGAAACTTCAGGAGTATTTACGTCGGCAACTGTCATTCTGAGAAGTTCTTCCCTTGTATATCCAAGGCGCCTGCATGCTGTATCGTTTACTTCAATAATATTGCCTCTGTTTTTGGCATCAATCGGTTCGTGAAGAAAAACTGACTCTGAGACATTGTTGAAAAGCTCCCTGAATTTGGTTTCGCTTTTTAAAATCTCCTCTTCGGCCAGTTTCCTCTCTGTAATATCTATTGCATTTGCTATCTCAAATTCATCTCCCATATAACTGAGGTAGTATGTATTTACCAAAACCGGGACAGATATGCCGTCTTTTGTCTTGTGAAGGGTTTCCATCTGTAAGACCTTTTCATATTTAAGTCTCCTCCACAAAGATTCCCTTTCATAAATCGGGTAATTTGGATCGAGATCAGATACATTAAGTTTTAAAATCTCTTCTTCAGTGTATCCAAGTTCAGAACATGCAGCTTTATTTACATAATAGAATGACCCGTCAGGTCGTATCCAGAATATAGATATAGGAGAATTTTCAACTGAAAATCCCGTTAATTTCAGTTTTATCTCTTGTTTTTTTGTTTCTGTTATATCAGTATGGTTTCCAATCATCCGTATGGCATTTCCTTTGTTATCTCTCTCAACAACTCTGGCGGATGCATGAATCCATTTGTATCCCCCGTCTTTTGTTTTTAAACGGAATTCGTTCTCATAATTGTCAGGTCTGGTTTCAAGATATTTTTCAGCTGTTTTTATTGCTTTATTCATGTCTTCAGGATGAATAAGAGAAAGCCATGATTCGTAATTCGCCGGAAATTCGTCGGGTTCATATCCGAGCATTGTATAGTACCGTGAACTGAACTCCATCTTGTCAGTTGCAAAATTCCATTTCCAGATGCCGTCTGTTGTGGCATTAAGGGTTAAAATGAGCTCTTTTTCAAGATTTTTTCGTTCTGAAATATCACGGACGACAGCAAGAGCCACATTCTCCCCTTCCAGAACAAAATTATGGACAGATATTTCAACAGGGATTTTATCTCCGTTTTTTGTGATATGGCTCCATTCAAAGACAACATTTTTTTTCTCTTTCAGTTTATCGATAACCTTTAACAGGTCTCCTTCAAAGTCAGGATCATTTAAGTCAAGGACGCTTTTTTTGAGGAATTCTTCCCGGGTATAACCCATCTTTCTGCATGCCGTTTCATTTACTTCTAGTATTTTACCAGGCAATCCGTCAGGTTTTGTCTCGTGAAGGTAGATCATGTCGTTTGCAGAGTCGAAGAGTTTCTGATATTTTTTCTCATTCTCCTCAATTAAAGCAAATGCCTGTAATCTTTCCCTTTCCTTTTCTATTGATGATATTGCGTATCCGAGATCACCGGCCATCTCGGTGAAAAGATCTATCTCTTCTTCAACGGACTCAAAAATTGCAGAAGTTGATACTGTTATTATACCGTAATTTTTTTTGTTATAACTTATGGCGGCGGTCATTGCAGACCGTCCCTTATAATTGCCTGAGAGAACGCAGTCTCTGCATTCTGATGAGGGATCTTTTATTAAGACTACTTCGCCGGTTTTGATTGCTTTTTTTGCGCAGTTTGATAATTTTTCGCTTATAATGGACGTTTTTAGTTCATCAAAATCTTTACCCAGACCTTTTTCTGCAAATATATAACTCCCTTTCTCGTCGGGAAAAAGAGCAATCCATGCGCTAAAGTAGCCCTGATCACGAACAAGGATCCCGCATGCCTTCTCTATGAGTGAGGTGAGATTCTTTTCATGAACTATCAGCTGATTTATATCGCGTATTGATTTTAAAATCTTATTAAGATGCCTTAATTTTTTATCAGAGTCGTCCATTTAAGATTTTCACCCGGCCTTTATAGGCATATCAAAAAAAACTGCTTTTTTATGGTAATTTTTGATTCTCTATAAATATTTTATAGAATTCTCCCTTTATTTTTAAATCCTGATTCTGAATTTAAAAGTTATTTTTTTAATATAAATACATGTCTGTTCAAAATCTGTGGATTATGTGATATTATTAACCGAAAAAAGGCCGGTTATCTTTCTTATTTGAACCTTCTAAATTTTGTCTGACAGGGTTTTTCCCGGATTTTTTGAATAAATGCTGATTCTTCGTCTGAATTATTTAAAAAAAGCGTTATACCCCCGGGCGGATTCGAACCGCCGTCACCGGCTCCAAAGGCCGGTATGATTGACCACTACACTACGGGAGTTTAATAATAATCTGGCTTATTAAGCGAAATGAATTTTCCTTGGAAAAATTCTTTTACATTATTTAGTTCTGAAGATATTAAAATTAACATCTAACAGCATTTTAATTATGTGAGGAAGTGTGCCTGTGTATTATGTGGATGACCTCCTCTGACCCGCTTAATAACTGCATAATAAAATATTTTTAGATTATATCTGATTTTTTGGACAATATTCATTAAGATAACATCTGTCGCATCCTGAGAAGTCACCTTTACAATACTCCTTTCCTGTTTCCCGGATAAGGAATTCTGCAATTTTAGGGTAATCAGGGTAAATTTTTATGATGGCATCAGTTATCTGCCGCTCTGATGCATTTTTAGGAACCAGTCCTGTTCGTTTTAATACTTTTTCAATACGGGAATCAGACAGTATTTCTATCTCGTCAACGCCTTTTAAAGGCACCTTAAAATCCCTTGCAAGAATATCTGTGGCCATTATGGAGATTTTATGGCCGACCCCCGGAAAATTTCCAAATCTTTTCATTACCAGTTTACAGTCAGGCTGAGCTAACTGCCAGATCTCTGCTGCGTTATCCTTATATTCCGAGTGAATTCTGATGATCGCCTTGTGAAAATAACCGGACATCTTTTCGTTAAATTTGTGTAAATTTTTACGGGCAAAGATTGTATAGATATCATCCAGAGTTAAGGCCAGAAAATTCTCAAACTCCGGGCCTCCACATTCCTGTGATATAATATAAGGGATATTCCATGCCCTTTCGGAGGGAATTTGTCTGTCCATGACACAGGCGAGAACAAAAAAATGGGGATAATTCTCGTTATCATTTAAGAGGGCATCTGACTCCGGAATGCCTGTAAAAGCGACAATTTCACGGGGCTTCTCATGAAGCTCCTTTGCCTTATTGAATAAAATATTGTTTATTGTTTGTTTGGGATCTGACATAGGGTAATTTCTTTCCATCTGATTGTATAAATCAGGTTGTTTTGTCCGGAGTCTGTTGAAAATAAGAAAAGATTTTTTTTAGTTTTAAATGTGTAAAGATTAACCCGGGAGATATTATGAACAAAATAATGATTACAGCGTTTACTGTGATGTTTTCGCTCTGTATTGTGTTCACATGCGGATGCGTCACACAGCCTGCCACAATCGAAAATACCGTTTCCACAGCTGTTTTTGAGGTCTCATATGAGGACACTCCTGTTCAGTATATGACTGTAAACGGAGTTACTCTTGCATTCCGTGAATTCGGGACAGAAAACACAGAACCCCTGCTCATGATCATGGGATTCGGTCAGACGATGGATCAGTGGGATACCACGTTTATTGGTATCCTTTCAAAGAATTACCATGTTTATATGTATGATCATCGCGGGATGGGGGAGAGTACTGATGTTGATGCACAGTATTCTCTCATGCATTTATCTGATGATGCAGCAGGTCTTATCACATCGCTGGGATATGACAGCATGAACATCTACGGTGTCTCGATGGGATCGTCCGTATCCCAGAATCTTTTAATTGACCACCCGGAAAAGGTAAGAAAAGCGATACTTTCATCTGCCTCATACAGCGCCTCAATTCCTGCGACAGAGAAACTGCACAGTCAGCTTATAGAAAGTGCCCAAAATCCTGATACCCCTGAAGGTGTGAGAAAAGAGGCTGTTGCAAATCTTGAATGGGATGGCTGCTATGACAATCTTTCAGGGATTAAAAACGATGTAATGTTAATTACAGGAACAGCGGATGACTTAACCCCTCAGTCGGTTGCGGTTGAGATTGCAGGACAGATTGACGGTTCATGGCTCATAAGATTTAAGGGAATTCCGCATGCAGGCTCATTCTATGCACCTTTGGAATACGGGGAAATTACAACGACATTTCTGGAGATGAATGAATCTCCGACAGATCTTTTTTCAATATTCTGGGCTCTTTAGATAATCCATTCACATTTTTTCAGGCTTATCTGATTTCTGGTAATATCTTTATACATATTTTTTCCCGGGGAAACAGTAAATAAAGAATAAATGGGATCAAACCAATTAAGAACCTGAAGAAAAATTCTGGAGATAATCATGAAAAAAACAGCAATTACAGGAGTTTTAATCCTGCTTTTAATCTGCATTGCTTTGACATGCGGATGCACCACACAACCTGCAACAACTGAAAGCACAGTCTCAGCTGCTCCTCCTGTAATTTCATATAAGGACACACCCGTTCAGTACAAGACTGTAAACGGAGTCAGTCTTGCGTATCGTGAATTCGGAACAGAAAATACAGAACCAATTCTGATGCTCATCGGATTCGGGGGGACAATGGAATCGTGGAATACCACGTTTGTCGGTCTTCTCTCTGAAGATTATCACGTCTATGTTTATGATTACCGTGACATGGGAGAGAGTTCAAAAACGGATTCCAATTTTACAATATACCAGCTTTCCGATGAGGCAGCAGGGCTGATTGAAGCGCTCGGCTACGACAGTATGAATACCTATAGCGGCTCCATGGGATCAACAGTCACACAGCAGCTTTTAATCTCACACCCGGAGAAGGTAAGAAAGGCTGTCTTATCATCTGCGACATACAGCGTTTTAATTCCGGAGACCAGAATACTGCATAGCCTTATTGAGGCTGAATTAACAGATCCCGAATCTTCTGAAGGCGTTGTAAAAGAGGCAAATGCGAATCTGAATTATCCGGGATGCTATGACAATCTTTCATCAATAGAGAATGATGTGATGCTCATTACCGGAACTGCGGATTTTATAACGCCACAATCGGTAGCAGTTCAGATTGCAGGTCAGATAAACGGTTCATGGCTTGTAAGGTTCAAAGGTATTCTTCATATGGGATCAAACTATGCACCTTATGAATACGCTGAAATTACAAAGACATTTCTGGAGATGGATGAATCTCCTGCATAATTTTTTTTATAATGATTAACTATTCAAATCATTCTTTTATCCCACTTCATTTGATTAAAAGCTGAAAGGGCAGTGAAAGTTAAAACCGACAATTTACAAAATTTTATTTTAATGTAAATTATATTAAAAAATAAGGAGATAATATGCCCGTTCCCGATTATCAAACATTAATGCTCCCTGTCCTGAAGTGCGTTTCGGATGGACAGGAACACGCCTCAAAAGAATTGCGTCAGAAAATATCTAAAACTTTACAGCTCTCTGATGAGGATCTGGCAGAAAGGCTCCCAAGTGGCATCCAGTCAACCTTTGATAACCGGGTCGGATGGGCGACGACGTATCTGAAGAAATCCGGTCTGCTTATAAGTCCAAAACGTGGTGTCATTCTGATCACTGATCGTGGCAGAGATGTCCTGCGACAGAATCCTGAAAGGATAGATACCAAATTCCTTGAACAGTTCAAAGAATATCAGGATTTCAAGGTACTTCGTCGTTATAAATCCGGGACAGATAGAAGTAATGATGTCTCTTCAGCTGAACTGACACCGGAGGAGATCCTTGAAAACAGCTATCATGACCTTCGTTCCCAGCTTGCCGATGAGATTTTAGAGCGTGTCATGCAGTGTTCACCTGAATTTTTTGAGAATCTTGTTGTGGATCTGCTTGTTGCAATGGGCTATGGCGGGTCAAGGAGTGATGCAGGAAAAGCGGTCGGTAAAAGCGGAGATGATGGAATTGACGGGATTATCAAGGAAGACCGGTTGGGCCTGGATGTAGTGAATATTCAGGCGAAAAGGTGGCAGAATACGGTGGGCAGACCTGAGATACAGGCTTTTGTGGGAAGTCTTGCAGGGAACCGGGCAAAGAAAGGTGTCTTTATCACAACTTCCAAATTCTCCAAAGAAGCAGATGATTATGTCCGGAGAATTGAGCAGAAAGTAGTGCTCATCGGCGGTGAACAACTTGCTCAGCTGATGATAGATTATGATATCGGTGTATCTAAAGAAGCACAGTATGTCGTAAAAAAGATTGATTATGACTATTTTGAAAGCAATTAATTCCTAATAATTTTTTTAACTTGTCCTGTTTCAAGCCCTGTCAGGAAGCAATAATAAATATGGCAGATTTTGCCTGATTAATATAAATCCAAAAAACACTGCTATCTATTTTTATTGTCCTTTTTCAGGCTCTATTATCTCATCCACAAAAGAGCTCATCTGAGAAAGAAGCATTGGATCAAGTCCGCCGTCGACTGCAAGAAGTACACCACTTTCCTCTCTCTGTCTCAGTTTGGTTGAGATAAAATGTGTAAACTGAGATATTTTAACAGACGGAAGATAGATGAGCATAGTGCTGATAGAGTCCATAAGAACAAATATTTTATTTCCCTGTAGTTTCTTCATCATCTCTGTGATTGCGATTCCAAGACTTGTAAGATCGGCAGGATTATTTGTATTCATGTGATGCTCGTCGGAAACAGGGTCTGTACCCATTGAATACCTTGTGATAGCATCAATGAAATATACGGATTCTGTTTTTATGCCACTCTTAATGTAGAGTTTTTCAAGAATTGAAGCAGGAAAATTCGTTGTAACTACTATTGTGATATATCCGGCATCCTGTGCTTCTTTAATGACTGCTGTGTTTGACTCCCTTATTTTTCTGGGGTCTGAGAGATAAAGGACTATTTTTGATTCTTCAGTATCATCAAGTGAAAAATTCATCTTTTAAAAGCCCCTACTTTTTTAGAAATTCTGCATAAGCATCAGGTATTGACGTCTGTTTCTTCACAACTGCATTATTAAGCTCTTTTAAATTTTCGAGGATTTTGTCTGCATTTGTTATCTGTATATTCAATAGAATCTCAGCATCCTCCTTGGATATTTTATCGGAATGAAGAAGATTTTTTATATCCTCTGTGTTGTTTCTGATAATTTCCACCGGCTTTTTAAGCCTTAAAGCACTCTCTGTAACAAATGATAAAAGCTCACGCTCTGCTTTTCTCTCCTGTGAGAGGTCATGGGCCATAAAGGATATTCCATTGATTATTCCTCTTTCGTCATACATAGGCTGGACATTTATTGAGATCTCTGCCTCATCTCCGTTCTTTAAGAGAAGTGCGGATTCAAACCTCTCAAAAGTCTCTCCACTGAGAAGTTTTTTCATTATTTCTTCGTAATGCTCTTTTTTACTCTCTGTAAAGAGAATACGGATATCTTTCCCTGTAATTTCATCTTCAGAGTATCCAAAAAGTTTTTCGGCACCATAATTCCAGTATTTAACGATTCCATCAGTTTTGATGCTGACTATTGCATCACATGTATTCTCGACTATCTCTGCAAGGTTTGTCTTGTCTGTGTTTAGTCTGACTATTTCGTTAATATCGGTGATAAAGTGTATAGCGCCGATAACATCCCCGTCGTCGTTTATTAAGGGATCAATTTTCACCATGTACCATTTGTCCATAAAAAGCTGATAGCTCTCTCTTTTGTGTGAACCCATTGATTTGACAAAAGGACACCCTTCAATAAAATGGCTGAGTTTATGCACGAGTTCATAGCAGTGTCTGCCCAAAATGTCCTTTGATGGCATTTCAAGGAACTCTTCAGTGGCCCTGTTGCAGTAAAGTATTTCTCCCTCATTTGAAAGAATAAATATCGGCTCTGCCATTGAATTATATATCATCTGCCACATTCTGTCAGGAGACTCTGTCTGTTTATTTGTCCACTCCCTCAGTTCATCGGCATTTATTTTGTTTTCCAATTTAATAACCCCCTGAAGATAAAATCTCTATAATTTCCAGATTATTTTAATGTAATCCTTATTGTTGAAATTCTTATGTGTTTTGGAGATTTTGGAATTTTTTATATTTCTGTGTTAAAATTTAGCGGATTTAAACGGGGAACCTGTTTTTAATCTGAAAGTGAAATTGAAAAAGTATAAAATTGATGCAATTATACTTCTTGCAATGAATCATGCCGGGAAAAGGGAATATTTTGCGGATTTTAACGAAGATAAATAATACGGATTTTGTTAAGGCTTATGTTCTGATTGCATACTTTATTGTGATCGGAATTCTGGCACTATATGCATTTTCTCCTTTCAGCGGAGAGATGGGATATATACTTGGAAGGCTGACCCCTCATCTTATATACATCCCTCTTGTCCTTACAGCTCTCTGGTATCCGCAGAAGAAATTTGCCCATATTCTGATATTTCTTTTAATTCTGATTCTCTTTGTGGCCGGGTATCTGAGAGAAGGATGGAGTTCCGATCTCATTTTCACAATATTTACATCGTTTATTTATCTCTGGGTATATTTTGCAATCCTCCTGATACCTTCATGGGATTCACGTGAAGGCAGGAAAAAAGCCGTTTCTGATGATTTTCCCGGAAAAGATACGGCTTTCAGCGGCCGCACAGCAGTCATCCATGACGGATCTTTAGCAGCCGAAAGGGATTTTACCACACAAAAAGAGCCTGCAAAACCCTGCACAACACCGCTTCCTGAATATCGATCCGTTCCTTCAGAACAGATACTGCCGCTTATTGAGTCATTTAAGATAAGAGACAGCGATGTTTTGTCAAATACGTTCCGTGCCATTGAGGCTGTGGGCAGTCCTGCGGAACCATACCTCGTAAATGAGCTTAAAAATCCGGATCTTTCCATACGTGAGAATTCTGCCCGGATGCTTGGCATTTTAAAATCATCAGATTCAATATGTTCTCTTATTGAGGCAATGGATGACAATTCAAACAAAATGCATAATGCGGCCGTTTCGGCACTTGCAAATATCGGTGAGCCTGCAGTTGCACCTCTTATGAAATCCCTTTCTGACGCAAAGCCGAATATAAGAGCGGGTAGTGCAGCGGCACTGAGGGTTATCGGAGTTAAGGGGGCAATTCCTAATATTGTGCCGCTGCTATCTGATGAGAGTCACTATGTTAGAAAAGAGGCGGCCAAATCCCTTGGAAGACTAGGGGATGAATCTGTTGCAGATGAGTTATGCAAAGTCATAAATGATGAATCACGCGGGGTTCGTCTGGCAGCTGTTGCAGCACTTGGGAGAGTAAAAAACAAGGCGTCTGTTCCTTATCTTTTTGAACAGTTAAAGGCAGAGAATGACTGTCAGGTAAGGGAAAGAATTGTGGAGTCTCTGGGGCAGATCGGCGGGGAAGCTGCAATCGTAGCAATAAAGTATGCAACGCTGGACTCTGATCCTGAGATCAGAATCCTTGCAAAAGAGTATCTTTTCGGGTATAATTATCTTATAAACTAACTTTTTATTTTTCCGGCCTTTTTCCACGGATAGGGAACAAGCATAAAGAGTACCAGTGCCACTATTATCGGGATTATAAGGTAGGATAACGCTTCATTTACAGATGATATATCTGCAATGTATCCTGTAATTGCAACGCCAAAACCTCCAGCTCCTACTCCTACTCCAAGAACAAGGCCTGATACTGTGCCTGCCCCTTTCGGTGCAAGTTCATGAGACATCGCAACTGTTACTGAGAATGTCGACCACAAAAAGTACCCGAATACAATAAGTGAGATTACAGAAACCCAGCCCTCTGTTGCGAGAAACAGAAGAAATGGCGGGATGGATGCAATCATACCAAACAGGGTGTACTCCTTTCTTCCGTATTTATCAGAGAGTGTTGCACCAACAATCTGACCAATAACTCCGGCAATAAGCATTCCGGATGTAAGTACGTTTGCAACAATCAGGCTGAATCCCTGTTCATTTAAGAATGTCGGGAGATATGCAATTGAGCCGAAGATAACCCATGAACGAAATGCCGAGGCAATTACAAGAAGTGTTATTGGAAGATATGGGATACGGGTTTTTTCTGTTTCTACTGTATTTTCATTATTTTCTGAATGATTTCTGTTAAAATCCTTCGGGAGGACTTTTGTTAAATAAACTGCCATTAAAAGTCCGGGGATAAACAGGAGAACCAGGCCGGAAATGCCATAAAACCCGACTGCAAGACCTGCAAGTAAAGGACCTATTGCAAATCCCAGGTTTCCGCCGACGACAAAAATTGATGTAAGCCTTCCTCTGCTTGCTCCTTTTGCAAGCCGGCTTACAAGACCGAGAGCGCTTGGGTGAAAGAAGGCATGACCAAGTGCCGCACCTATCCCGAAGATTAGAATCATGTAATAATCCTGCTGGACAAATCCCACAAAGGACATGAAAAAGGCACAGAACAGGATTGATACAGGAATTGGCACACTTATATTTTTATTGTCATACAGCCACCCGATGAAAGGCTGTGTGAAGGATGATGTCAGATTATAAACTGTAATCAAAAGTCCTGCAAGAAAGTATGAATAACCGTTCTGGAGAATTAAGAGGGGCAGAATTGCCGGCAGAACCGGTGAATATATATCGTTTACAAGATGGGATGCGGAAAGCCCGAAAATTGAGCGTGTATTATCATCCATATTATCACCTATAACTTTGCCATCCGGATTATTTCAACCCTGATGTCAACACACTCCTTTGTATGGTGGGCAAATGTGTGCTTCATGGGCAGATCGCATGCAAAAGCATCAGTTATCTCCGCTTTTCCTTTTATATATGCCTTAATAAAGCCTGTTGAACGGCTGTTGAATATTCCGTATACGACATCTCCGCATCGTAGTGCCGCATCAATAAAGGGCCTGTCTGCATGGACATTCTGGGCGCCGAAAGGCGGATTCATGATAACAGTGTCAAATTTTTTGGAACATTCAAAGGAATTGATGTCAGATGCCAGAAAATCAACACTGACTCCCAGTTTTTCAGCGTTTTTCTCTGCGATCTCTATTGCTTTTTGGTCTATGTCAACTCCAAGGACGTATTCTGCACCTAAAAGTGCGGCCCCGCATGCCAGAACACCTGTGCCGCATCCCGGGTCAAAGACTCGTAATCCCTCTATGTCACCTTTAAGAGCCGCATTATAAAGAAATCTGGATGCAACAACTGCGGGGGTTTTATACTGCTCAAGAAAGGCATTTGGTTTTTCAAAACTATCAAGCCCTTCAAGCTTTATTTCAAGGGTTCTAAGTTTCAAAAACACACCTCAGATAATTTCGTCAATTGTATAATCTTCCCAGTCCCGAACCCCGCAGACGATCTCAAATTCCTGAGGTGAGAGCATAGGAACGGGATATCTTGCCTGATCATCGTAAGCCAGCCTCGGGCATGATGTATTTACATATGCATCAAATCCGAGATTTAAAAGGGCATCCGGAGTAACTTCGCCCATAGATATCAGATATGCCTTATCAGAAAGTGAGCAGAGCCTTTCTGCAAGTTCTTCACGTTTCTGCCCGGATTTTTTGCTGAGAATTATCCCTATTTTCTCAGCCTCTTTTGCCTTCTCTATCTTTGCAAATCTCTGTCTTAAAAGCCGTTCTGGATCGACAACCAGGGCTTTTTTCATATATGGATCAAACGCAACAACCCTCGCACCGGTTGCAAGTGACACACCTAGAGGATGAAATACTCCGGTTCCGATGAACAAAATCTCTTTGCATTTTGTATTTTTTGCAGCCTCGTATGTGCATCCGAGGATCTGACCCCTGTAAGGTGTTCTTGTACTTCCTTCTGAGATTACGGATTCAATTCCCCTTTCTTTTAAAAAGTCTGATACCTTATCAAGCTCATGGACATGCTGAATTGTTGTAACAAGACCCACTCGTTTGTCTTCGATAATATCCTGAATCTGTTCAAGGGAATTTAAGTCAATATCCTGCCTGATAAATTCATAAATGACATTTTGTGTGTCATCGACAGGTGCATGGCCATAGTGAACTAAAATATCGGCAGTGCTTAGAGAAGAGAGATCAAGATCGCATGCCCCCCAGCACGGATCACCTGATATTATTACAGAGTATCCTTTATTTTTTAGTTCATCGGCAAAAGAATATGCCTCTCTTTTTAAGCCTTCAGGAAACTGGAGGGCAATTTTTTTTGCACCTGACTCTTTAAGCCTTAAAAAAATGTCAGAATTGTGTATTTTTAACATTTACGCCTGATTCCAAGACTTCTATCTCAACAAGGTATTTGTAGGTTCTTCCTATGTCGCATTCGCCTCTTTTGATTACGACAAGGACATCCGAAACTTCTGCACCTTTATCCGAAAGACCCTTAAGGATAGCTTTCATTGTGCCGCCGGTTGAGAACACATCGTCTATTACAACAACCCTGTCGCCTTTTTCAATACTGTTTAAGTAAAGTTCACCCTTTGAATATCCTGTTGTCTGGTGAAGGGCAACCTCTCCCGGCAGCTGGTATTCTCTCTTTCTTATAATTGTTAGGGGAAGATCTGTCATCAGTGAGAGTGCAACACCTATGTGGATTCCCATTGCCTCTGCAACGACAATCTTGTTTACACCCTCAAGGTCAAGTGCCCTTACCATTAAAACCGCAACCTCTCTTAAAAGTGCAGGCTCAACAATAGGGACTCCGTCTGATATCGGATGAATAAAATAATTGTATTCTCCTCTTTTTACAATAGGACATGTTTCAAGTGATTTTACAAGTTGTTCAAACATAATTTACATATCTCCTGCGGCTGTTAAAAATTCTTCAATTACTGCTTCTGTTACATGCGGCATGCACACTGTTCTCATATGACCTGCACGTGTCCTTGAGACCTGCCATCCTTCAGGCGTACTGTCGCATATGAATGAAGCTACATTTACAGACGGGTCTGCTGCAACAGGGTATCCAAGTTCTTTCATACCCAAAATGAGCTTTCTGTTGTTTTTCATACACCTTTCAACTACCTCTGTCATACCGTCCTCTCCCAGATATTCCAGGACTGCAAAGGCTCCTGCAACCGAGCCTCCCGGCCTTGTTCCGCAGAGTGTGCACTCTTTTTTTACTGTAAGATAGGGAGTATCAACTTCGGTTGATTTGAATACCGATGCATCACGGACTAAAAGACATCCTGCCGGTATAGTTGACATGCCCATCTTGTGCGGATCAACTGATAAGCTTGAAACACCGGGCAGCTTAAAGTCAAAATCAGGTGAGCCTTTTAAGAACGGAAGGACAAGCCCCCCGAATGCGGCATCGACATGAAGGAAGATGTCTTTGTCTGATGCCAGGTCTGAAAGGTGTGATATAGGATCAACTACTCCATACTCTGTTGTTCCCGCAACTCCGACAAGACAGACTGTGTCTTTGTCGATGTAATCCTCAATCTTCTCTTCATCCATTCTGAATTTATCGTCGGAAGGGACAGAACGAAGTTCAATTGAAAGGATATCACATGCCTTCTCAAAGGAGAAATGGACTGATTCAGGTACCACCACATTTGGTTTTTTTGACCCTCCCATCTCTCTTGCGATTCTTAGTGCCTGGATATTTGACTCGGTTCCTCCGGTAGTTGCATATCCTCCGGCATCTTTGTGGTGAAGAAGTCCTCCCAGTCTTTCTACAAGGAGTGCTTCAATGGAGGCAGTTCCCAGAAAAAGGCCGGGATCTCCCAGATTTGTCTCAATAAACATGTTGTGTGCACGTACAGCAACAGGGTGTGGAATTGTGCACATGGAACTCAGGACTTTTTTGTAGGTCCTGTCTTTATTTCTTGCTGAAGAGAGAAAAGAGAAGAGTTCTTCTTCAGAACAACCCTTTTTTTGCATGATTTTAAGATGATTTACAGATTATTTTCTTGCGGCATCCAGAATAATTTTCTGTTCTGTTCTTGCTGCTGTCGCACGAATATTCTGGACTGCATCAATGTTTGCAGAGACGCTTGCAATTCCTGTCTCAACAAGCCATTTTACCATTTCAGGATCGGATCCCGCCTGACCGCATATTGAGCATTCAACACCTGCTTTTCTGCAGCGGTCTATTGCATATTTTATGAGCTTTAATACGGCAGGATGCTTGGGTTTGTACATGTCTGCAACATTCTGGTTGTTTCTGTCAATTGCAAGAGTGTACTGAATGAGATCGTTTGTTCCAAAGGAAGCAAAGTTGATTCCTGCGGCTATGAAATCTTCAATTAAAATTGCACTGCTTGGGATTTCAACCATTATACCGAGAGTTCTGTTGTCGACATCAACACCGAACTCCTTCATAAGGTTTTTAGCAGCGATGAATTCATCAGGGTGACCAACAAGCGGGAACATTATTCCGAGGTTGTCATATCCCTCATTCCAGAGTTTTTTGAATGCCTCTACCTGAAGTCTGAACTGATCGCGGCTCTGAAGATCGCGGCGTATTCCTCTCCATCCGAGCATCGGGTTGTGCTCTTCAGGCTCATCCTCTCCGCCTTTCATGTTTCTGAATTCATCAGTCGGTGCATCAAGGGTTCTTACCCATACTGATTTCCCGTTGAATTCATCCATTACAGCTTTTATGCCGGTATAAAGCTCGGTTATGAATTCATCTTCCTGTTTGTTTCTGATATACCACCCGGGTGTCTTCCCGAGTCCGAGAATAAGGTGCTCGATTCTTAAAAGTCCGACTCCGTCCGCACCTGTTGCTGCGGCACGTTTTGCTGCCTCAGGGAGTGAGACATTAACCTTAATGCTTGTAGCGGTGATTATAGGTGCTGAAGCAACAGTGACAGCCTGTGCAGGTGCCTCTGGTTCTCTTGCAACGTTTCCTTCAAAGACCAGGCCTTTTTCACCATCTATTGTAACAATCTGTCCGTTCTTTAAAACCTGTGTGGCTTTTTTTGTCCCGACTGCTGCAGGTGTTCCGAGTTCTCTGCTGACAATTGCCGCATGACAGGTCATTCCTCCCTCGTCTGTGATGATTGCCGCAGCCTTTCTCATTGCAGGCACCATGTCGGGGTTGGTCATCTTTGCGACCATAATGTCGCCTTCCTTAACCTTTGCGAGATCTTTTACCGAGTTTACAATAACTACCGCACCGGTTGCGATTCCCGGGGATGCCCCCTGTCCTTCAAGAAGAATATTGCCTTCGCCTTCCATTTTTGCTCCCTTTTTAGAGGATTTATTGCCATTTATTGTTGTTATCGGGCGTGACTGGAGAATATATATCATATCGCCTACAATTCCCCACTCAACATCCTGTGGATTTTCATAGTGATCTTCTGCAATCTTTGCAAATTTGGCCAGCTTTTTTATCTCTTCATCAGAGAGAACTGTTGCGTCCTGTCTTTCCTTTGAGACCGGAACCTCTTTTGTCCCGTTGTCACCGTCAGGAAGTATCTCGACCAGCTTGTTTGCGATATAGCGGTCAACAATGCGTTTTGCATTCTGATCAAACACATAGTTGTCAGGTGATACAATTCCGGATACAACTGACTCTCCAAGTCCCCATGATGCTTCGATTATTGTTGTGGACTCTCCTGTGACAGGATGTGAGGAGAACATTACGCCTGCCTTTTCTGAGTAGACAAGTTTCTGAACAACTACTGCTATATCCACGCTCCTGTCGTCAAAGCCCTGTTTTGCACGGTAGTAAATTGCGCGTGCACCATAAAGTGAGGCCCAGCACTTCTGAATAGCCACAAAGAGGTCTTTTTCTCCTTTAATGTTCAGGAACGTCTCCTGCTGGCCGGCAAAACTTGCATCCGGAAGGTCTTCTGCGGTCGCGCTTGAGCGGACTGCAACAACAACATTCTCTCCCATGCGGATATATGAGTCTGTGATGCTCTTTTTGAGTTTTTCAGGCATCTTAACACTCATAACAAGCTTCATCACGTCCTGTGCTGTTGCCTCAAGTGTTTCTGCCTCCTCAACATCGAGTCCTTCGAGTTTATTGAAGAGTTCTGACTCTATACCGGTTTCGATAAGAAAACGGCGGAAAGCCTGTGCAGTTACAACAAATGCCGGGGGGACAGGAAGTCCTACCGCTGTCATCTCGCCAAGCGATGCCCCTTTTCCTCCGACTGACGGGATATCCTCTTTTTTTATTTCTGCAAGCCACAGTATGTCTGGCATATTTCTCATGCTAAAAAAACCACCTGTCGTTATTGGTTATGTATTAACTATTACTATGAGGCTAAATTATGTTTGCCAAAAAAATGCGTTTTATGATATTTCATAATTTTTTTTCAGGCCGGAGGAATCATGTTTCCGGCACATAAACCCGCATGGTATAAAAACAATCAATATACCTTATGCGTAAATAATTACGGGGACTTTTAAGTGAGCTATAAAGTGCTTGTCAGCGACCCTCTTGCAGATGAGGGAGTGGAATTACTTCGCAATTTTTGTGAAGTAGATGTGAATACCGGACTTTCCGAAGATGAACTTGTCAAGATAATAGGTGAATATGACGGTCTGTTAGTAAGAAGCGGTACACAGGTAACGGAAAAGGTAATAAACGCAGCAGAGAAGCTGAAATTCATCGGCCGTGCAGGTGCGGGTGTTGATAACATTGAGCTTGAACCTGCAACAAAGCGCGGAATAATTGTTGCAAACGCGCCGGCGGGAAACACCCTTGCGGCATGTGAACACACCCTTGCAATGATGGCATCTCTTGCAAGAAATATTCCTGCAGCGACGGCATCTGTTAAAAAGGGCGAGTGGAAGCGCTCCGCGTTTATGGGCGTTGAATTAAACGAAAAGGTCCTTGGAATTGTTGGTTTTGGAAGAATCGGCCAGGAGCTTGCAAAGCGTGCTAATGCGCTTGAGATGAAGGTCGTTGCATATGATCCTTACATCAACACTGAGAGGGCAAAAGAGCTTGGTGTTGAGGTAATGACCCTTGCCCAGCTCTTCCCTGTCGCAGATTTCATCACAGTTCATACTCCTTTAATCAAGGAGACAAAACATCTGATAAACAAAGACACCATTGCAACAATGAAGGACGGCGTCCGCATCATAAACTGTGCACGAGGCGGTATCATTGATGAGAATGCGTTATATGATGCAATTGTTTCCGGAAAGGTTGCAGGTGCGGCACTTGATGTCTATGAGGAAGAGCCTCCAAAAGACTCAAAGATAATTACACTTGATCAGGTTGTTGCAACACCTCATCTTGGTGCATCAACTGTTGAAGCCCAGCAGAATGTTGCAGTTTCGGTTGCAAAGCAGTGCATTGAGGTCTTAAAGGGCGGGTCTGCCAAATTTGTTGTAAACGCACCTATGGTTCCCCCTGACCAGCAGGAGAGAATCGAGCCTTATGCAATACTTGCACAGAAGATGGGCAAACTTTTAATCCAGCTTGTTGAGGGAAGAATCGAGTCTGTTGATATAGAATACGGCGGAAAAGCGGCTGACTTTGGTCAGAGTGCAAAGTACGTAACACGCCTTGCATTAAAGGGCATTTTAGATCCGATTCTTCAGACCCCTGTGAATATTGTCAACGCTGAATTTGCCGCAAAAGAGCGTGGTATCAAAGTATCAGAGACAATTGCAAAGGAATCTTTGGGCTTTACCAATCTGATCACAATAACTGTCAAAACAGATCTTATGACGGAGACTGTGAGTGGCAATGTATCTTCACCTGAGAAGCTTAGAATTGTAAAGATTGGTGAGTACATGACCGACATGACTCCGGGCGGCGATGTAATAATCTCACGTCATCATGATGTCCCGGGTGTCATCGGAAAGTTTGCGACAATCACCGGAAAGCACAATATTAACATTGCAGGCATGCAGGTTGGAAGAAACAAACCCGGAGAAGAAGCAGTAATGGTTTTAAATGTCGATTCTGCTGTTCCACAGGATGCAATGGATGAAATATTAAAAATAGACGGCGTTTTTACAGCTAAATACGCTCACATATAATTCAGTAAAGATGGATTTCCGGCATTTTCTGCCAGAGAGATCCCTGTTTTATTTTTTAGCCGTTTGTCCGGTTGTTTAATTTTTACCGGAAAATTTGGAATATTACCTGAATCTGAATAATTCTCGGGTACTCTTTATTCAACCCTAATAAGAGACTGTTTTTCTGCATAAAGCAGGGGGTGATAGTTTATGAAAGAAGAAAGTTATGTTTGCCGTTTATCAGACGATGAATATGAAAGAATTGTTCAGATGTTTCGATACCGAAAGGTAAGATTCTGATATAATTTTGTTTAATCCTGTTTTTTGCATATTTTGAGAGGTTCTTTAAGTGTTTTTTATTATGTCGCATTAATATGAAAGATTTAATTATCGGAAATTCCAGTAAATATCATGAATATTTCAAAGGATAACGCCAAAAAGAGTGGTTTTTTTCTTCTGGTTTTGTCCATTTCACTTGCAACGTTTATGTCGTCTCTGGACGGCACAATTGTCAATATTGCACTTCCGACAATATCGGAATCATTCGGAGTTTCTACAAGCGCGGTGAGCTGGGTTGCGACATCCTACCTTCTTGTAATGGCCGGATGCCTTCTGATATTCGGGAAAATCTCCGATGCAATCGGTTTTAAGAGAGTTTTTATCTCCGGTTTTATTGTTTTTACAATTGGATCGTTTGCATGCGGTTTTGTCCCTGATTTTCTCAATTCATTCTATTCGCTTGTAGGCTTTAGGGCCTTTCAGGGAGTGGGCGGTGCAATGATAACCGCAATCGGGCCTGCCATGATTGCCGCTTTAATCCCGATGGAGCAGAAAGGCAAGGCCATGGGAATAATTATGACCTTTGCAGCTCTTGGTATGGCACTCGGTCCTACAATCGGCGGTATTCTGACACAGTATATATCATGGCACTGGATATTTTACATAAACGTGCCCGTCGGAATCTTTGCAGTTGTCCTTGGAAGCAGGGTTATTCCACATATGAAGTCCAATGGAAATCTCAGCGGCTTTGATAAATACGGCGCAGCTCTGATATTCGGCGGTCTTGCAGCACTTCTGTTTGGTGTATCGGAGGGACAGGTGCTTGGCTGGACAAATCCTATAATAATTGTTTCGTTTGCAGCCGCATTACTCCTTCTTGGAGCATTTTTGTGGTATGAAATCAGACATAAAGATCCCCTTCTTGAGTTAAGACTCTTTAAAAACAGAAACTTTTTGCTCACAAATCTGGTTGTGACCCTGTCGTTTTTCAGTTTTGCAGGAATAAGCTATCTTCTTCCTTTTTATCTGGAGTATGTCCTGGGATATGACACCTCAACTGCAGGTCTTATTTTAACAACGCTTTCGTTTTCGATGATGATAGCAGGTCTTATCGCCGGAATTTTGTTTAACAGGACCGGCGGGAGATTACTTTGCATGGCAGCCGCATTTGTAATAGCTGTTGGCTATTATCTGATGAGCAATCTCCATTCAGACACAACTCTTGCCTATGTAATTTTATGTCTGATTTTAATCGGATTTGGAGTGGGTCTCATGGTTACGCCGGCATTTAACATGATTATGAATTCTGTCTCAAAAAAGCACCAGGGGATGGTTTCAAGCTTAACCAGTCTGGAGAGATTTGCACCGATGACGATAGGAATTGCAGTCTATAATCTTGTATTCACACAGGGAGTAATCTATATTGCGAAGCATAGCGGAATTACGCAGGAGGCTCCGGCATCCATAAAAACCGGGATATTATCGGCAGGTTTTGATCTCGCATTCTTCTTTGCAATGATCTTTGGCATAATAATTCTCATCATTACAATCTTTGCGAAAGAGGAGATTCATCCTGATTATCTTGAAAAGAGTGATGATGAAGTGATTGCAACCGGTATATAAAAAATCAGTTCTTATTCTTTTTTTGGTTTTTTTTCCGACCATTTCATTTTCAATCTGTTGAGAATTTCCCGACTGCGTGAATAATTGTCATGTTGTCATGAATTGTCAATAATGCATTGTAACTGCCTAATTTGAGGGAATATATAGCGGCATTTTCATTCTTATTAATATCAGGCATTATGGTTTTATTTTCATTCTTATTAGATTCCAGGGGAAGAATAAATTTTTCAGGTTCTGTCTTTACTTTCTGATGGAAATTTTTAAACTCTTTAAAAAATTCCTCTTTTACTTTATCCGGGAGGTTTGACATGCTCTTTTTTGCATATGTTGTTAGAAACACCCGCTGATTCATTTTCTCCCCCCCCCGTTTTTTTATTATATTAATTAGTATAAGCTCCTCTCTAACCGGTTATGATTAATAATTTTCTATGAAAAAAAGTATCTTTAATAGTCAATCAGAACTGCCTTGATTAATTTTTGTGGCAGTTTTTAAAAAAGTAATATTATTTTCCGCAGCAGGACTCTTTGCAATTATCTGTATCCTTTTCACCGGATGAGAAGTCTGCATTGCTTCCTCCACATTCGATGCAGATGCAAAGTGGTTGGGCTGGTGAATTTTAACGGCAGAATAAAAATAATCGCACGGCAGGATTAAAAATTTTGATTATTGCCATTAAAATCGGATATCATATAGATAATAACCCCTGCATTTTGATCTTCTTTTCATCTTTTTCCTCTCAGTATTCAGCATATCCTGTCATACTATGAGAAGTAAAAATTTCAATTATTTTTGAGTATATCTCTTTATCTGCGATTTATGTCGTCTTTTTTAGAATTGCTGAAAAAGCTGTGGAAAATCTTATAAACCGTATATGGGTTTATGATGCGGGTGTTGCCTTTTCATAAATGTCTTGCATGACCCTGTATTATAACGGGACAGTTTGGGGTTTAATTAGAAATACATGATTTTTTGGATAAATTTAAACCTGAATGAGTCCACAATAGATGTTAAGATGAGAATAATCTCCTTTCTTTCAATAATTGCCGCTCTCCCTTCTTTTTTTGGGATGGTTCATGAGAAGCTATACGGACCGGGGCAGAATTTAGCTCCGGATGACTCTATTTTTGCTCTTTTGTCCAAAACGGAAAGATCGTTTGACAATTTTCTGAAAAACCTGACTCTTCTTACTGGGACATCACTACTTGGTATCATAGCAGACCCTCCTGATGCTGAAGAGAAGGCAGAAAGGCTCTTTTGTGAGTTCAAAGAGAGCTATCAGGTCTTTGTATCTGATTTTAAAGCCCTCATAAACTGCATATCCTCACATAAATCAACAGTTCAGGAATCCTTCGGGAGTGACTGGTTCCGCATTGAAAATCTTAAAAATGCACTTGAAAATCCTGGTGTGGACTGGGATTATATTTCGGCGAAGAGATCACTTATTTATGACAATTCTATTTTAAGAAATGAGAGGCGTTTTAATTCCAGTCTTGCTATGAAAATGAAGGATTTTGTCACAAAGGAACTGGGGGCAGATGGATTTGAGCCCTTCTCTTTAGTATCGGAGTTTCTTGAAAACTCAACAGCACTTAATCCTGCAACAAATTATCTTATGAATCTGGTGACCTATTCTGAAAATCATAAAGAAGATGAGTAATATTCTTTTTAATTTATGCCTTTTTTTGCGATTCCGTCCCATATAAGATTAAATACAGTTTCTGATATGGCCTCACTTTTATCCTGCAATCCATTCTCAATGATATAATCGCAGGCGCCGTTTATTGAGGATATGCAGAATATAAAATGGAGGCGGGGATCAGCATCAGTAAATATTTCTGATTCGGAGGCTTCACTGAATAAATCGTCAATAAAGGTAAATCTTTTTTCCACATCTTCCCGTATTTCTCCGGATATTACAGGCGATGAGCAGAAAAGACGGATAAACATGTGTTTTTCAGGATTTTTAACCGCCCATCTGATGCTGTTTTTGCAGAGTGTTCTCATCTTCTCTTTAATTGTTGAGGACTCATAAAAGCCCTTTATGAGTGCTTCTTTGTACTCCTTTTTTGAGATCGCATAAATGCTGTCGATTAACTCTTCTTTTGTCTTAAAATAGTGGAACAGCGTGCCTGTCGCAACCTTTGCCTCTTTACTTATGAGGGATGTGGGCGTCTGGTAAAAACCCCTTTTTGTAAACAGCAGAAGCGCTGCATTCATTATTGCCTCTTTTTTATCCGGCAGAATGTCTGTTTTATCCATGATTTTCAAAATTTTCCGTATTCTCTTTTTCAGGTGCGTTTTTTCCTTTTCTTGCAGAGATTCTTCCCTGAAGGGATGCAAGTGCTTTGAAGAGTGCCAGTTTGAATCCAAAGGTTCTCCCCTCAAAAGTTTTGGATACGTCCTTTAAAAGTACCGGGATATCAAGATTCTGCGGACAGGCTTTTTTGCATTTCCCACAGTTTCTGCATAGTCCTGCATACCCCTGATCTCCTAAAATGCCGCCGAGACGTATTATATAGTGAAATTTTTCCATTGGTTTTTTGCCGAACATGTAGTAGTTGTTGTAATTTGAAAAGCACTCCGGGATGTCAACTCCGAAGGGGCATGGCATACAGTACCTGCATCCTGTGCACCCTACTTTCATTATCTTTTCATATCTCTCTTTTACCTTTTCGACAAGCAAAAGCTCATTTTCTGTCATTGAATCCGGATAAGCCTCTTTTGCTGTTTTTACATTTTCATCTATCTGGGAGATTTCATTCATCCCTGATAATACAACTGTTACCTCAGGTTTGTTTAGTATCCAGCGCAATGACCATTCCGCAGGAGTTCTTTTTACCTCCGCCTCATTCCAGACTTTTGATATCTCATCAGGAATTTCTCCGGCAAGATTGCCTCCGCGTAATGGCTCCATAATAATGACTGCGATGTCCTTTCCGGCAGCGTAAAGCAGCCCCTCTGTTCCTGCCTGATTCTTTTCATCAAGGAAATTGTATTGTATCTGGCAGAAATCCCAGGGGTATTCATCGATTATTTTCTTAAATGCCTCTATATTCCCGTGAAATGAAAATCCTGCATTAATTATTCTTTTTTCTTTCTTTGCGGAGTTGAGAAATTCTGCTACGCCAAGCTTCTTCATACTCTCCCAGGATTCGCCTGCAAGGCTGTGGACAAGATAATAATCTATATGGTCTGTCTGTAGTTTGTCCAGCTGCGATGAGAGGATTTTGTCCATATCCTCTCTTTTTTTAACTGACCAGTGGGGCAGTTTTGTTGCAATTTTTACCTTCTCACGGTATCCGTCTGATAGTGCACGGCCAAGGAATGGTTCGCTTGCGCCCATGTGGTAGGGGACAGCGGTGTCAAAGTAGTTTATACCAAGATCGATTGCGTATCTTATCTGTTTTGTCGCTTCTTCCTCGTTGATACGCCCGTTTTTCTGCGGAAGACGCATGCACCCGAAACCGAGGACTGATAATTCATCCCCGTTTTTCGGAACTTTTCTGTATTGCAATTAAAAACCTCTTATATTGATTGACTACTCAGTCAATTTGATTTTGCAATATATATTGCTTGCTGTGTGAAGAAAATAGTCTGAAAAGCTAATGACTGGGTAAAATGGAAAAAAGTTTTCAGATGCCGTCTCTTAAAAGCGGGCATGTCATGCAGTGGGTTCCTCCCCTGCCGCGACCAAGTTCTGCTCCTTTTATCTCAATAACATCAATTCCTGCTTCTCTCATATTATTGTTAGTACAGGTGTTTCTCTCGTATGCCACAACAACGCCAGGACGGAGTGCCAGAACATTATTCCCGTCGTCCCACTGCTCTCTCTGTACCTCATATCTGTCTCCTCCGGTTGGAATAAGATTCAGGGAATCAATATCCAGTGCGTCGGAAACCGCCTTAAAAAGACTTTTTTCCATTTCTATGTCAAATATGTCTTCTTTTTCAGACGGCCTTATGCTGAATGTGTCGGCCTCTTTTAAAACTCTCTCGTAAATTGTTGCTGTGTCCTCATTTAACATTGTAAATACGGTGTCAAGATGCATATGAGCTCTTTCGGGAGTAATCCGGCAGACAATTACTCTTTCTGCCGATTTTTTTTCGAAAAGAGCTTTTGCAATATATTCTATCATAGTTCCAGTCGTTCTTTCACTCATTCCAATCAGGACTGCCCCTTTACCAAGCGGCATCACATCACCGCCCTCAAGAGATGCCATTCCAAAATTTTCAGGACCGCATCTGCATTTATTGTCCTCCGGCGGGTACCAGTATTCAAATTCTGCATCTGTAAAAGACGGATGATATTTGTATATCGCTGCGATATTTACTGTTTCACGCCGTCTTACGGCTCCTGACATCTGGTTTATTGAGACCCCGTTGTATATCCATGATGAGGAGTCGCGGGTGTAAAGGCTGTTTGGAAGAGGCGGAATTATAAAGTCATCAGGAGTTGAGGATGCAGCGAAAAGCGAGTGCTTTTTGTGCCTTTTTATATCAAAAGCCTCTGCCTCAGAGACTGTAAGTCCGCCTGTAAGGTGTACTGCCAGCCTTTCCGGCTCCATATCATAGAGATATTCATAAATTTTGTCTGCAATGGAAACGCCTGTTGAGTTTTCTGTGACAAGCTCATTTAGGATTCTTGTTTTTACTTCCGGTTTTGATGAAATGGCTTCTTTTAGGAGTTCTTCAAGATAATAAACGGATATTCCCTGCTCTTTTAGTATCTTTGTAAAGTCGTCATGCTCTTTTTGAGCTTCATCTACCCACAGGATATCATCGAAGAGGAGTTCATCATGGTTTTTGGGTGTAAGTCTCCTTAAACCCAGACCTGGTCTGTGAACAAGGACTTTTCTTAATCTTCCTGCCTCTGAATATACTCCGAATTTATCCATTTTAATCAATCTCCGGCTATAATTGATGTTCCTGCAGTGCCATTTACGATGGCCTCTATATCCTCAAGTGATCCGATTGCACAACGCTTTTTTGTAATTTCAACAAATCTGCATGCTGCTTCTATCTTTGGTCCCATAGATCCCTCTGGAAAAACATGATTTTTAAGTTCTTCTGGTGTTGTCCTGCTTATTAATCCGGCATTATTTTCGCCGTAATTTTGGTATACTCCTTTGACATCTGTTGCCATAACAAAGAGATCAGCACCTGTCTGTACTGCAAGCAGACCTGCGGCAAGATCTTTGTCGATTACTGCTTCGGTGCCTTTCAGGGTCTTCTCTGCAGAATCCTCAAAAACGGTTGGGATTCCCCCTCCGCCTGTGCAAATCACAACTGTACCTTTTTCTATGAGCCATTTTACAGGTCTTATCTCAAATATACGCAGAGGTTTTGGTGACGGAACAACCCTTCTGAGATAAGAGCCGTCCTTTTTAAATGTCCAGCCTTTTTCTTTTGAAATCCTTTCTGCCTCTTTATCCGAATATACGGGACCTATGAATTTTGAAGGGTTTTTAAAGGCCGGATCATCAGGGCTTACTTCTACCATTGTGAGAATTGTTGCAATAGGAGTTTCCGGCGGGAGCAGATTTCCAAGCTCCTGTTCAATCATATAGCCGATCATTCCTTCACTTTCGGCACCAAGAACGTCCAGGGGATAGGCCTCTTTTTCATTGTAGCAGGACGACTGAAGAGCTAAAAGACCGACCTGGGGGCCGTTTCCGTGTGAGAGTATCAGCTCATGTCTCTCTGCAAGAGGGGCAAGTGACTTTGCCGCAACCCTGATATTTCTTCTCTGATTTTCAACAGAAAGGGGTTCTTTTCTTCGTAGAATGGCATTTCCGCCAAGTGCAACAACAATTCTCATAATACTCCTTTTGTTTGTCTGCAAGGATCATTTAACCGTCATTTAAAGAGCACTTTAACCTCTTATCGGCAATAAGCTTTTTACTTATATTTTGTGGCCTGTAAATAGGAAATTAATTTTTTTTTACAGGACTTAAATTAAAAACTGTGCCTGGGTGAGACTTAATAAAAAAAGAGTCTCCAACCCAAATCATTTTTAGTGATGCTGACTGAAAGTAAGAAAACCATAATGCCCCGGGAACTTTTATGATCGACCCTGTTCTGCTAAATTACCTGATTCTTCCGCTGCTGATATTTTTTGCAAGGGTTGCGGATGTCTCTTTTGGGACCCTTAGAATCATCTTTATTTCAAGGGGACTTAAATATCTGGCGCCGATAGTCGGTTTTTTTGAGATATCAATATGGCTTGTTGCAATAAGTCAGGTCTTAAAGGACGGAAGTCCGGGGGCTGCATTTCTCGCTTATGCACTCGGTTTTGCCTGCGGAAATTATGTTGGGATTATAATCGAGGAGAGGATGGCTATGGGCATTTCCATGATTCGGATTATAACCCAGTTTGAGGCCACCGATCTTATAGATAATCTGAAATCATCCGGATTTCGGACTACATCCGTTGATGCACGCGGGCAGTACGGGGAAGTCAGCCTGATATTTACTGTGGTTAAAAGAAAGGATATTCCTGTTGTATTAAATACAGTAAATAAGTATAATCCGCATGCATTCTATACGATAGAGGATGTCAGAACTGCCGGGGGATCTGTGTTTGTACCTGCTGCAGGCCGTCCTAAAAGAGGTTTTGGAAGGTTTTCAAGGAAGGGAAAATAGGTAGGATTCAGTATGGATATAATGTTTGAACGATATGAGGAGAATACCGGGGTACCGAGAAAGGAGATTGATTTCACACTTAATTTTGACGGTGCAATTCCCTCTAAGGAGAGTATAAAGGATGAAATATCGCTCTGCTACGGTAGCAGCAATGAACTGATCGCACTTGATAAACTCCGGACGATAAAAGGAAAAAAAAAGGCGAACGGAAAGGCGAGAATTTATTCAGATCTGGCAACTTTAAAAAAATATGAGAGATAACGGCTTATAATTTTAATATTGTCTGAAATATCCGGGTATTGCCCGGTTGAGGAAAACCTTAATCTTTTCTCTCACCTTTTTACTTTTTTAATGAAGGTGTTACTCTGGTTTTAAAGTCTGTTCCTCAGGTTATTGGATTTCTGTATGGGATTATTGCATTAATTCTGGTAATTGTTCTCTGGAAAACCAAAAGGATGTCCCGCAGGAAGGGTTTTTTCTTTCTCATTCTGTCAGCACTCTTTGGATTTTTTGTCTTTGCCCCTGTTGCGCCTTATCAGTTTCAGCTTCTTTTCATTAGAAATTTATCTTCCCCCGGTATGCCGGTTGCGGGTATGATATCCGGCCTGCTATTAATTATTGTGATTAGTTTTCTTTTTGGTCGTGTGTTCTGCGGAAATATCTGCCCGATTGGAGCTTTGCAGGAGATTTTATCAATAATACCTGTCCATAAAACAGGGAGTTCTATAAAAAAGTATTCTGTTCCTTTCAGAGCGGCGGTATTTGCCGTTTTTCTGGCAGCCGGCCTCCTTTTTTCTATAAGTCTTTTTGACATTATGGGCGTTAAGGATTTTTTCCATCTTAATTTTGCCTCATTTTCGGTTCTGATATTCTCTGCATTTCTTGCAGCATCGGTATTTATCTACAGGCCTTTCTGCAGGTTTATATGCCCTTATGGTCTTTTATTATCGCTTGTATCGGCTCCCGGAATCTATAAATTCAGGCGGACTGACAAATGCATCGAATGCGGGAAATGCGAGAAGGTATGTCCGGTTGATGAGGCAAAAAGAGATGACAACAAGTCGGAGTGCTATATGTGCGGACGATGCATGGAGGTATGTCCGGTTTCGGGGGCTCTTGTGTATTCCCGTAAAAAAGAGGGCTTTATTAGTCCTGAAAAAAAGAATTAGCAATAATATCTGAAAAACCCTTTATTTTTGTAAATTTACTTTAGACGATTTCCGGCAGGCATGAATAACCTTGTCTGTTAAGGAGGGGTAAAATCTCCACACAGCCCCCTATAAACTCATATATGGTTTATGGGCGTGCTGCCTGCACAATATTAAGGCAATATTTTAATTTTTTTCTTTCATTTTTGACATAACCTTTATATTCATTCAGTATGCTTTGAGTTAGATTAAAGGGGTTGATAACATGAAAGAGAGCAGGGAGACGAGAAGTCAGGGGATAATCTTCAAAAAACAGAAGATAATCGGACAGGTTTATAAGGCGCAGATGGACTGGAATCTTATAGAAAAGCATAACCTTGAGGATTTAGGGCACCGTCAGGCGGAGGAAGAGGATCATATCTGGCACAGAATGCAGAATGCTAGAAGAAAGAGAAAAAAGATTGCAAAACACATTAAGGCATCAAAAAAGAAAAATCCATGATTCCTTTTTTTGATTTTTCTCAAAATTCATTCATTTTTTCTGATCATTAAAAGACGGATTGAAAATTTCTTATATCTGTATTGAAAAGCAGATAAAAAAAGGCATAACAAATTTAGAATCTCTATTCTCTTAAGCAGTTAATTCCTGCCTGTTAATCGGAGATAAACTGTTTTCTATCAGCAATAAAATTTTTTCGGCAGGAGTTTTTCTCCTCTAAAAAATTGAAAAAAATATTAAAAAGTACAGTCCGGAATATATCAGAGATACTGATACATCAGGACTGATATGTCGGTTACGTCAGTTACAATGCCTGATAAATCGTTGATTGATTTAATTCCCGGTACATTGTTAACATAAATTACGAATGTGATATCGTTTCCATTCTCTGTTTTCATATATCCAAGGAGTCCGCGGGCATAAGCGAAAATTTCGCCTTTCATATCGCTTGAAAGTGATGTTCCTGTCTTTGCATAAATTTCTCCGTATCCGGGATCACCTTTTTTTGCACCTGATGCAAGTGTCCCGTCAACCCCGAGAACTGGCATTGAATCCTTTAAAATCTGATAATTGTCAGTTCCTGCGATGTATTTGGTAAGCGTTGTTGCGGCTAAGGGACTTATTCTGTTTGCACTGCTTCCTTCTCCGTCTGCAAGGAAGAGACTGTTTAGGTTTACGCCTGCGGATTTCAAAAAGTCCCCTTCGATATAGAGGCCTGCATCAATGATGTCATATCCTTCGTGTGCGGCGATTAATCCGAGCATACAGTTTGCATAGAGATTCTGGCTGACCTTCAGCGTTACTTTTACATACTCTGAAAATGGCGGTGATATGAGCTCTGCGGCTTTTTTGTAATCGCTGTATGCATCTTTTGCAGGAAGGATATCTTCTGGATTTTTGCCGCCGGAATCCGATTTAACTGACACTCCTGCATTTTTTAGTGCGTCGATGAAAAGACTTCTTGCGAACTCTTCAGGAACCAGTACAAGTGATACCAGGGTTATAGGTTTTGAATCTGCGGGAATTTCTCCTGTTATCTCAATTACGGTCTGTCCTGTATAATCCGGAACCACGACTGACATTTCCGTTCCGGCTTTTCCTGTTACAATACTGTTTTTGACCGTGTATGCGGATGATTTCGGCCGCCAGTCAATATCCGGTGCAGCGCCCTCCTTTGCCGGGGTGATTGTTACATCAATCAGATTATCGTTGATTACAATCGGGGTTAAAAAAGCAGAATCTTCAAGCTTTGTTTTTTCAAAGAGACGTGCATCGATTGCGACATCTGTTACTGTTGTGATTCCTGCGTCATGCACCTGCTTTGCAAGAGAGTTAAGGCCTGAGAGGGGATCGGATTCTACAATTATGCAGTCTCCAAACCCTTTTGCATCGACATGATCTTCTGTTGTGTATTCAAGGACACCGGTATCAGCACCGCGGCCTCCCATTGCGAGATCGCCGGATGCGACAAGAACCAGATTATCATCCTTGTAATAGACAGGAGTCTTAAATCTGTAGTCCTTTCCTAAAATTTCAAGTGCTGATGAGGATGTGAAAACTTTTGTTGTCGAACCGGGTGTAAAGAGTTTATCCTCATCCAGTGAGAGCAGGACTTTTCCTGAATTTGTGTCAACAGCCATCATCCCCCATGACGAAAATTCGTAATCATCCTTTGATATTATCTGGTCAATTTTAAATTTGAACTCCTCTGAAGGCAGAATGTTGGTATCTGTCGGGGTGTTCTCTGTGTTCTTTTGACCTGTGCATCCTGAGAGTGCGACTGCTGTCAGGAGGATTAAAATGAGTCCTGCTGTCAGGACTATTTTTTTCCTGTTTTTGGTTATATTTTTGCGATAAAGTGCCATTGGGTTTATTTAAGGGTGGGGGGTATATTGACGTTTTGGTTTTTGGAAGTCCGGACCTTGCGGTCTTAAAAATTCATAATTTGAAATGCGCTGAGGGGGAGATTTGAACTCCCGAGGGGCGTGAGCCCCACAGGCTTTCCAGGCCTGCGCCCTACCAGACTAGACTACCTCAGCAAAAGATAAGCCAGTGCCTTATTCAATTAAACTGTAAATTTATTAATTCTATCCTTTTGACGCTATGAGAAAAACTGCAGCCGGATATTTAGTATCATATGTAATCCTGGTCTTATTTTTTAAAAAAGATTATTTCCGGGTTTTTCCGGTTTTTTCATATGGCTGAAAACCGGTACGGCCTTTGGGAGTGCTTTCCCTGTCATGTGTCCGTTCCTGCTTTCTCTTTTGACTGCCTGTTGGTTTTCTCTCGGTTTTTTTGTCTGTCCTTACAGGTCTTTCAGATCTTTCCGGTTTGGAGTATTCTGTCTTTCTTCCGGAATTATATGGCCTGTCAGTTTGTCCCGGGGCTCTTTCAGTTCTTCTTTGTGCTCCGGCAGGTCTTTCAGCTCTCTGGTACTCGGATTTCCTCTCGGCTGAGTATGGTCTTTCTGTTCTTCCTGTTGTTCTGGGTCTTTCCGATTTCTGGTATTCGGATTTCCTCTCGGCTGAGTATGGCCTGTCTGTTCTTCCTGTAGTTCTGGGTCTGTCTGATTTCTGGAATTCTGACTTTCTCTCAGCTGAATATGGCCTATCTGTTCTTCCTGTAGTTCTGGGTCTGTCTGATTTCTGGAATTCTGACTTTCTCTCAGCTGAGTATGGCCTATCTGTTCTTCCTGTTGTTCTGGGTCTGTCTGATTTCTGGTATTCGGATTTCCTCTCAGCTGAATATGGCCTATCTGTTCTTCCCTGTGTTCTTGGTGGTCTGTCTGATCTCTGGAATTCTGACTTTTTCTCAGCTGAATATGGCCTATCTGTTCTTCCCTGTGTTCTTGGTGGTCTGTCTGATCTCTGGAATTCTGACTTTCTCTCAGCTGAATATGGCCTATCTGTTCTTCCCTGTGTTCTTGGTGGTCTGTCTGATCTCTGGAATTCTGACTTTCTCTCCGAAGAATACGGTCTGTCAGATTGTCCTGCAGGTCTTAACGATCTTTCGGGTTTGTATGATCTGTCCCTGTTCTCTCCGTATTTAGGCCCTTTAGATTGTCCTGCCGGCCTTAATGATCTCTCCGGTTTGTATGACCTGTCCCTGTTCTCTCCGTATTTGGGCCCTTCAGATTGTTTTGTGGTTCTGCCCGGTCTCTCTGCCTTATGGGATTCTCTTTTTTTCCCTGTATATTCCCGCTTTTCTCCTTTTTTTGAGGATTTAGCAGGTCTGTCTGATTTATGGTAATTCGCCATTTCCTCTGCCTCTTTTGGTTTTTCTTCCTTTTCTTCTGTCTCTAACTGTTTTTTTTCCCTGTAGTCGTGCTTTGTCCAGCCTTTTTCATATGTGCCCCTCTTCATCACAACAGCCTGAGGTGCGACAACGAATCCGGTATCACCGGGCTTATACTCTTCAGATGATATGAGTGCCTTTCCTATGCAGACAAGCTCTCCCTTTTCGGTTACGACAGCAACCCTTGAATCCCGTTTGCAGCTCTCTTTTGAGACCACTCCGACGCCTGCAAGAAGTGCACCGCTGCATACTGCCTCAACCGCAGAATCGCGGATCATTACAACCGGAATCTCGGACACGAGTCTTTCAACCGGAAGAATCATCTTTTTGAGCTCTTCCGGGTTTCCTTCCCCTGCAAAGACATAAGCGTCCTTTAAATCCTGGAGTGTGCAGGTATCAGGCAGTCCCAGTGAGCCGGACCGTGAACGCCGAAGCTCCTCCATCTGGCCGCCGACACCCATTGCAAGGGCAAGATGGGTGCACAAAGAGCGTATATATGACCCTGCCTCACAGGCTACTTTTAAGAGAACAAGCCTGTCTTTAAAGTCCAGAATTTCGATATCATATATTGTCCTTATTCTGAGCTGGCGGCGGACAGCGCTTTTCCGGGGAGGTCTCTGGTAAACACGGCCGCGAAATTCCTCTGCAACCCTGTAAACCTCGTCTTTGTCAACATCGCCGTGAAGCCTTAAAACCGCGATATACTCTTTTCTGTGCTTTAGAATTACAGGTGCAAGTCTGACGGCACGTCCGAGCATTACTATAAGAACGCCGGAGACCATCGGGTCAAGTGTTCCTCCGTGGCCTATTCTTTGCTCTCCGCCTAAAATCTCCTTGACCCAGGCTGTAACCTGATGGCTTGAAGGCCCCTGCGGTTTGTCAACCGCTATTATGCCGCACTCCAAAAGCTCTTTTAATTCCGGATCTTCTATTGACTGACTCATATCAATTCATTTTTTTTTCAGGTATTCGTTTAAGGCCAAAAGCGTGCCTTCAAGGGAGCCGTCCCCTGTTACAAGCGGTCGAACCCCGCTTTCTATCATCCTCTGTGCTGTGACATCCCCGATTGCAGCGGGAATTATATTTTGATTTTTGTCCCACACAGAATATGTAAATGAATTGGCGCTGGTAAACAATATAACATCACACCCGCCAAGCTGAAGTTTCTCATCTGTGGGTTCAAGCGAGTAGATGGAAAACTCGTGTGCAATCCCTCCGTTATCCTCAATTGCGCTGATAAGGCCGGGATTAGGAACCTCTGCCCTTGGGATTCCTATATTTTTTCCGTATATCCATTCACCAAGATAAGGGACAAAATCGCGTGAATAAAATGTCGGAAGTGTTTCGCATTTTATACCAAAATTATTGAGGGTTTTTGCAGTCTGGGGGCCGATTGCAATAACTCTGGGCCATTTTTCAAGAAGAGGCCCTATTGACTGTGCAGGAAGGGCACTTGTAAAAAATATGCAGTCAAATTCATTTCTGTTGACCCTTGCAGCAAAATCCAGAACCCTCTCTGTATATATTTTTGCCTCCATTGGGGATACTGCCCTGCACTCATGGCCGTATTTTTTGCAGAGCTCTGTATCCTTTCCTGCCTTCTCCTTAAGGCGGGTTACTGCAATCATCATCGGGAGATGAATATGTCGCGAATTTAGATAAACATGTATGAACCTTTTTGCTTTGTCAATGGCAGCAGAAAAAAATCACTGAGTGAATAAAAGCTCAAAAAAATGTGATTTACATTGATTTTTTAAGCAAAAAAATAAAAAAAAACATTTTGAAAACTGCTATATCTCTGTTAAAATATAACGGAATATGTTCAGACAATGATTGAGATTATAATCTGCCTGCTTGCCGGAATTTTCCTTGGCACAATAAGCGGCCTCATTCCGGGTATTCATTCAAACACAATGGCAGGTTTGCTTCTCTCAGTCCAGACCGGGTTTCTTGCTCTTTTTGGCGAAACTGCAATGGCTGTATCGCTTGTTGCAGCATTAATTGTACATACCTTCCTTGATATTGTTCCCGGCACATTCTTTGGAATTCCTGATGCTGACACTGCTCTATCTGTACTTCCTGCACACAGGCTTTGCCTTGAAGGTCACGGAGAAGAGGCAGTCAGGCTCTCGGCACTGGGAAGCGCCTGGGGATCAGTATTCAGCCTTTTTGTATTTACGGCATTTATACTGCTTCTGCCCTCTGTTCAGTCATATATTGACTGGTGGGTAGGAATCATCCTGATTATAGTTGCAGGAGTTCTCATAGTCTTTTCTGAATCTCCGGAATGGTCATTTGGAATCTTTATAATCTCAGGAATCCTTGGAATTTTTGCGTTTGAGTATTCATGGCTGGCATCCGGTATTTCAGGGAGCTCTTCTGTTCTGATGCCACTTTTAACAGGTCTTTTCGGGATATCTGTTCTTATGGTGTCATCAGAAGGAGTAATGCCGGAGCAGATATCAGGGAGTGTTAATACCGGCAGAAAAGAGATTATTAAATGCAGTATTGCAGGAACTCTTGCAGGTTCTGCTGTCGGATGGCTTCCGGGCCTTTCAAATGCCTCCGCAAACGCTGTACTTGCATCCGCAATCAGAATTGATCGGGAAGGCAGGGGCTTTATAATTGCAACAAGTGCTGCAAACACGGCTAATGCATTTATCTCCATTGCGGCATTTTATGCAATATTAAGGATGAGAAATGGTGTAATGGTAGCTTTCTCCCACCTGCAAAGCCTTCCTCCAATAACGCTTGTTCTTTCAGCAGGATTCTGTGCTGCCATTGCAGGATATATTCTGACACTTTTCTTCTCCTGTTCAGGAAATTTTTTTGCAGGCATGAATGTGAGAAAACTGAGCATATTTATAATAATATTTATGGTATTTCTGACACTTCTTCTCACAGGGCCGTTTGGAATCCTGATACTGATTCTTGCAATAATGATTGGATATGTGCCTTATCTTGTGAATATCAGAAGAATTCCCTGCATGGGCGCTGTGATGCTTCCTGTGATCCTCTGGTCATTTGAGATAATCTGAAAAAAAGTCTTCAGCCTCTTATAATTTTATTTCCGACTTAAAAAAACCAAAAAAAGAATTTTTTTTTGGGATTAAAAAATTCTTAAATCAGAGGAATAAATATGCCATATAGACAAAGTAGCCTGTAAGAAGGACAACTGCCCATATTCTTGTAAATTTCTCTCCTCTGCAGAAGAGGACAAGGCCGCCTGCAGTAAACCCGCACATTATCAAAACATCAGAATAGGAGGGGATTATAACCGGTGTTAAGACTGCACCTATACCCATTACAAAAAGAAGGTTGAATATGTTGCTTCCAAACAGGTTTCCGATTGAAATTCCGCCCTGATTTTTAATAATTGCCACAAGCGATGTCATAAGTTCGGGAAGTGATGTTCCTACAGCAACCATTGACATTCCGATTACAAACGAAGGTATGCCTAAATATTCGGCAATTGAAACAGAACTGCTTAAAAGGAGCTGTGAACCGATTACAACACCCAAAAGGCCGCCGACAATTAACAAATAATCCATTTTACCGTGGGATTCGACCTTTTCCTCTTCTACAGCGCCGCTTTTCCAGAGATATATCATTATTGCCGCAAATGCAAACAGAAAAATAATTCCGCCGATTAAACTGATTGTTCCAAGTAATGCAAATGAAGCAAAGATGATTGTTGCCGCAACCATCAGGTATGCATCGTTTCCCAAAAAGCATTTTTCTTTTATTGTTTCGTGAATAGCGGCAGGTTTAATCAGTGCACACAATGCAAGAACAAGTGCAATATTTGCGATATTGCTGCCTAAAATGTTTCCTGTGGCAATTCCCTGGTCCCCTGATAAAAGAGCATTTATACTCACCCCGAATTCCGGAAGCGAAGTTCCGAATGCAATTACGGTAAGACCTATTGTGGTCGGGGATACGCCGTATCTTGCAGCAAGGCCGCCTCCGCCTTCAACAAAATAATCAGCACCTTTTACAAGAAACAAGAGGCCTGCTATAAAGATCAGAATTGTTATTATCATAAACTTATCCGGATATTTTTGCCAGAACCGGCTGGTTCTTACAAATTGTGGTGATCTCGTATATTATTTTTCCGGCGTGATTTATGTGGGCATTTTTATGAACATTTAATGCCGGATTGCAGACAGATAAGATAACAATTATGCAGTACTGGTTTGGGGATATAAATCCTGACGGGAGCTGTGTCCCGGTAAAAGGAGAAATAAAAGAATTTGCTGCACATTACCGCGATACAGACTTTGATATGGATAATTTCGTGCCGCTCTCACCTGAAGATGCGGTAAATTGCGGTGCCGTAAAAGACCAAGATGAATACCTCGAAAAACTTCGCCTGCTCTGCATTGCTCTTGCTGAAGAGAAGATTCGTGCACATTATACTAAAGGCGACATTGAGCTTGTCCAGATGGTGAGGATGCTTGATGAGATGGACCATGTCATAAACCTCTTAATTGAGCGTGCAACCGAGTGGTATCTCGTTTTAAACCCAAAATTTTCAAGAAAATACAAATCAGTCAGTGCAAAGCAGATGGTTGCGATAATAAGGCGTGAGAAGACTTCTCTTGGCAGACTCGGGTATGAGATTGACAGGATGTCATCTGAAAGAACACGTCTTATGAAGGAGATTTCATCCCGTACAGATATTATTGCGCCAAACTGCAGTGCTCTTGTAGGCGGGCTTGTTGCAGCAAGACTCATTTCCAAAGCCGGAAGCCTCGCCCAGATGTCAAGGATGCCTGCGTCTGCTATACAGGTTTTAGGAGCCGAAAGCGCTCTTTTTACCCACTTAAAAGGAAATACACCCTCGCCAAAACACGGGATTATCTTCCAGCACAGAAGGGTTCACAATTCAAAGGCGAAAGTCCGTGGCAGGGTATCAAGGGTTCTTGGAGGAAAGCTTGCAATTGCCGCAAAACTTGATTATTTCAGGGGGGAACTAGTTCCTGAGTTTATTGACCCGGCGCAAAAGAGGATCGATTATGTATTCTCACTTGGAGAGGAGAATAAAAAATGATAATTATTGACGGTGTTTTGGTTTCAAAAGGGCAGGGGGGAGTTTACGGCGAAAAGATGATGAAAGGGTACAGGGTCTGGTCCCCCAACAGAAGCAAGTTTGCCGCTCTTGCAATGATTCGCCCGGGTACTGATCTTAACCCTGATTTGAAGGTATTATATCTGGGAGCTGCAAATGGAACCACGGTTTCCCATTTTGCAGATTATGTGAACTGTGTATATGCGGTTGAGTTTGCACCGCGTCCCATGCAGGATTTAATTGAGGTCTCAAGGAGAAGAACAAACATTATACCCATAATGGCTGATGCCGGAAATCCCCGTGAATATGCTCCTTTTGTAGAATCCGTTGATATGGTTTACCAGGATGTGGCACAGCCAAACCAGGCTGAAATTGCTATAATGAATCTTCCCTTCCTGAAAAAAGGCGGCATCCTCATACTTATGCTTAAGACCAGAAGTGTTGATGTAACAGTAAGCCCGAAGACTGTCTTTTTAGATACCTTAAAAGAGCTTGAAGAGTCCGGACTTGAAATTGAAGATGCATGCTGGCTTGAACCTTATCATCATGATCATGCATGCATCATCTGCCGGAAAAATTCATAATTCAATATTCTCATAAGAATCATTCCTTTTAGCGTATCCTGAAAGCGTATCATTAAAATCAGATGAGCTCAGAAATTTATCTGATGGCAAGATACTTTTTCAGCCCTTTTTCTGTAATTCTGCTAATTTTTATTGTAATAGTTTTAATTCTTCTTCTCCCGCTTTTATTCCTTGGAATAATCGGTGCAGCGCTTTTCAAACTCGGATTTGGCATCTGGCAGGTGATTCTTCTTGTAATTGCAATGGTCATCGGGAGTTTTGTAAATATTCCGATAACCAAAGTAAAATCCGAACAGGATTTTGTACGTGTTCCCCATGGCCGGCTGCAGAACAGCCTCTATAGAGTACAGGAATTTTCAACCGAAACCACAATTGCGGCAAATCTCGGGGGCTGCATAATTCCGGTTTTAATCTCGGGATATCTCCTGTATCAGGCATTTTTCATAATGGAAATGCAGATTATGTTTTCAGTTCTGGCCGGTGTTTTGATTGTCGCATTAATAACAAATCGAACTTCAAAACCAATGCCCGGTGTCGGCATTACAACGCCTTTTTTCATCCCGCCTCTTTGTGCACTTATCTGTGGAATAATATTCTCGGGCGGAATACTTTATGCAGCACCGGTGATTGCCTATGTAAGCGGAACAATCGGTACTCTTATTGGAGCAGATTTGTTAAATCTTAAAAGAATGGGTTCTTTGGGTGTTTCTGTTGCGTCAATCGGTGGTGCCGGAACATTTGACGGGATTTTTTTAAGCGGTATAATTGCGGCATTTTTACTTTGATGCAGGATATATTCTGCCTTAATATCTTTCAACCATTTTAATAATCTTTAAAGTTGCAGAATAATAATCTGAATTATTTATTTTTAATTTCGTAAAAAAACTTAAACGCCTAAAAAAGTAATAGTCCGGAGCAGATTCGAACTGCTGTCGCAAGATCCAGAGTCTCACATGATTGACCGCTACACTACCGGACTAAGTGTTTATTCTTACTGTTGAATGTAAGTTGCACTACATACTTTGTTTGTTGTGACTAATTAAAGTGACGAAATATGTTTTGAATGTACCGGGAATCTGTAGAATGTCATCAGTAAATTAATGCCCTGCTGTCTCTAATAAAATAATAAGGGGCTGTATCTGAATGCAGGAATATGTGTAATTGGGCCTTTTTAAGGGAATTTTGATGATTTAAAAAGGCGCATTTATTAGCAGGCCGAGACGCGCTCATAATCCTGATTCAAAGACTTATTGCTGTAATTGTCGATTGATTATTATTATCTCATATATTGATATGCAGACTAACCTTTCAGGCAGTCTTTTAATGATATCTCTGTTCATTATCAAAATAAGGATAATCCTCCGTCCGTTAAAAGCCTCTTTATAATTATCCTCCCTTTCTTTCAACCACAAAGGATATATTAGGTGTTCTACAAATAATGCTCTATATTCCGTCGTTCGGAGTATGGGGCAAGGTGAATCCGTTTTCGACGTGTGTCGAATTCGTTTGATTGCCTGATCCTTAAATCGTATGTTAAGGAGGTTTAAATGACGAGTAAAAAATTTGGAATAGCACTGTTATCTCTGTTAGTGCTTGCATTATTATTCCTGGCGACACCTGTATCAGCTAAAACAGTGTCTGATGGACTTACTAATATATCAGCCGGAGATACAGTATTTCTTGGGGAAGCAGGCCTCAATGTATCATCTGCAGTGCCAAATGCTGCAGGAACAATCTGCTGGTATTCGTATGCGGATGCAGCACCTGATGTATTAACAATCAGTGATAAAAATTCATTCTCTATCACTGGAGCAAGCTTTGCAGGAAAACTTGGTACATGGTACAATGGTTCTACTAAAGACAGTGGGAATCTCGCACCAGCAAACAATGTTGCATTTGTTGTAGCAGATCCAAGCCTCAGCAATGTTCTTATTACTGATGTCACTGCAGCCAATGCAGATGTCACAGGAAAATCAGTAATTGCAGGTGATGTTTTAAAGATTACATACCAGACAAATCTGCAGACACTTATTACACAGCGTAATCTTACAGGTCCAATGGACTTGAATGATGACCACATTGCAGCAGGTACTGGTTCAGGTTTAATTTGTAAGGTTAAGACCCCTGACGGAGCAATTCTTAATGGGTTATATGGTGATAACAAATTAAACGGACCTGGAATAACAATTCCTTTGTCAAACCTTACGCCAGTAAACAGCGTATATTCAATCCTGAACACGACCAACAATATGCTGTCAGTCTGGAACACTTCTTACAGTGCATATCCGTCAGGTACATATGAGGTCTGGTTTGAATCATCAATCAACGATATGGACACATATTATGGTTCAATCACTGGAAAGACCATATCCTCGGTTGCAACTGTTACAATCGCAAAAGAGACTGTAACAATAACCGCAGACAAAGAAACAGTTATCCGCAACAACCCGTTCTCAGTAACTATCGAAGGTAAACCTAAGACAGATTACTTCGTGTGGATTAAAGGAATCAGCACCTATAACAACAAGACCGGCTTTGCTGATATGGCACCATACTTCACACAAAACCAGAAAGATGTCAATCCTGTAAACTACCAGGCAGCTAAGCTTATTGTTTATTCAGGTACAACAACAACAATCGGATCTGATGTTCCTGTTGAAAACGGAACTATCTTCTGGGTTGTAAATGCTACAACAAGTTCTTCCGGTACAGCTACAATTTCCCTCTCAACCGATGGAAATACAAAGGCAGCTGTTTACACAATCCGTGCAGCAAAGAGAACATCTGACTCAGCAGCTAACGATCAGCTCTATGACACTGTAAAGGTAAAAGTCGAGAAGGGAGCAGTAACTATAACAGCATCCGGAGACGGTTCCTACTATCTTGGTGAGGAAATAACTATCTCAGGTACTGACACAGATACAGATAATGTCTATCTCTTTATTACAGGACCAAACCTTCCGGTTAATGGAGGACAGATAACAGCTCCTGCAACAGCAGGCACCACAATGGTTAATGTTAAGACAGACGACACCTGGGAATACAAATGGAGTACTTCCGGTGTAACTCTTGACGCAGGTACATACACAATCTATGCTTCATCAAAGAACGTCCAGAAAGACGGACTTTCAGAAGCTAAGTATGACACAGTTTCAATTGTTATCAAAAAGCCGTTTGTAACAGCAACCACATCTGCATCAACAGTAGCAAAGGGTGACAAGCTCTACATCCGCGGAACAGCAGAAGGCAACCCAACACAGGGTGTAGCAATCTGGGTACTCGGAAAGAACTACTGGAATGGTAAGACTGACTTAATTGCTGTTACAGAGACCGTTAACGATGACGGTTCATTCGAGTACGAAATGGGAACAGCAGATACAAAGGATCTTGCATCAGGACAGTACTTCGTAGTTGTCCAGCACCCGATGTACAATGACAGATTTGATGTTTATTCTGATGCAGCAACCCCAACCAGAATATTGACTCAACTTGCCGGAGCAGCAGCACAAAACTCAGAATTCATTATCTGGGGAGCAGGAAAACTCCAGGGATCTGACGCTGCACAGGCACTTACAGACTCAATCGATTCAGCCGACATTGATGATACCTACACCAAGCTCACATTCTTAGTTGAAGAGCCATGGATCAGGATCAATTCAGTCGGTGACCACTATGTGGGTGACGTATTCAAAGTCTCAGGTACAACAAACCTCGCTGTCGACGATGACCTGATTGTTGAAGTTACATCTTCATCATTCCAGCCAACACAGAAGACACAGAGCGGAGAGTTCTCCGGTGTATCTCAGACTGTAAAGGTCACATCAGGCGATTCATACAATGAATGGGCAATGGACGTAGATGCATCAACCTTCAAGCCAGACGAGTACATAGTAAACGTTGAGGCAATTGAAGCAGACTGCACTGCAACCACAACATTCAATGTCCTTAAGGGTGCAGCACCAACAACTTCACCTGGAACACCAACAACCGGTCCAACAACCGCACCAACAACCGGTCCAACAACCGCACCAACACCTGAGCCAACAGCATCACCAGGATTTGGAGCATTTGTTGCACTCATCGGCCTTGGCGCAGTAGCTGCACTGGTTATGAGAAAGGACTAAAATCCAAATTCAAAACTTTTTTTTGAAATATTTATCTTAAATTATCTAATCACACCAAATTCCGTGTGAAATTTTGTTTTAACAGATAACTTTTGCAAAATTGTTAATCCTGAGTTGTTCTGCTAGCTTTTATTTTTAGATATTTTCGATTTAAAAGATTTTTTTTAATCAAATGATTAGATTATTTATTTTTATGTAGCATATAAGAAAATTCAGTTTTTTTCGCATATTTCAAAAAAAAAATAATAATTTATTATTATCACATCAGATTTTTTTCTAATCTCTGTATTTTTCACATTAGTAAAAATCTAATCAGATATTTTTTTCAGATGAAAAAGGATTAATTGTCTGACATCTCTAAATAAAGGATTTTTACAGATTTTTGTATTATTCATCCGCATAATATAAGGACAATGAAAATTAATAATAAAATCATGAATATTCGTCGCTTTCTGACATTCATTCTATTACTGGGAGCGATATGCTGCACGGTTCAGGCAACGACCCTTGCTATAACTGTAAGGGATGAAATTGATAATACTCCTGTATCCGGAGCATCTTTGTATATTGACGGGAATTATGTTGGAAGCACAAACAGTGAAGGTGCTTTTACATATTCACACTCCCTCTCCTCAAGTTTCAGACTGGGGATAAATAAGGACGGCTATAAATACTGGAGCGATCAGTTAACTGCCGGACAGACGGCTGTTGTAGCTGACCTCATACGCGGTACGGGGATTCTTCAGATCAATGTCATGGACTCAGAAACACTCCTGCCGGTAGAGGATGCACTTGTAAAAATCTCAGGGGCAGATGCAACTGACAGTGAATCAACAAATTCAGAAGGGCTGGCACAGTTTGAGGTTTATCTTGGAACAACATATATCGTTGAAGTTCAGATGACCAGCTATGAAACTCTTTCAAAGTCGGTTGATGTTGGGGATTCATCGAAGAAAGTGGATTATCTTCTACAGAGAAATGATCTTGTGATATTCCAGATACTTGACGGTGAATCTGAAGGGACAAAAAAATCCCCGCTTGCAGATGCACAGATTTATATCAATGGCAATTTAGCCGGGGAGACCGAATCCGATGGCAGGGTGACACTTTATCTTGAACATGAAAAATCGTATGAGATAGGTGTGCAAAAAGATCAGTATGAATCATTTGAAGAGGATCACTATCTGGCAAGCGACGAAATTTTATACACAGTTACACTCTCAAAAAGTCTTTATCCTGTAACTGTTTCTGTCTATGATATTGAAAAACGACCTGTTTCTGATGCAGAAATCTACATCGACGGAAACCTTTTCGGAAAATCCGATTCCTATGGAAGAAGTTCGGTGACAAAGTTATCCTCCGGAAATCACGTCTTTTTAATAAGAAAAGCAGGCTATGATGACTATGAGGTTTCGATTGACATCAATGGTAGCAATGATAATGTGATTGCTGATCTTTCGTATTCAAAAGCTGCTGTTACAGTAATCGTGCAGGATAATGACAACAAACTGGTCCCTGGTGCCGTTGTCTATGCAAACGGGAATAATCTGGGGATAACGGATGTAAATGGGAAAATTACAACAGAACTTCTGACAAATAATGATTATAATTTTGTTGTGACTGCCAGTGATTATAAGGAGTTTGAGGAAGTACGGCAGATTCCTCTTGGAAGTACAGAAATTACAATAACCCTTGTTCTGGAAAAGGAATTAAACCTAATTTTATTAGGGGCTGTTCTTGCAGCAGTTATTGTCCTTCTTGCAGCAGGTTTCTACAGGTTTAAATCAAATGGCAGAAGCGGCGGCCGGGGCGGAAATAAAAAACGGCCTCCAAGAAGATATGATGACGGGGGTCTATAGACTGCCCGGCCTTTTATTAATAATTTAATATTTTTTTTAAAAATTTCTATAGTTATTCTGGCAATACCAAATTTTTATTATGTTTTTTAGATGAGGGAACTGTGCTAAATAGCGTGATCTTAGTATATTTTAGTAAATATTATTTGAATATGTGGTGTAAAATGAAATAAAATTTCTTTTCTCTAAGTGATTATGAATCTATATATATATTTCAGCTCACAAATATCCTGTAATATATACAATATCTGGCTGAATATTGGTTAGAATGCTGTTTAGGGTGATTTTATGAGAAAATCTACAACGATTATTCTGTTAATGATGCTTTCGACTCTGTTCTTAGTGAATACCACGTCTGCACTTGAGGACTCTGAAGTTATACTGCAGACTGACAATGACTGGATTGTTGCAGGAGGTGCTTCTGCGACAATATCTGTTTCTGAGACTAATATGTCATGTACTATAGACAGTGTTGATTTTGAGTGCCTGCAGTCTGGTATCTATGGTGACGTAAATGCAAAAACAGTAAGTTCGTCTCCGTTTGCAACATCATTTTCATCCACAAAGAGCGGTACTGCTGATATTCAGGCAACAGTTGCATACTCTGATGACAATGGAAATGCCGGAATTGTTGTAAAAACTATTCAGCAGAAGATTGATCATGCAGCCCCCGACTCGATTCAAAGTGTAAGCTACACAAATGAGGTCACAGTCGGAGGTGTAACCCCTATTGCAGTCAGGATGGTGGATATTTATAATAACCCTGTAGAGAGCAGATATGAGGATGAAATGAGTGAAACTCCCGAATATCTTGATCTGTACTGCAGCCCTGCCGATTCATATCTCTATGACGGGGCTGGCTACACTCTTAATTATGACAGAATATATGTTGACTCTGAAGGTGTTTTGGAGACCGGTTATATGGTTTCAACAATATCCGGAACAAATACCTTTACGATTACTTCTCCCTACGGATTCAGGTCACAGTACAAAACAGTAACAGGAGTTGCAGATTCAGAACCGGTTTCAATAATTGCAGCCGTCAACCCTCTGAATGGCGATCCACCCTATCTCCCGGCAGACGGGGAGAGCAAATTCTACATAACATACTATCTTAAAGACGAATATGGCAATCCGGCGGGCAGCAGGAACCTTAACATAGTCAGTTCAGATCCTGAGTATCTGATTGGTGTGAGAACATCAAATTCGTATGGTGTAATCAATATATCGTACGGGCCGGTATACCAGAAAGGAGTGTACACAGTTACAGCATATTCTCTTGACAATGAATCAGTACGGGTTGAAACGGACATTCAGTTTGATAGTACAGACCCTGTCAATATGCTTTTAACAGCAAACCCTGAGGTCATGCCGAGCAATGAGGTGGCACCTCTGAGAACATCGGCAATTCGTGCGAAGGTAATTGATGAAAGAGGAAATCCCGTAGAGAATGAGGTTGTTTCATTTTCAATAATACATGGCTCATATCCGGTTTACCAGACTGATGATCCTTTTCTTTCTGATGCAACTGCAATAACTGATGAAGACGGCCAGGCAATTGTCTATTTCACTTCAGGGACTTTTATTTCAGATGTATTTGATCCGGATTATGAGAATATGGGATCTGCAAGCTGTACCGTTGAGGCAGAGTGGGATACAGTTTACAAAACAATTTTAATTGAATGGAAAAATTATCCGTATCTTTCTGTTGAGACAGAGGTGAGTCCTGAAACTGTTGCTGTAAACAGGACTATTGATGTAACTGTGAGGCTTATTGGCGACGGCTGGGCTCTTCAGCCGGACCCTATTGATGTAATGCTTGCTGCTGACAGGTCGGGCAGTATGCTTACTGATTATCCTGACAGAATGGTTTCTGTAATGGATGCTATGCAGGAGTTTAACTCAGGGATGTCTGAGATGCGTGACCGGGTTGGCCTGACGAGCTTTGGCAATGACGGAACAACGGACATTACAACCTATAGCTCCAGTTACCTGGCAGGATATGACGGCCGCCGCTATGTCTGGTTTACAGGGTGGGTCTCAGATCCGGATGATGATGATGAATATATCAGTAATCATTATCAGGCAAACGGCAGGGAGTATGATGATTATGCAACCCTGGATCTTTCACTCACATCAGATCATATCTCGGTTGAAAGCGAAATTGATGATCTGGTTCCAATGGGTGGAACACCTATGAGAAAAGGGCTTTATCTTGCCATAAAGGAGATTGTTGATAACGGGAGGGATGCTGCGGTAAAGGCTGTCATTTTGCTTTCCGACGGTGAATATAATACCGGCGGGGATCCTCTGGCAGAATCAAGCGGTTATGAAGAATACGATGGTCTCACCAGTGAAGAACAAAATCTTGCCATATATGCGAAAAATAATGATATCAAAATCTACACCATAGCATATGCATTGGCTGGTTCTGAGGTACTGGAAGAACTTGCAGATCAAAGTGGCGGGGAATACTACATTGCAGATTCTACAAATATTAATGACGTTTATCTGGAGATTGCAGGCGACCTGAGAACAGAAGCCGGTGTAAATACGCAGATGAGTCTTGATTTCAGTAATCTTGAACTGAATAATGTTTCCACACCTAATAGTGACAGTTCAATACTGCAGTATGTTTATGAATATGATGTTTCAACAACGATTGAGAAATGGAATGAGACAAGTACTGTGATTCCGAGGTACACGATTGATGACACTGATGACTGGAGTGAGGATCAGGCACTTGAATTTGACGTAGGAACTGTGAAGCTTCTGGAAACCTGGGAGACAACATTCAGACTTAGAATCATGAGGGGGGGGAATATCAATATATTTGGCCCGGGGTCTACAATTACATTTAATAACGGGACAGATTCGCTTTCTCTTCCGGATACTTATGTGACCGCTGTTTACAATATAACCGTAACAGGAACAGAATTTAAGGACCTTTCTGTATCAGATCTTCACTCAACAAATACAGGAGAGATTACGGGCACTCTTAACCTTGAATGGACACTTTTTTACTCGGGTGAGAGTTCAGCACAGCAGAGTATGTACTACTTAAAAGAGGGTGATGGCGTGTGGATTCCCTTTAAGACAATGAGTGGTGTTTCAGGTCCCATGTCAGACAGTGTTATACAGAAAGCAACTCTTCCTGTTGGAGACCTTCCGTCAGGCGAATATAGAATCAGAGTCTATGCAAGTTCTTTAGACACCGCGGATTCGGTTTCTGAAATGACACAGACTATCGGTTCCGGCAGCAGCGGTATCTCCTACATCAAAATTGAGTAAAATATAATATAACTTCTTTTCCCGGAATTATTATCCCGGCAGGATTAAAATTAAAAGCGGATCCAGCGGGAATTGAACCCGCGTCTTTGGGTTCGAAGCCCAAAAGGATATCCTCTACCCTATGGATCCTGTCTTAGTACATTGACTGGTCTATATAAAAAAAGTTGGTATTCCTGTATGGATATATGTCTTACTTAAACATCTCTGCTTTTAGTAGTTCTCCGCCGCTCTTTCTGATTCCGCGTATTGCCTCATCAACCTGATCCACGCGTAATATCAAAACTGCGGCGTCCTTTCCTGAATATGCGTATGCATATTCAATATTTATTTCTGAATTTCCAAGAATTTTTGCTGTCTCATAAAGACCTCCGGGCTCATCTTTCATATTAACTGCGATTACATCAGTAAAAGAGACCATGAAACCAAGATGTGCAAGTTTTTCAAGTGCAGGTGCAGGTTTATCCACTAAAAGACGCACAACACCAAATCCTTTTGACTCTGCTATTGAAAAGGCGAAGATGTTTATCTTCTCCTCTTCAAGTGCCTTTGCAATCGCTGCAAGACGTCCCGGTTTATTCTCTGAAAAGACCGAGATCTGTTTTATAATGAAATCCTTTGTGTCCATTTAGATATTCCTCCTGTCAATTACCCTCTTTGCCTTGCCCTCAAATCTCGGGAGTGAATTCGGTGCCATTATCTCGACACCGCAACTTACGTTGAGGGAATTTTTGAGTATATGAGATACTTTTCTCTTTATGTCCATTAAATCATTGATCTTATCGGAGAATGACTCCTGCTTTAATTCAACCTGAACAGTCATATTATCAAGAGTGCCTTCTCTTTCAACGATAATCATAAAATGCTGGCCGGAAACCTCTGAAATTCCTAAAAGTGCATGCTCAACCTGTGAGGGGAATACATTGATTCCTCTTATAATCAGCATATCATCCACTCTTCCACTTAAACGGTCGATTCTTGGATGAGTCCTTCCACACGGGCATACAGATTCATCAAGACATGTGATATCTCCGATACGGTACCTTATCATCGGAAGTGCTTCTTTCTGAAGAATTGTCATCACAAGCTCTCCCTTCTCGCCGGCAGGAAGGTTTTCTCCTGTTTCAGGGTCTATAATCTCTGTATATGCTATATCTCCCCAGATATGGATTCCATTCTGCTCCAAACATTCGGTAAACATAGGCCCGGAGATTTCTGATGTGCCGAATATGTTGTATGCCGAAATTCCCATCTCCTTTTGCAGATACTCTCTCATCTGCTCAGACCATGGTTCTGCACCCAGAATTGCAGTTTTGAGTTCTGTATCATTTTTGATTGAGATTCCCATCTTCTCTGCAACATCACCCATATGGTTTAAGTAGGAAGGTGTGCAGGCGATTGCTGTCACATTTAAGTCCTGCATCAGTTCAATCTGCCTTTCAGTGTTTCCGACACTTGTGGGAACTACTGTTGCGCCTATCTTTTCTGCACCGTAATGAAGGCCGAGACCGCCTGTAAAAAGGCCGTATCCGTACGACACCTGCATGACGTCCCCTCTTCCCAGACCGCATGCTGTTAGGGAGCGGGCTAAAGACTGTGTCCAGAGGTCAAGATCTTTCTGTGTATACCCGACAACAGTGGGTTTTCCTGTTGTTCCCGAGGAGACATGATATCTGACAAGCTCCTCTGTTGATGATGTGAAGATCTTGTTTGGATAGTTGTCCCTAAGGTCGGTTTTGTACATGAAGGGCAGTTTTTTTACGTCTTCAAGTGATTTTATGTCATCCGGATGAACATTCTGCTCTTTCATCCTTCTGTGATAAAAATCCGAAAAGCTGTAAAGTCTGTACACAAGTGTTTTTAAATATCTGTACTGGAGTTTCTTTAACTCCAAAACAGGCATCTCCTCAATTCTTGGATCCCAGGCTCTCAAAATTTATCGCCTCTTTTGTCAATTACTCGCTTTGCTTTCCCCTCAAATCTCGGAAGAGATTCAGGTTCCACAAGTGAAACCTTTGTTCTGAGGTTTAAAAGCTCTTTTAGAGAGTGAATTATTTTTTTCTGTATTCTTTCAAGGTCTGATAATTCGCCTTTGAAAAATTCTCTTTTTATCTCGACATCAATTGTCATCTCATCCAGATGATTTATCCTGTCGACATAGACCATAAACTGATCACCCACTTCAGGTATCGAGCGTAAAACATGCTCTATCTGTGAGGGAAATACATTAATACCCCTTATTACAAGCATGTCGTCGCTTCTTCCGGTGAGTCTTGCAATTTTTGGTCCGCGTCCGCAGGGGCATTCATCCTCAAGAATCATTGTGATATCGCCTGTTCTGTATCGCAGAAGAGGCATTGCCTCTTTTACAAGCGGTGTAACAACAAGTTCACCTTTCTGTCCCGGTTCAAGGACTTCTTCTGTATCAGGATCAATTATCTCAATAAAGTATGAATCATGCCAGAAATGAAGTCCGTTTCTCTCTTTACATTCAAATGCCGCACCGGGACCGTACATCTCGCTCATTCCGTATGAATCGTATGCAGTAACGCCCAGTTTCTCCTCAAGAATTCCCCTCATGTTATCAGACCAGGGTTCTGCACCAAACATTCCGGTTCTTAATGATTCAAGCTCTGTGCCCATTGCCTCTGCAACCTCTGAAAGGTGCATCGCATAACTGGGTGTGCAGTGAAGTGCGGTGACGCCAAAGTCGTCTATCATCTCTATCTGACGCTTTGTATTTCCTGTTCCGCTTGGAATTACAGTCATGCCAATTTTTTCAGCGCCGTAATGAAATCCGAGGCCGCCTGTAAAAAGGCCGTAATTAACTGCGTTTTGAAAGGTATCATCGGCAGTAAGACCTACCATTGTCAAATTTCTTGCAATGAGTTCAGACCAGTTGTCAAGATCCTGCCTTGTATATCCGACAACGGTGGGCTTTCCGGTCGTTCCTGATGTTGTGTGAATTCTTACAATCTCTTTTTTGGGAACAGCGAGAAATCCAAAAGGATACCCCCCCTGAAGGTCGGTCTTTTTTGTTAAAGGAAGTTTATGTATATCTTCCGTTTTTCTGATATCGTCTGAAGAGATGTTTGAATTATTCAGCAGTTTTTTATAGAAAGGTATTTTTTCTGCCTGTGTTATTGTCCACTTAAGGCGCTTTATCTGGAGTTTCTCCAGTTTATCCCCTTTAAGCGTCTCTGTTTCTTTGTTCCAGAACATGAAAGCTCATAGTATGTTATGCTATAGCATGGCATGAAGGTTGTGGTATTGTTAAAAAGAAGCAATATTTTAAGCTGTAATCAGAAAAACCTGTTTGTTCTTCTTATTTTTCCAAATCAGCAATATCTGGTTTTTTTCAGAAGTTCTTTATATTAATTTAACCCAAAATTGTCTGTATGGACAAAAAGATTCTGGCTGCATTTCTTCTGATTGTAGCTGTTTTTGCAGTCGCATTTGCAGGCTGTACCGGCGCAGATAAATCTGCTCCTGCTGATGAGACGGTTGATGTTATTGTTGTTGAAGAAAAACCCCTTTATATTGTAGGTATTGACGGAGAGTATCCTCCATATTCATATATTGACAGTGACGGCAATGCACAGGGTTTTGACGTTGATTCTGTAAAGTGGATAGCTGACAAGATGGGCTTTGAGGTTAAGGTTCAGGCTATGGCATGGGATGGTATTATTCCTTCACTTAACGCCGGCAAAATTGACATGGTCTACTCAGGTATGACAATTACAGATGAGCGTTTAGAAAAGGTCAATTTCTCAACACCTTACTGGGTTGCAAATCAGGGTGTTGCTGTAAGGAACGGCTCCACTGTTACAATGGATGATTTAAAGGCAGGAAAAGTTGTTATTGGCACACAGAGAGGATGCACTGCGGCAGACTGGATCACAGCAAATCTTATTGATACAGGTCTTATGACTAAAGACAACCTCAAGCTTTATGATAATTTTGCTCTTGCAATTTCAGATCTTGAAAATGAACGTGTGGATGCTGCTATGTATGACACACCTGTTGTAATTGAGTCAATCGAGGGTAAGGATATTGTAAAACTCGGTACAATTGAGACCAATGAAGAGTACGGTATTGCAATCAGAAAGGCTGATGTCGAGCTCTTAAACACAATGAACGAGGGTCTTGACGCATTAATGGCAGATCCTTACTGGCAGGAATTAATTGTAAAATACAAACTTGCCTGAATTCCACAATTATTTTTTTTGTTTAATTTTTAATTTTCTTGAGGTAATCAGAGATATATCTGAAAATTGTTTTTTGAATCTTTACAGAACTGCCTACATCAATGATAAAACACTGAAATGAAATAGTGTAATGAATTTAAAAAAAATTAGGCTTATTCTTTAATTTTCTTCATAAGAATAACTGAAAGTGATATTCCAAGGATTCCAATAATAACTGAAAAACCGGGTGATGATTCAGATGAATTATTGCCGGCGGTTTGATTCTCCTCTGCAAAGTAAAGTGTTTCCTTAAATGACGGGAAAACGGATTTTGTCCAGATAATTTTTTCTCCGTCAATACATGCTTTTGATAATGAATCTGCAACTTTAATCACTGATGCATCTTCAGTAAGCGGGTCTAGAAGAATAATATCAGATTCTGTTTCGCTCTTTAAATATCCCCATCCGACATTTTCACCGTCTGTAAAAGGTGATATTATTGAAGCCTTCTTTTCATCCTTTGTGAGAGTGTCTGTAAAATTACCGGTTATCGGGTTTATTAGCCTTGTTTCACCACTGGAGATTGTATAAAGATATGGTTCAGTATATATTCCCTTATCATCTCCCTCAAAAATCCCCAGATGCTTGAAATATATAAGGTAATCTCCTGACAGATCAAAATCCATTACATTTGATCCAGATTCATTTCCATATTCTGATTTAAAAATGAGGGTGTCTTTTCCTGAATAAATGTTGTATATGTGAACTCCGTCTGAGTTACTATATCCTATATTTTCGTTATCATAATCGATATCTGCCGGATCTTCAGGAGAAATATTTAAAATCCGTGTGTTCTCTTCTGTTTTGATATTATATATACTGAAATTCGTTTCAAATGAATCTGAAGGTGTTTCGGACCATAATATTGTATCGCCTGAAATTTTAGGCCAATCTGCATTTTCAGGAAGATTGAGCGCTGTAATAATGTTTTCCCGGATATTCATCAGATATAAGGTATTGGGCTTTGATTTTGCCTCTAATTCACCGAAACCAGATGTCTGTGTTTCAACCCATACTGCATAATCTCCTGATATGTCACTGCCCGTCATTGTCATCCCGGGTGAAGGAATGCCTGCGGTTTTCAGACTGCCTGACTGTGTGTCATAAAGATGCACCCTGTTTGATGACTGATCCATGGAGAGCTCTGATGATGTCAGAAATAAAATATAATCTCCGGAGATATCTATACTGATTACCGAGCTGTTATCCGGAGAATAGATCTCTTTCTGATCCCAGTTTGTTTCTGCTGCTGCCGGTGAAACCGTCAGAAAAAGGCTGATTATTAAAAATGATGTGAATAAATATTTGCTGTATTTATTTTTCATATCAAAGTATCAATCACAAAGCTATAAAAAACCTAAACTTTTCTTTTTAATATTGCTCGATTGAGCAGTTTTGTTCTGATTAAGCCTGAAATATCTGAAAGGGCAAAAAAACTTTTTTTATATTCTGTTTTTATCTTCCCTGTGTTCCGGGGATTGCAAGTTTCTTTTCAAGTGCATTTGCACCAACTGTTGTAATTGTGACAAGAGCAAGATAGATAATTCCTATCATTATGAATACGTCCGGCTCAAAATATTTTGAAAATATAAGTTTTCCTGCACCAGTAAGCTCTATTAATGTAATCATGTATGCAAGTGAGGAGTATTTTATCAGATAAATAAACTCATTTGAAAGTCCGGGAATTGCCCGTCTCATCGCCTGAGGAAGAACTACATGGCGTATTGCCTGAATTCTTGTCATTCCAAGTGCACTTGCTGCAATCATCTGCCCCTCTTTTACTGAAAGAATGGCTCCCCGTATGTATTCTGAGTTATAGGCGCTGTTGCAGCAGATAAATCCTATGACCGATGCCAGGAGGGCGGATAAGTAGATACCAACCGAAGGAAGACCGAAATAGAGGATAAACAGGAGAAGTATAAGTGGGCATCCTTTGATGAACCCTACAAAGAACCTGCAGAACAGATTAACAAAAAAACCTCCGTAAACTCTGCCGACTGCAAGAAGCGTGCCAAATAAAAGACCAAATGGTGCGGAAAGAATTATCAGCTTAAGGGTTACCAGAAGGCCTTCCCACAGCGCCGGAAGAAGTATGTTAATTAAAAAATCCGCATCCATTTATTATTAATCTCCCAAATTACCTGAAAACTGTCCGATAAAGCTCTTTGTCCTTTCACTACCCGGATTTTTGATTATATCTTCCGGAGTTCCGGCCTCAAGAATCTTTCCGCCCTCCATGAAAATAATCTCTGTTGCAACTGACCTTGCAAATCCCATCTCGTGGGTTACAACAAGCATTGTCATTCCTTCAAGGGCAAGCTTCTTCATGACCTCCAAAACCTCTCTTGTAAGCTCCGGGTCAAGGGCTGATGTTGGTTCGTCAAAAAGAATTACGTCCGGCTCCATTGCAAGTGCACGTGCAATTGATACACGCTGTGCCTGTCCTCCGGAAAGCTCAGCAGGGTAATGATCTGCCCATTCCTCCATTCCGACCTGTCTCAGTTCAAAAAGTGCTTTTTCTCTTGCCTCTTCAGGGCTCATTCCCTTTACTTTTAAAAGAGCAATTTCAACGTTTTTAACAGCCGTTAAGTGATCGAAAAGGTAAAAGTTCTGAAATACCATCCCAATCTTCTGTCTGAAGTGATTGATTCTGCTTCCGCAGTTTGTAACCTCCTCCTCGTGAAGATAAACCCTGCCTTTATCAGGAACTGTAAGCTGGTTTATACAGCGCAGAAGAGTGCTCTTTCCTGTGCCTGAAGGTCCGATAAAGACAATTGTGTCTCCTTTTCTGACATTAAATGAGACGCCTTTTAAGACTTCGGAATCACCGTAGGTCTTGTGTATGTCCTCTACTCTTAATATATAATCATCGTCTGCCATTTTTTACAACACTCCGCTGGATGTGTTTCCGGAAAATCCCGGTATTGCAACCCTCTTTTCAAGATGATATATGACTCTCATTCCGGCGTAGTTTAAGAGAATGAAAACCAGTGCACATGCAAGATATATTGGCATTGTAATGTATGTCTGCGCAACAATCTGTGAAGTCCTTGTCATAAGTTCAGCAACACCTATTGCGTAGCATATTGCTGAATCTGTCAGAATGTTTGGATATTCATTTGACCACCCGGGAAGTGCAACACGAACTGCCTGTGGAATGATAACTGATCTTATTGCAGTAAGTCTGCTCATCCCGAGTGAACGTGCCGCAGTCATCTGGCCTTCGCTTATTGACTGAATTGCGCCTCTGAAGATCTGCGACTGGTAAGCAGCACCGCGGAGTCCAAGAACTGTTGCACCCACAAAAAATTCCGGAACGTCCAGATTTAAAAAGGGAAAAATTGTGAAGTAAAACAGAAAAAGAAGCAGAAGAACCGGAAGTCCGCGGAAAAACCAGACATATGTTCCAATTACCATCTTAAGCGGCCTGGTGCCGTAAACCTGTCCAAGTGCCATGGGAAGGCCGAGGAGTGCACCGATAATGAGTGCTGCTGCAACAAGGCCGATTGTTACCATTACTCCTGAAAGAAGATACGGAAGCCACTCTGCTACTATTGAAAATACATCCATCTTAAATTCCCTATAGGTTGAACACTGAATCTCAGGAACTCATATCCTTTTTATATAAGCCCTGAAATCGTATATTGCAGGCATAAAAGAGATTGTTTCCAATATTTAGTTCTCCGTTTAAAAACGCCTGCAATAATTTGCTTATACAATAATTGGTGCTGAAGGGTTTTGATATTTACCCTTCAGAAACAAAATAGCAGATTTTATTTTAGCGTGGTGATGCACCAACAAGTTTGTATTCTACAAGAAGCTCCTGCCAGTAATCATCATCCATAAGGTTGTCCAGTCCCGCATTCATCTTTCCAAGGAGTTCTGTGTCTTCCTTTCTGATTGCAATGCCGTAAACCTCTCCTGTGTCTATCTGGCCGCGGATTTCCATTGGCTTTCCTGCAATAGCATCACGAAGTGACGGGACGTCGTAAATTGCAGCATCTATTCTCTTGTTCTGCAGGTCTGTTACAACGCTTGGGAAGTTGTCATAATACTTCAGACTGTCAGCAGAAATGAGTCCTGTTGCGATGAGATTTTCCTCAGTCCAGATTGCACCTGTTGTACCTCTCTGTGCGCCCACAACAGCCTTTCCTGCCATGAAGTCCTCAAAGGTCATCTCTGAGTCATTGTTAAATGCAACGCCCTGGTCAACCTGAAGGTACGGTGTTGAGAAATTTACCTTTAAAGAACGCTCATCTGTGATTGTCATACCTGAGTAGACCATGTCAATTTTGCCTGCAAGAAGTGCCGGAATAATTCCATCCCATGCAAGAGGCTGGAACTCTACTTCAAAACCCTGATTTTTTGCAATCCATTTTGCAGAATCAACGTCAAAACCCTGAGCGTTTCCATCAGTATCAATATATGAATATGGAGGATATTCACCGTCTATCCCGATAGTATATACCGTTACATCGCCTGAAATCTGCTCTGTCGGCAGAGCATCACCCGACGGGCTTTCAACTGATTCGCCACCGGTACAGCCGGCAAATGATACTGCTACCAGTGCCAGAAGAATAATAAGTATACCAGAAATCTTAGTGTTCATCAGGAAATCTTTAGGTGATGCTTTAATTTATCTTTTATGACTTGATATTATTGGTCAGGACTCTTTTTATATAGCTGACCTGGTTTATTTTTGCGGACTGTTTTTAAAAATAGACGATCAAGTTAAAGTATGCATTACGGCAATAAAATGAATTACAGATTTTATTTCCCGCAGGTTATTTGATATGGAGGATCTACATTTCCCCTGGCAGATTGTCGCCGGCTTTGGTGGACACATTAAGGCTACCTCAACCACCCTTGTTATTCAGAAGAAGGGAGTCACAAAAGAGTACCCTTTATCTGAGGTCTCTCATCTTCTTGTGGCGGGAGGGCACAATATTCATACTTCTGTTATTTCACATCTTTTAAGAAAGGGATCTATGGTCTCATTTTTTGATGCTGACGGAACTCCTCTTGCAGTTTTAAGGCCTTTTGGTTTTCGTCCGGATGAGGAGATGAGGGCATTGCAGATGAGATCCCCCGGCCATAAAGCAGCTCTGGAGATTGTGACCTCATCTATTAAGTCACGACTTATGATGATTGAAAAAGCCGGTGAGGAGGTTGGGAAAACTCTTTTTTATGAAGGAGAGGGGGAACTTTTCTGCAATATGCTTGATGATGCGGAGTATCTCATAAAAATGGCTGAACTCAGACGTATCCAGAAATTAACGGCCGATATGTATTATGAGATTATGTCCAGAAGTATAAGTCCTGTCCATGGATTTAAAAGACGGACCAAAAGGCCTCATAATGATCCTGTTAATTCAATGCTTTCTATTGGATATTCAATGCTTTTTGGAAACTGCTTTCTCCCGCTGACCGGTGCAAATCTTGATCTGGATATCGGAATTTTAAGAGAAGGTGAGAGATCGCTTGTTATGGACTTAATTGACCCTCTAAAGTCCCGGATGATTGATTCAGTTGTATTTTCCATTGCAAGAGAATATCTCTCCCCCGGTGATTATGAAACCGGAACAAAACGCTGCCATCTCAATGACTCTCTTATGGATATATTAACAGAAGCGCTTCATAAATCGATAATCCAGAAAGAGATAGAAAAAAATGTATTGTCATATAGGGACTTTTTGTCAAAAGGACAAAATTTCATGATGAGCTATTAATAATATAGGTTTTCAGATTCATTTTGATTTTAAATGGAATTTTTATGTCAGCCCTTTTTTTGGCTGTCTTATATCTTATGCCGGCCTTATGACAGTGAAGGTCTGATAATCTTTCACAGCCAGCTCTTTTATCTGTATCTCCCTTATATATGCTCTCGGACATTCATACAGGGATGAGAGCATCTTTTCAATTATTGCATGCTCTCCTGTGGCAAGAAGGTAAACTCTCCCGTCATTAAGATTCATTACCTCGCCGGTTATACTCAGACTTAAAGCTAATTTTCTGACACATGCACGAAATCCGACTCTCTGGACATTGCCTGAGATATATGCCTCAATTGTTTTAATACGGCAGGTATTGCTGTTCCCTTCAATATGTGTCTGCTCATAATCTCCGGAGGACATCTTTCTTATGGGAGTATATTCGCATCCGATATTAAATATACGATGTGGTGTCTGTCATTTAAAAAAAGAACTATTTTCTGATAAATACTGCCTTAATTGATGCTAAACCGGCTTAAAATGTGATCTTAATTTAATCGTATGCGACAAGTTTTACGCCGATCTCTTTTTCGAGCAGTTTTATCTTTCCAAGTTTTGCCTCGTCTATATGTGCAGCCGTTACAGGCCTTTCATATGCAACAAGGATAACTCCCATCTCATCCTCACATTCCTTCAAACCTTTAAGCTCATTTTCTTTTAGTTCTGCATAGATTGTCATTTTAATATACCTCTAATGGGTATCTCATGCGCCTGATATATTTAAATGTTCTTTTAAAAAAGCTCCATTATTGTTGATTAAATACAAATTAAGCTGCAGTGTGAAGTAATATTTAGGTAATACAATTTTTTTTGGCAAAAATATTCAGTCTAATAATAATTTTTAACAGGGCTTATAAATTAATAATCTAAAATAAAATCATAAAATCAGGTTTCTTATCATGACGAATATGGACAATATCAAAATTGAGATTGAAAAACTCATAAACGGAAATTTAAATGAGAGAAGGGAGGCAGTAAGAGTTCTTGCAGAAACAGGTGCGGATGCAACAGAGCCGCTTGTCCTGTTATTGTGCAGCGATGTTGACAATGACATCAGGTGGTATGCATCATCTGCACTTGCAAAGATTGGTGAGCCTGCTGTTGAATCATTAATGCTTGCGCTTAGAAATTATCCCGATGACAATGTAAAACGTTATGCGGCAGCAGCCCTTGCCGGTATCGGAGGGCCTGCTGTTTCAGAACTTCTGGAAGTTTTTAACGAAGATGACAGTATCACAAGAGGTTTTGCCTCAAAGGCCCTGATCCGGATTGGTGAACCGGCAGTGCAACCTCTAAACCGATTTATATCTGAAACCGATCCTGAGAGCATATCTCACAGGTGTGCTGTAATTACACTTCACAAACTTGGCTCTGAGGAGCCTGAATCTGTTGAAAAGATTCTCTGAATCCTAAAAAAATAAAAATTTTTAAAAATTATTTTTTGTGCATATTAAGGCGCTTTTGATCTTCAGAGTTTAATATATTCTGCTGTTTCGTAGTGTTTTAAGGCGTCTTCAAGGCCAAGCCCTTTTATGTATTTTAAAAGCTCTTCATGGTCGCGTTCATGATACATATGTGCAGAGACCGATGTATGCGAATACCATCCAACACCTGCACCGACCCTTTCTGCAATCATCTTCTGGAGATTCACAAGTGCATACATATTTGCGCCAAGGGCGGAGAGCATGTCATTTGACCTGAATTCAACATGCATATTGAGTTTTTCATCACGTACAAAGCACTGGATTCTCTGAAGACAGGGGGGGTTGTCTGATGTTATGTCTTTGTACGGGAACCATGTAATTGCCTCGGCACGTCTTGAGTTTGGCTCTTTTTTAAGTTTTTCAGCGATGTAGTCTATCTGATTTATTCCCATTTTATCGCCGTCGCCGATTATGTGGCCTTCGCCTTTTGTAACCGGATAATCAAAGAGCCTGTTGTGATAGGTGTATACAAAATCGTTGTCAGTCCCGTTTAAGAGGTCATGGACATATTTTTGCATGGCGCCTTCCTTAAACATATTATACGGGCTTATCATATAGTCTGCAAAAGGCTCTTTTACGTGAATATTAAGCGGTTCCGGGAGCTCTATTGTCTTTTCGTTGTCTTCTGTAATTATGTGGATTCCGTATTTGAGGATGGTTTTTATGACCTCTTCATGTGCTTTTCCGATTGAGAAGGCGCGAACATTAAACATCTGATTTATTCCCCTGAAATTATCTAAGATAATTATCTCAGTTGTATATTATTTGGTATTTGTCATTCTTTTTATCTCAGATTAGTGACTAATTATGAATCATGCAGGCCTCACCGGAGATGGAAGCGTATTTCAAATCATTAGAGGACGGGCTCTTTAATGCAATAGATATTGCAAAGGCGGCACGAAAAGAGGGCTTTGATCCCCGCACCGATGTTGAGATACCCATCGCAAGCGATCTGGCAGATCGTGTTGAAGCCTTAATGGATTATAAAGGTGTAGCTGTCCGTCTGCGTGAACTCGGCGAGCAGATGTCCCGTGAAGAGGTTGCTTTAAAAATAGGGGATGACTTCATCGCAAAACGGTTCGGTGAGGAGACAAAAGAGGATATTTTAGATCACGCAATCAGGGCTTCAATGGCACTTTTAACAGAAGGGGTTGTTGCAGCACCTACCGAAGGAATAGGAAAGATCGGTATCGGTAAAAACGATGACGGGACGGAATATTTAAAGATCTATTATGCAGGGCCTATCAGAAGTGCCGGGGGTACTGCCCAGGCGCTTTCTGTTCTTGTCGGCGATTATGTCAGAAAAAAGCTTGGGATGAATCGCTATATCCCGCGTGATGATGAGGTCGAGCGTTATGTTGAGGAGATAAAAAGATACAACACGATTATGAGTCTTCAGTATCTCCCTTCTGATGACGATATCAGGCATATTATCCGGAACTGTCCTGTATGCGTCGACGGTGAGCCGACAGAAAGAGTCGAAGTGTCCGGTTACAGAAACCTTGAGAGGGTGGAGACGAACACTGTCCGCGGCGGAATGGCGCTTGTTGTTGCCGAAGGTCTGGGCTTAAAGGCTCCAAAAATTCAGAAAGTTGTCAGAAAGGTTAAGATGGAGGGCTGGGAATGGCTCGATGTCTTAGTATCCGGTGCTGCAAAACCTTCTGATGAGGACGAGCATGATGAGGGCGGCCCGAAGATTAAGCCAAAAGACAAATATATTCGCGATCTGATAGGCGGCAGACCTGTTTTTTCATACCCTATGCGAACAGGCGGATTCAGACTGAGATACGGACGATCAAGAAACACAGGGTTTGCTGCCGCAGGCTTTAATCCGGCTACCCTTCACCTTCTTGGAAATTTCCTTGCAGTGGGTACGCAGATGAAGGTTGAACGTCCGGGAAAAGCGGCCGGTGTTGTTCCTGTTGATACAATAGAAGGCCCTACAATAAGACTTTTAAACGGCGATCTGGTCCGGGTTGATACAGTGGAAGAAGCCCTTCCGCTGATGAACAGCATCTCAAGGATAATTGATGTTGGTGAGATGCTTGTCAGTTTTGGTGAATTTCTGGAGAATAATCATCCTCTTATTCCCTCTTCATACTGCCATGAATGGTGGACTCTTGAATGTGAAGGAAGAGAGCGTCCCAAAGATGAGCGGTCAGCAGTAGAGCTTGCAGAGGAGGGCTGTTTCCTTCATCCGGATTATATGTATATGTGGGACGATATCACCTGTGAAAAGATAAGATCACTCTCTTTATTTGTGGAAAATTCCGGAAGTCTGTCCGGAGGGATTCTCACACTTAAGCCGGATGATGATATTAAGGCGGTTCTTGAAGAGCTGCTGGTTTTGCATAAGATTCGCGAGAAAAAAATTCTGATAGATACACCTCTTGTTTTTTTAGCCTGCCTCGGCCTCTCCGAAGATCTCAAAAAACTGCCCACATGGGATGATGTGACAGAGGAGACTCCACTGGCTATGGTCATGCACCTTTCCGGATTTAAGATGAGGTCAAAAGCCGGAACGCGTATAGGCGGCCGTATGGGCCGTCCGGGCAAGTCAAAAGAGAGAAAGATGAATCCTCCTCCCCATGGCCTGTTTCCTGTCGGAGATGAGGGTGGTTCAAGGCGCTCTTTTCAGCAGGCCTCAAAGAGCAAAGACAACCGCAAAGGTGGCGTCATAATGACCGAGATCGGGATAAGACGCTGTATTGTCTGCGGTAAGGAGACCTTCAGGAACCGGTGTGAGTGTGGCGGGCATACGGATGCAGTTTTCCTCTGCCCAAGATGCGGCCGTGCAACAGTAAACGGCATCTGCCCTGCCTGCAAAGTGGACGGCCTTTGTCTTCAGGAGATAAAGCTGGACGTAAAGGATGAATATGACAGGGCTCTTTTAAATCTTGGAATAAGGGATTCGGAGATTAAGCTTTGCAAAGGTGTTAAGGGGCTTATGTCAAAGGAGAGGTGTGTTGAGCCTCTGGAAAAGGGCGTCCTGAGGGCTTCAAATGACCTTTACGTGTTTAAGGACGGAACTGTCCGGTATGATATGATTGATCTGCCGCTTACGCACTTCAGACCGCGTGAGATAGGAGTGTCGTGGCAGAAACTTGTTGAGCTCGGCTATCTGAATGATATTTATAAAAAGCCGCTTCTTAGTGACGATCAGATTCTTGAGCTTAAATGCCAGGACATTCTTGTTTCATATGACTGCGGGGAGTGGCTCTTAAAGGTTGCAAACTTCATCGACGAGATGCTTGTGAGGCTCTATAAGATGGAGCCTTATTATAAAGCGGAAACAAAGGAGGATCTTGTCGGCCAGCTTTTAATGGGCCTTGCACCCCACACAAGTGCCGGTGTCCTTGTGAGACTTCTCGGTTATTCAAAGGCACATGTAGGATATGGTCATCCGTATTTCCATGCCGCAAAGAGGCGGAACTGCTTTGCCGGTGAGACCGGGATTACGGTTAATGACGGAACTGAGTGGAGAACACTTGCCATAAAGGATTTTGTTGTTGAAAACTTTGATCTGAGAAGGCCGGAACTTGACCGTGTCGGGACATACTATTCTGATCCCCGGAAGACGTTCTGGGTTCATTCTATTGATGTAAACGGGACCGTGAGGATGAGGAGGGTGACATCGGTATCTGTTCACCGTGCACCGAAGACACTTCTCATGTTTGAGACCGGCAGGGGAAAAACGGTAACTGTGACACCCGATCACGCCATGCTTATCTGTGATCTGGCCTATCAGAGGAAAATCCGGGCGCTTGAATTAAAAGAGGGCGATTATGTGCCCACTTTTGAAAACGGGGTTATGTTAACAGACGTAATCAAACGAAGAACAATTCTCAAGTCATGTGAGGACTACGTATACTGCTTAACAGTTGATACTGATCATACCCTTTCTGCAAACGGAATATTCACAGGGCAGTGCGACGGGGACGAGGACTGTGTGATGCTGCTTTTGGATGGTCTAATCAATTTTTCAAAGGCTTTCCTGCCTGAGACAAGAGGCGGTTCGATGGATGCACCGCTTGTTCTTACCAAAAGAATTGATCCGGGTGAGGTTGACGGTGAGTGCCACAATGTGGATGCATGTGAACACTACCCGCTTAAAATGTATCTTGCAGCTCTTGAATACGCACACCCAAAGGACATTGAAAAGGAGATTGATCATGTCGGGCTAAGGCTTGGAAAACCAGAACAGTATGAAGGCATAATGTTTACACATGATACATCTGATATCTCGGCAGGTCCTCTCATTTCGTCATACAACACACTTTCATCGATGATAGACAAGCTTGAGGCCGAACTTGAACTCGGCCGGATTATCCGGGCGGTTGATGAGAGCGATGTTGCAGAACGGGTCCTTAAAACGCATTTTATAAGAGATATTATGGGCAATCTGAATTCATACTCCAAGCAGACGATGCGGTGCACAAAATGCGCATCGAAATACAGGAGGATGCCTATTGCCGGAAAATGCACAAAATGCGGAAACAAACTTATTGCAACGGTTCATGAGGGTTCTGTAAAAAAATACCTCAATATGTCAATTAAGATGTGTGAGGAGTATGATGTGTCGGAATACACAAAGCAGAGGGTTGAGGTTTTGAGTATGGCCGTTTTATCAACATTCGGCGAACCGCCTGAAAAGCAGCTCGGCCTTGCTGATTTCATGTAAACTTTTTTATTCCTTTTATTCAGTGTATTCGTGTTTTTCGCGGAAAAGCCAGTCTTTTAAGAGAAGCGGCGTTATTATTGTGCATATCAGGCTTGCCATAATAATTGAGATAAATGCGTCCTGGTTTATTATTCCCATTGAAAGTCCTACAAGTGCGATTATCATTGCCATTTCTCCTCTTGGGATCATACCCGAGCCTATTACAAGCGAGTCGTGTTTATCCATTCCAAGCATTTTTGCCGGAATACTGCACCCAATGAACTTGGAAAGTGCGGCAACAATTGTAAGCAGCAGAATAAACGGAATAATTGCCTGTGTCACTTCATGGATATCCACAAGGACTCCAAGAGAAATGAAAAAGATGGCGGCAAAGGGTATATAGAGATATTCCGAGCCTTTTTTTATGCTGAGACTGTGCTTTAAGGAGACTTTGTTTATCGAAACTCCTGCAATGAATGCACCAATCATCGGTGATATTCCGAAAAATTCCGAGAGGAGGGCATATACAAACGCTATGCACAGGCCGAAAAGAAATATGAATTCAGGAAACTTCACTGCGATTTCTGAGTTATCAATTTTTACTATTATTTTATCAACGAGATATAGCCCTGCAAGGGCTGCAAGTATTATGAAAAAGACAGGTCTTACGACGGCTATAAGAATGTCTGTGAATTGTGTTGCACCGGATACAAAATCGATTGTAACTGAAAGAATTATCAGTGCAAGAATATCATCAATTACTGCTGTTCCTATTATTGCGTTTGCGACTTTTGTATGGAGTTTTCCCATCTCTTTTAAGACATTCGCGGTTATTGCGATGCTTGTTGCTGTTAAGGCTGCGGCGATGAAAAATGAACCCTCATATGTGTATCCGATAAATTCTGCACACAAAAACCCTGTTAACCATGGTATGATGACTCCGCATGTTCCTATTACGAAATAATCAAATTTGAGTATGGATTTGAAGTGAAAGTCAAATCCGATTACAAAAAGCATTATGATTGCACCCATCTGAGCAAGTGCGCTGACAAAGTCTGTGTAGGTTATAAGCCCGAGGACACTCGGGCCTACTATAAGTCCGAGCAGTATCTCTCCGACAACTGCCGACTGGTGTATGTATGCTGCGACAAGATAACCTCCGACTGCGATTAAGAGCAGGAGTGCGAGCTGAAATTCTATGTTTTCAAATGGAAGTAATATCATTTGCGGCTGTTTTGAGTATTTGGGTTTTTTTATAGATGAAACTGACGGAAAAACAAAAATTTTGAAACTTTTCTCAGAAACCCTGTTTGGCCTGCCCTTATGTGCTGAATACTGATATATAAGAGGATGCCTATTTTTTCATTATGCAGAATCCCTCTGAATACGATGATATTGAGAAGAAGTGCCTTCCGAATTTAGAGGCGTTTTTTGGTACCGTTCTTGACTTTATCAACCCTTCTGATAAAAAAATTCTTGAGCTTGCTTCCGGGACCGGTTTTTTGACAGAGATGATTGTAAAAAAGTCTCCCGAATCCAGGATAACATGTGTTGACTGCGACAGCGCTATGATTGAAGTTGCAAAGAGTAAACCAGAGCTTTCGAAAGTTAATTTTATCGTTGGGGATATGAGGGATTACAAAGGCGGCGGGTTTGATGTGGTTATAATAACCCAGGGTCTTTTATTTATAGATGATTCTGAGAGAAAGCCTTTTTTTGACAAAATTATGGGTATGTTAAATGAGGGTGGCAGGTTTATTGCCGGAGATATGTTTGCACCTGAGAGTGATTTTGAAAAAGAGCTTTATAAGAAATTATGGATAGAGGATATGATTAGAAACAAAATGACGGCGGCGGATGCCCGTGATATGATTGCACCTCTTGATGACTACTGCCGGGAGAATACTGTCAGCACTTTTGTATCAGAGCTTGAAGGTATGGGTTTTTCTCCTGTTATTGTCCCTTACATCAGTGGTTATTACGGCGTTGTTGTTGCATACAGGTAAGATATAGGGATTTATTCTGAATCTGAGTAATCTTTTCCTCTTTCCATGCCGGCCTCCTCATAAAATTCAAGGCCTTTCGGGTATGGTGAGAAGAAAGTCTGTCCGAGGAGATTTTCATCATCAAATCTTACAGCCCATGAGCGGAGTATATTTCTGACAGCTGTCGCAGGGAGCCTGTTTTTTCTGTAATCATCAAGATTATCCAAAAAGAAGTGTTTCTCATCACTTGTGAGATCTTTTGGCATCTGGCCGAGGGCATGCATCATTGCGTTAATGTTTGATGTGTAAAGGGGGGGATTTTTTGTTGCATAAAGCAGGTTTTCTTTGTAGTCTGAAACAATTTCATCAAAATCCCTCTTCTCCCTGTTTGCAGCGATGTTTCCAAGTATTTTCTGGTATTTCTGACTATAGGCGGATATCAGCATCTTGTTTTTGTGATGATAATCAGTAAGGTCTGTGATGTCGCCTTCGGATATCGTCTTTCTCAGGTCTGCAAGCATGAATATTCTTGTAAGGAAATGCTCCCTGATTCTCTGGTTTTTTATTCGCCCTTCATCCTCTACCGGATAATTTTTGTACTTTGAAAGGACTGCGGCGCCGAAAAAACCCGGTCTTTTTGCGACGGAATTTGCCTTATCTGCTCCTGCATATACTTTTATGTCCTTTATTCCGGATGTTGGCGACCTGTTTTTTAGAATAAAACCGTCCACTGAAAAGAGGCTGTTTAAAAAAATATCTGAAAAAGCAATCATATCCTCAGTTACATCCGTGCCGGTTGCGGTCTGAATAAGCCTGTCTTCGTTCTTCTGCCTCACGATTCTTACTGTCTCCCGTGGTATTCCAAGACCAATTTCCACCTCCGGACACACAGGGATGAAGTTTACGAATTTTTTCATCTCTGACACTTCCCTGCTCCGGACAATCGATCCGTTGTATCTGACGGGATCAAATTCAATGCATCTGCTGACAACAATCTCAGGTCTTTCAAATACTCTTGCTATATCCAAAAAAGATCTCCCCCCTGTTTTTGGCTTTCTGATTTCCGGTATATATATTCTCTCTGAATAAATGACTTTCTGATTCCCCTAAAAGTTCCTGCCTGCCTGGGATATTTTATGAGGTTTTAATGAATAACGGTGAATCCTTTAAATTAAAGGAAGGACAATATAGTTGTTGCAATTTTTGAATGTTGCATATTACCTGAGCGAGGGTAGCCAAGTGGTCAACGGCGGTGGACTCAAGATCCACTCACGCAGGTGTTCGCGGGTTCGACTCCCTCCCCTCGCATTTTTGAATGGGTTAGAGTTATCTTTTGAATTATGTCTTTGTTACACCTGATATCACAAAATTAAATTGTAAACTTTATCTCATCTCCTGTGATACAACCAATATCAAACATTGGTGATTAAATGAAAGGGGAGCTGTTTTCCATATCTGTTTTATTATGCTTTCTTGCAGGTATTCTGGCAGCCGGCTGTACCGGGGACTTCCAGTATAACGGACAAACCAAAACACCTGATGATTTGGTGGCTTATGAATCCAAAAATGAGTGCATGATCCCTGACGCAACATTGGATGAAAAAATAGGCCAGATGATTATAGTAGGCTTCCGGGGGTTTACCGCAGATAATGACTCACAGATTGCCGATGATATCAGAAATGGAAGAATCGGCGGAGTAATCTTATTCGATCGCGATGTGGCCTTAAACAGCAGTGAAAGAAATATCAAATCCCCTGAACAGGTTCTTTCACTAAACAGCCAGCTTCAGGGCTATGCAGGAGAAATTCCTCTCTTTATTTCTGTTGACCAGGAAGGAGGTAAAATCTGCCGTCTCAAGGAAAGTTATGGCTTTTTGGCAGTTCCATCCGCCGAGTATCTTGGCAGAATAGACAATGAGACTATAACGCGTGATGCTGGAAGCATTCTTGCAAACACCGTAAAAGATGCCGGGTTCAATATGAATTTTGCTCCTGTTGTTGATTTGATGGTTAATCAAAATTCTCCGGCAATAGGAAAGCTTAACAGAAGCTTTTCAAAAGACCCTTATGTAGTAGCACGCAATGCCGGATGGATTATTGATGAACACCGAAAAGCAGGTATAATCACGGCGATAAAGCATTTCCCCGGTCATGGTAGTGCGACGGCAGATTCCCATGCGGGTTTTACCGATGTGACGGGTACATGGAGCGAGGAGGAGTTAATACCGTATCAAATCCTGACAGATGAGGGTATTCCGGATATGATAATGACCGCACATATCTATAACCAAAACCTTGATCCCGATTATCCTGCAACCCTCTCGGAAAAAACCATAACTGGTATTCTCAGAAACAGGCTGGGTTATGAAGGTTTCGTAATTACCGATGCGATGGATATGGGTGCAATTGCCAATAATTACGGAATAAAGGAAGCCTTAAATCTTTCAATAAATGCCGGCTGCGATATAATTCTCTTTGCGAATAATATCGTCTATGATGAAAGGATTGCAGAGAATGCGACAGGACTGATAAAGGAGCTTATACAGGAAGGTGAGATCCCGGAGGAGAGGATAAACGAGTCGTATGATAGAATAATCCGACTAAAGATGAAGTACATAATGTGCGAATAGTATGGTCTTTTCCATATGTCTCGTATACATTTTTCTAACTTAAGATTTGAAAAGGTGTGGTTTTGGGAGATCGTTTTGCAGAGGAGATTATTGTAGAATGATAACTATCACTCCCTTTTGAGTGCATTAGTCCCTGAAACAGGGTCTGCATATGACAAACCCCTTATTTCTGCCAAGCGCCAACTTCTCTTAACATGGAAAACACTGAGATTGAGAGGATACTGGTCTTTATTGAAACATTCTTCAGACAGTCAGGATCACATGGTCTTGATCACACACTTCGTGTCACCCGCCTCTGCGTAGAAATAGGAAAAACAGAAGGTGCAGATATGCAGATCCTCATTCCTGCTGCTCTCTTTCACGATGTTGCCCGTCCGCTGGAAAAGGAAACCGGAATTCCGCACGAACAGGAAGGAGCACGGATTGCAGAAGAATATCTCAGATCAAATGGGTGCAATGAAAATCGCATCCGGGCAATCGTTCATGCAATACGCTCACATCGTTACAGTACAGGCACTAAACCTGAAACTCCTGAGGCAAAGATTCTCTGTGACGCCGACAAACTCGATGCCATGGGGGCGATAGGGATTGCACGGACTTTTATGCAGGCAGGAGAACACGGGGATGGTATTGAAGGTGCTACTGCTCATATCCATGAAAAACTGCTAAAACTAAGAGAACTGATGCACACAGGCACTGCAAAAGAGATGGCCGGAGAAAGGCATGCCCTACTGCAACGCTTTGCCGACGCACTGAAAGATGAGACCGTAAATAGCGGGGATGTTTATCTGTGGGATCAATTTACTTCCTGATTGTATAGTTGGTATGTGATCCTGAACCTTTTTTTCCTGGCAGGGCCCGGGCTTTTTCAGTATCCCAATTCTTCTAAGGACCTTATTTTGGATACACTCAGTCTTGCTGCGATGTCTCCGCTCTTCGCAGGCACGTATACATCAGTTGCAAGAATGACCGGCAACGAAGAGGTTTGCGAGATCCACTCACGCAGTTGTTCGCGGATTAGACTCCCTGCCGCCCGCATTTTTCTAAAAATTAATTTGCTTATTTGATACAATCCTTTTTTTGCTGATGACGCTATATAAAAATATAATCCTAATTGCATCAGGGGGGAAATGCCGGTCTTTTGGCTATTGTTCATCCCGTTATGCTTTATAATGAAAAATTCCTTTGGTGAAATGAATGGATATTGATCTTCGCACTTTCTCTCTATTAGTTGTGATAGCAAGTATTCTCCAGGCATTTGCAATCGCCTTTCTCTATGCAGGCAATAAAAAATATCGTGGTATTGGATGGTGGCTGCTTGGAAGTGCACTGCCGGCAATCGGTTTTTTCCTTATGCTCTTTAGGGATATTTCCTCTTTTGAGAATATCATAATAATACTGGCCAATACCCTGATTATAGGCGGTTATATTTTTATCTATGTCGGAGTAATGCGTTTTCTTGATAAGAGAGAAGACATTAGGCTTGTTACTCCTGTCTTTGTGATTTTTCTTATATTTTATTTTTATTTTACATATGGAAGCGATGATATTACCGCAAGAACGGCAATTTTGTCGGTTTTTCAGGCTTTTTATCTATTCCTGACATCATTGGCGCTTATAGGAGAGAAACCGCGTGCCATTGCCGGTTCAGCACACTTTATCGCAGGGCTCGAATTCTTAATTGCATCTTTTGCATTATTTCGTTCAGGGTATGTACTTGTAATTTCACCTGTAGATAGCTTCTTCACTGCGACAATGATCCAAACTGCTTCATTTATGGTTTATTTTGCTGGCGGTTTTCTGTTGACCATAGGTCTGATAATAATGGTCAATCAGAGGCTTAATGCGGATGATATTGAATCAAAAGAGTACTTTGAACTTTTTTTTCACATGATTCCCGATGGGATTCTTATTCTGCGTTTTGATAACGGGACAATAGCCGATATAAATGAAGGCTTTACGTATCTTACCGGTTTTTCCCGTGATGATACAATCGGGTCCTCCGCTTTTGATATAAATCTCTGGAAAACACGAGGAGATCTTCAGGTAGTCCTTAATGAAGTCCAAAGGAAGGGATTTTGTGAGAACTTCGAAGTCTTGTTTCTGCGAAAAAACGGCATTGAGATAACATGCATTCTTTCTGCAAGTATAATCACCCTGCAGGACATTCCTCATATTATATGTGTGATACGGGACATCACCGATCGCAAGCGGGCAGAGGCAGCGCTCCAGCAGGCAAATAAGAAATTAAACCTTCTCTCCAGTATCACCCGGCATGATATTCTCAATGCTGTTACAGTCCTGGCGGGATACCTTGAACTTTCGTGTGATGAGCCTGAAGGTCCGAAACTTCAGGATTATCTTCATAAAATGAATGAGAGTACAAATAATATCCGACACCAGATAGAATTTACCCGTGAGTATCAGGAGATCGGAGTAAACACCGCAACCTGGCATGATGTCCGGGAAACTGTGCAGAAAGCAGGTTCTGAATTTGAAATGAAGGGTGTAACTCTTACCATTGACTGCAGGGATATTGAGATCTTTGCAGATCCTCTCCTCGAGAAGGTATTCTATAATTTCTTTGATAATGCATTTCGGTATGCACCCCCGTTTACGACAATCTCAGTATCCTGCACAGAAACGGAAGAGGGACTATCTCTCATATTTGCTGATGATGGCAGGGGTATTCCGGAGGATTTCAGGAAGAATCTTTTCAATCGCGGCTTTGGAAAAAACACCGGTCTCGGGCTGTTTCTCTCAAGGGAGATACTTGCAATTACCGGCATTTCAATTACCGAGAATGGTGAAGAGGGAAAGGGGGCACGGTTTGAGATGACTGTGCCAAAGGGTTCATACAGGAGGACAAAACCTGGGAATTCACCCTGAAAATTTTGCTATTTGTATTCGACAACGATATCTGAGAGGGTCTGGATGAATTAATGCACATTTTTCTGTAACCCCGGTATATTGAGCATCATGTTTTGCAGGATGAGATGGACAAGTTTTTGTTCAAGGAAAAAGCAGTAAATCTCTTTTTAGCTTGGTTTTTATCTGACACTTTTCCGACCACAAGAATATTTGATAATTAAGGAAATATTTTCTTTTAAGATTATGAAAAACGCGATTTTTTGCGCTGGATTAAATAACAATATTACCCTTAAAGCTCTCGGATGGAATGATGAGCTTGATTTGGCATTCACTCCATATTCCGGTCAATATATTCCCGG
>JAFGWE010000033.1 GCA_016937345.1 Methanomicrobiaceae archaeon
ACAATAAGTCCTACAATAAGTCCTACAATAAGTCCTACAATAAGTCCTACAATAAGTCCTACAATAAGTCCTACAATAAGTCCTACACAAACAATCAGCAATGAAACAGGAAAAGATGAGAGTTCAGAATTATCTCCAACTGCATTGGTTATCTTTATTTTAATTGTAATGCTCTTTTCAGCTGCAGGATACTTCTATTACAATAAAAAATCACAAACTCCTAATTATGTAAAGAATGTATCTAAAAAACCTGAAGAAATGATTTTTGAACCAAAGGATGAAAACCCCAGAATATCCTCACTATATGACAAATATTTTGAACTGCTCTCAAAGGGCTTTGAAAACGAGGCATTCAGACTGCTTGCACAAAATCTTTTCTATACAGTATCAGAAGAGAACAATATCCGGTATAATCCGTCAATGACATCAAACGAATTCATCTCAAAACTGCCCTTAAAAGAGAAGAAAAGATTAACTGAATTTGCAGAGCTTTATGAGAAGATAGTCTATTCCGGAAGTAAAACCGAAGAAGATAAAAAAGAGCTGTATTCTCTGTTCAGCAGATTAACAGAGCAATACAAAAAGAGGCTTGCATGAAAAAATCCGGATATCTGCTGATTTTACTGATTATTCTATCGGTTCTGGCACTTGACATGCATTTCTCCTCCTCTAATCTGGAATACAGCAGATATAACTCAAACTGGAACGGAACATCGCTTTTCATAAATGACGCAGCAGATATGGGTTCAGTTTTTGTATCAGATTACAAACAGCTTTCAGGGGTTTTTAATTCAACACTCATACTTATTGAGCCTGATCAAAACTTCTCTCCTGAAGAGCTTTATATTCTCAGGGATTATGAATCAAACGGAAATCTGATCTTTATATCAGATGAAACAGGTTCGTCGGATATTCTTATGAAGCTTTTTGGAGCAGATCTCTCTGTAAAAAAAGGAGAACTTTCAAGCGTTGATAAGGAATACAACAATCCCCGGTTTGTCATATGTTATGTATCGGCAAAAGATCCACTCCTTTTTGGAGTACAAAGCATTGCGTTAAACAAACCCTCTGTTGCATCCGGAGATTACGCTCTTATAAAAACCTCATTTTTAAGCTGGATTGATGAGAATAGCAATAAAAAAGCGGATGCAACAGAGCCATTAGGAAAAAGGCCGGTTCTTGTAAGATCTGATAAAATATACCTCCTCTCAGATTCAGGAATATTTCAGAATGCAGTCTATAAGGATAAAAACCTTAAAGACAACAGAATTTTTATAATAAACCTTCTTGAATCATCAGAAACAGTATTTATTGAGGATAAACATTCAAAAATAGCATCTGAAGAGAATATTCTGAAAATAATTAACACAGTCCGTAATAATGAAATGATAAAAACGGCAACAATAATTATCATAGTATTGTTGTTATTATTGATCTACAGGGGGAAATATGACTGAAAAAGAGCTCAAAGAAAATATAGAATTTATTTCAGAGAAATTTTTATCACTTCGCACAACCTGTGCGGAATTTATTGTCGGGAATGAATCATTGATAGAAGCCCTCTGTATAGGTGTACTGGCTGATGGACATGTACTAATAGAGGGAATTCCCGGCACTGCAAAAACATCAATTGTTAAGGTAATATCATACCTGCTCGGATGCGAATCAAAAAGGGTTCAGTGTTCGGTTGATATGCAGCCTTCAGATATTATCGGCATTAGGATCTGGAATTCAGAGACCAGAACCTTTGAACTGAACAAAGGCCCTTTGTTTACCAATATTCTTCTTGTGGATGAGATTAACCGCCTGCCCCCCCGAAGCCAGAGTGCATTTATAGAGGCAATGAGTGAGAGTCAGGCAACAATAGACGGAATTACAATTCCTCTGAAAAAACCGTTTCTTGCTATTGCGACACAAAATCCGTTTGAACAGGAGGGAACTTTTCCTTTAATCGAAGCACAGAAAGACAGGTTTATGCTCTGTATCAGATCTCAGTTTCTTAAAAAAGAAGGTGAGATGGAGATAATCAGAAGAGCGAATGACGGTATGCTGGATCTCGAAAAATTCTTATATACAACCAAACCTGTTATCAGTCCTGGAGAAATAATCCGGGCACAGAAAGCAGTCAAATCAGTTAAAGTCTCAGATCCCGTTCAAAAATACATTGGAGATCTGGTTATTGCCTCAAGAGAGCACGGGGATGTAAGACTCGGAATAAGCTCAAGGGGAACAATATCTCTTTTAAAAGGAGCAAAGGCATTTGCAGCAATGAATAAAAGAGATTATGTCATACCCGATGATGTAAAATATCTTGCAGGGATTGCATTTCCACACAGGCTCATTTTAAATTACGAGGCTGAGATAAGCGGTCTTACACCTGAAGTTATCACCAGCCAGATCTTAGATACTATTGAGGTACCGTAATACAATGGGAAAAAATAAGGAGTTTGTGACAATTATTATTGTCATTTTTTTTGCAGCAGGTCTTATCTTTCGTGATGAAAGACCTTTGTTTGCGGCATTCTCCTTATCACTGATAATACTTTTAGATCTTTACATCTTTAATCAAAAAATAAACGATGCAGCGAAAAATTCCGACTTTTTGAGAATTTCAGATAAAAAGATTCTTCTCAGGGGAACCGGGGCCTCAATAAGAACAGATTTCGAATTATCTGTACCAAAGGGATTGGAAATTCAAGTTGAAGATCAGATTCCCAAAGGTTCTGTTGTAACCGGAAAAAGTGCAAAAAGCCCTGTTTTAAAAACTTCAGGAAAATACTCCGTCAGTTATGACCTTTTATGCCTTGCCCACGGAATAAACAGATTTGAGGGTATTAAATTAGATATATCCGGCCTCTTTTTTTCAAAAAGCATAACATTAAAGAATGAATCTCTAAAACTTCCCCAAATTAAGGTTTATCCCAGACCATCCTTTATAAAAGAGGGAATACCTTCATTTATCGGGAAAAAAACAGAGAAAAAAACAATAATCAGAGGAGAGGATGTAAAAGGGGTTCGTGAATATAATGTCCTTGATGATATCCGTACAATTGACTGGAAAGCCTCTGCAAAACATGACAAATTGTTTGTAAAAGAATATTCCGGTCTTGAAAGTGTTATTGAAACTATTTTTGTTGATCTGCCTGATTATCAGGACCCGGAATCAGAGGAGAAACTTGAAATAATTAAAGGGATGGCCGGTTCTGTTTTACTGAATAAAAAAGAGAAAAAACAGACAAACCTGATAATGATATCAGGAGCAAATCTGATTGAAAGTAAAAAATCCAGTAAATTTGCAGATGATGCAATAAATATTATAAACAGACTTAGTCCTTTTACAAGGGACAAATATCTCTACAGATATTTTCCAAAAAGATATAATAAAATTAATGATGGTTATAATTTTAAAAATTCAATTATTGATAAAGCCGGATATTTTTTCAGTATTAAATCACCACATCTTTTCGAAAAACAGATTTATGGTGCACTTGAAGAACTCAGGGCAGGTGAGGAGATACACATAATAACAATTCCCGACGGCGATATGAGCCATTTAAGAATTATCGCTGAGCTTTCAGGTATCAGAAAGTTAAAATCAATCTGTTTCATACCAAAAACCGAGAATTTCAGAGTGAGAGAGTCAGGCATCTTTTCATTCGGTTTTGATGAGGTGAATATCATATGAATGAGAAAAAAATAATAATCTCTGCATCGGCGATAATTCTGCTTATATATGCAGTATCCTCATACCAGTCTGATTTTTTCATCTTTCTATTTTCAGCCGCTGCATTTCTTGCAGGAGTTATATTTTCATATAGAAAGGAAAGTCTTCTCTGTTTTTTAATATTCAGTGAAATACTTGTAATAAACAATCAGGAGATTATTTCATCTCTTCTGATACAGCTGGCCTCAGGACTTTCTTTTCTGATGTTTTATCTGCAAAAAGATATCCACAGGCAAAAAATTTTGATAGCCGTTTATATGGTTATCACTTCAATTTTTGCATTCTGGGCAATTAATCTGCAAATCCCTGTATATGCACTCCTGTGCTTGGCAGCTTTATTCGCAGGATATATGATTACAGAAATTCAATGGAGAAGAATCATTGCTAAAACCATGGAGGAAATATGAGAGATAAACTGGATAGTTTAAAGAAAAAGACAGATCTTTCAGGAAATTTTAACAAATTTCCTAAAATTTCAATAATACTGATTTCAGTATCTATAATCCTTCTTTTAATTGCCCTATTAACAGACAGAAATGACTTTACAACCGCAATGCTGATTGCTGTATCTCTGATAAACTTCCTAACAGGCATAATAATAATTACTTTTTCAGGTTCTGAAGGAGTTTCTCCTGATATCTCTTCAATGCTGTACCCGACACTTATAACCGATAAGGCTGCCCTTTTTGCAGAGTTGAATGTTTACGGGGATGCCTGCATAATTCCAAGAGCACTGACAGATTCAGATGAAATACTGCAGTTTAATCCTGTCGGGGAATACAACGGATTTAATTATAAAAAATCGTTTTTTTCAGTCGATGAGGAAAAAACTGCAGGAATATTCTCAAAACCTTCCTCATCTGCCTTAATTAAATATTTGCAGGATAATTACGGCCTTAATATACCTTCAGTAAAGGATTCACCCGGCTCTGTCGCAGAAATATTAAAAGAGATATTCACAGGAATCACTCCGTTCTGTGAGAATATTGAAGTTGGCGATAATAATGAGGATATTATTGTAAATATTAAAAATCCTGTTTTTAAAAGCGGATGCGATGAAATAAGAAAGGTTTCTCCAAAATGCTGCACCGCATCGCCGTGCCCCTTCTGCAGTTTAATATGCTCTGTAATCGCTGAATATTATGCTAAACCAATTGCTGTTTCGGCTGTAAGAACGGATGCAAAAAATAATGATTTAATGCTGATTTTAAAGGTTATTAAAGATCAGTCCATAGAGCAAAAGAGTGAAAATCCAAAATAATCTCACAAACGGCTTTTTTCCTAAATCCAATATTAATAAAAAATTCTGATTTTTTCAGGAAAAAAATTAATTATTTTTTTTTCTAAGGGAGAAGAGTGCTGCTGCAAGTCCGATTGATATTACCAGTATAAATACAGGCAGGCCTGCTGTTTTTTTCTGTTGCGACGTGGAGGAGGCAAATGCCTCTTCTGCATTCATAACACAGTATGTGCCTTCCTCTGTAACAGATGCAGAAACTGCTCCTGAACTATAGGTACTTGGCAATGCAATCCATTCTCCGTTTTTATACTGCGCAACAAACAGGTTGTAATTATCAATATTCTCAACAACAGATATCGGCATAATAAAGGTAATCTTTCCGTTTGATGATGCAGAAAGACCCTGCATAATTATAGCATAGGCGTTGCCCCTCTTCTCCCAGCCGGCAGGAATATTGGAAACTGTATCCAGGGTGAATATTGCTCTATCAGCATTTACGGCACTGAATCTTGCTTTTCCGTCAATTGAGTCTATAGTTGTCACAGCCTGTGCCTGATTTGTTGCAGCAGCAGTCTGTGTAGCAGTAGGAGCCGCTGTTCCAGTAGCTGTCGCGGTTGGTGCTACAGTAGGTGCTGTGGTAGAGGCTGCTGTTGCAGATACCTGTAGGGTTGCAACAGGTGTTCCAATATTTATAGTCTGATCCATCTGAATCTGGTTATTGACAAGAGCCTTAACCCTTAGAGTGCCCGCCTGGATACCTGCGACATTAAATGAGATGATAGAACTGTCAGGACCTGTTTTTTTTCCTGCAAGATTGAACCTTGCAATAATCGACGACTTGTCAGAAAGTACCCGTCCTCCAAGAGAGATCTCAGAATATATGCCTGAACTGACATCCCTGTTCTGTGAGTCTGTATATATACCGTCTGTTGAGGGTCCTGCAATGCTGTACTCGGTTTCATCCTTTATGACAGTCATTTTTGTGGACTCTGTATTCTGGGTATATGCAGAAACCGCTCCCTCTGATAAGCTAAGAGGCATATTAAAGTTCGTTGTCTTAAACTCAAATCTTTCACCGGGGGTTACATCAAATGCGCTTTCCACAATAAGAGTAAAAGTTGCACCATCCTCAAGACCGTTAATAGTTATGGAGATAGTTCCTCCGGGACTCATACTGGTTGGATTTGCAGATATTGATACTGCTGATGCCAGAGGTATCATAAGTAAAAACAATATGCAGATTAAAAGGATTCTTTTAAAAATCATATAACAAGAATATACTAAGTCAACATATATTTATAATCGTAGGATAAATTAATCCACAATAGATTTATATGGAGGGGTATAATGAAAATAAAACCTGTTATTTTAGCAATGCTGTTCATATTTTCACTCATAATTGCCTCAGCCTCAGCTGCTCCGTTTGAGTCAACTCTGAGCCAGGATTATGTGTACAAAAATGTGACAATAAGACATGTAAATTCCCTGGATATCGGGGATCCGGAGAAATCAAAAGTTGATATCCTGACAACAGCAGGGGATAACTCTGATATTGAGAAGGTTAACATTCCGACAATAAGTTCGGTTACAAGGACATTTACCACAACAAGCGGGACATTTCAGGCAACAGATGTTAATATAAATACCGGCCAGATATCAAGCCCTGTTGACTGGTCAGGAGTATCCGGGTACTACATATACATCAAAAGAACTGTGCCAACACTGAAATTTACAGTTCCGGGATATTCAGGCAATCCTATGCTGACACAGGTCAGCGATGATATGACAAAAGAGCAGGCAAGTGATCTTTCAACTTTTATTGACAACTCAAAACCTGTATTTGTATATCATCCTGACAGAATAATGCATGTAAATGTCCAGCAGGATCAATACAGAGGTTACGGGGCATTTGATGCAAGCTGTTACAGAACCGATGATATCGGCTGGACTCTGAATAAAAATCTAGTAAACCTTGGCTCGGGCTTTTCAGCAGATGCATCAGATTCACGCGGTTATGAGGATAATTATGCGGGAGATATCCCTCAGGCCGGTAAATATCTTGGATCTGCAATTTATCTTGATAACGCAGCAAAAACAGTAACAGTGCTTGCAGCATTTCCTGTAATTATCCTTGATAAGGATTACACTGCGACATGGACAGAGCAGACAACCGGGGATATAAAGGTTGGATTTGACTCAAATCCTACAGGTCTTGCTAAGGTAGTCTGGCTGCTGATGAATAAGAGTGCCACATACAGTCTGGCTATTCAGGTTAATACCTCTGCACTTGTGGGAGATGCCAGTACAAGATGGAGTAATCTGCCAGGCTCCGGTGATGTCACAGATATCATGTATGATATGGTAAGAAACGATGTCAGCACCAGTTACGCAACATACAAGTTTACAGCAACAGGCGGTGGTGCACCATCATATGCAAACAACTGGGCAACAATAGCAATCTCTCCAGGATATGGTGCATCAGGCCAGAGTTCCGGAACATATGCGACAATACCAAAGGCAACCTATGATGCACTGAATACCGGCGCATATTATCTTTATGTAATGGGTCTTGATTCAAACTACAACGTTGTCGGGTTTGATCAGAGAGAGAAGGATATAAAGAAGCAAACCATCAGCAATGATCCGATTCCGGCAGACACTCCGGTAAATGTTGATGTCGGCACAGTTGGGGATACAACTGAAACCCAGACTGCAATCACTCTTACCATCACAACAAATACTGCTCAGGGAGCGGGGCAGACAGTCACTGTATCTGTCGGCACAGAACCGCCTGCAGGAGGAAGCTCTGCACCGACAGGAGAAAAGATGCTTGCCAAGTTCCTGACAATAGAGGCATCAATCTCGAATGATGATCTCTCCCTCATAAAAATTGAGGCATCATATACCGATGCGCAGGTTGCAGCAGCAGGACTTGACGAATCAAAGCTCAGACTTTACTATTGGGACGTTGCAACAAGTTCCTATAAGGAGACAACAAACAGCGGTGTAGATACGGTTAACAATAAAGTATATGGCTATATAACCCACCTGACCACATTCGCTCTCATTACAAAAACAACAACCCCTACCCCAACCGGCGGCGGCGGTGGCGGCGGCGGTGGCGGCGGCGGCAGCGGCGGTGCTTTCTTCTTCACAGATACAGGTGAAATTACACAATATTCCACTACAGGCATCTTACAGACAGATTCAAACGGAGTTGTACAGAGTTCAATAGAAGTTAATGCCGCTGATGAAAAGGCAGGACTTTTAATTTACAGTGGCACAACAGCACTTGACTGGGCAGGAAATGCTCTTACAGATCTCACAATTCAGGCTCTGGCACTCTCATCAGCACCGCCTGCACCAACATCAGGAGGATTATTTGCTTTCAATGATATGTTCTATCAGTGTGAACCTACAGGGGCAACATTTAGTCCTGCAATAGATCTTATATTCCAGCTGACAGAAGAGCAGTTTAAATCACTGGATCAGGGCCAGCAGTTTACGGTTCAGTACTATGATGAGGCTTCAGGGCAATGGACTGAAGTTACAACTTATGTAAACCCGAACACTTACCAGGTTATAGGGGAAGTCAGCCACTTCAGTACATATGCCTTAATGGTCAAAGGTGGATCAGATATTTCAGGAACGACTACCACTACAACAACAGGAACTACAACTACTACAGGCACAGGTATAGGTACAACTGTATCTTCCACAGTAGGAGGAATCCCTGTATGGGCATGGATAATTCTTGTTGTAGTAATTTTAGCTGTAATCGGATTTGCAGTGCGCTATTACAACAATAACAGATACTAAATTTTTTTAAACTAATTTTTCAAAAATAAATTTATTACTCCGTGATTAATTTTAGAAATCAGGCGGAAAGCCATTCTTTTTTCATACAATTAAATTAAAAAAAATTTCTCCAAAGTAACGATTTTTATATCAGAAATTTATCTGATCTGCGATTGGGAAAAAGCATTAAATATTATCTGCGGCAATAGTACTTTGTCGAACTGTTCAAGATAGAACTAATTTATTCAGAAAGGAGAAAAATGGAAACCGACAGAGAGAAGTTTTGCGGCTTTAGAGGGTATCACATGCCCGGAGACTTTAAAGAACACGGGAAGGGGCTTATTCAGCTATACATTCTGCATTCACTAAAACTAAAGCCAAAATCAGGCTACGATCTCATCAAAGAGATTTCAAACAAAACAGACGGCCTGTGGGTGCCAAGCAAGGGATCACTCTACCCCATGCTCAAAAAGATGGAGGAAGAGAACCTCATAAAGGTTTTTGATACCGGAAAGCGCTCTAAAACCATCTATGAAATAACAGAGAACGGCAGAATCCTCCTAAAAAATATAATTGATCACAGAAAAGAGGCCGAAGAACGGATGTATCTTTTCAGGGAACTGATGTTTGAGATCTTCAGCGGCGATTCCACATCAGTCAGAAGAAATTTCTTTGAAATACGCCATATTCTTGGCAGTATCCCGCCTGAAAAAACAAAAGAGGCCGAAAAAATAACAGAAAAGTGTCTCAGAGACCTAAAGGGGCTAAAATAAAAATGAAAGCAGTTAAAGTTGAAAATCTTACAAAAAAATTTGGCGAATTTACAGCAGTTGACAATATCTCATTTGATATAGAAGAAGGCGAAATTTTCGGGCTTTTAGGACCCAACGGCGCCGGAAAAACAACAACCATCTCAATGCTTGCAACGATGGCAAAAGCAACCGCAGGGAAGGCTGTGATAAACGGTTACGATATGAAAACCTCCCAGGATGGTGTGAGAAAGTCAATCGGAATTGTCTTTCAGGACCAGAGCCTTGATGAGGAGTTAACAGCCCGGGAGAATATGGACTTTCACGGAAGGCTGTACCGTATTCCAAAAGAGGTACGTGAAGAGCGAATTGAAGAGCTTCTCCGGCTTGTAGGGCTTTTTGAAAGAAAAGATGACCTTGTAAAGACGTTTTCGGGGGGGATGAGACGCCGTCTTGAGATTGCAAGAGGGCTTTTGCACAGGCCAAAAGTGCTCTTTTTGGATGAGCCGACACTCGGCCTTGACCCCCAGACAAGAAACTACCTCTGGGAATATATTGAAAAACTAAACCAGGATTTCAAAATCTCTGTTATCATTACAACCCACTATATGGAAGAAGCCGACAGACTCTGCGACAGAATCGGAATCATTGATAAAGGAAAAATCGTTGCAATGGATACGCCGGAAAATCTGAAAGACAGAATTGGCGGGGATATTATAACCGTAAAATCGCCGGATTACCGTGAGAAGATTAAAGACTGCGGGTTTTTTTGGATTGACAGGACAGAATTCTTTGACGGTTTTTTTACAATCACTCTCTCGGGCGCAGAAGAGCATTTAACTGAGATTATTTCAGCCCTTATAGGGCAGGGAATAAAAATAACATCAGTATCAATGCACAAACCGACTCTTGAGGATGTTTTTCTGCATTACACAGGAAGAAGTATCCGTGATGAGGAGGCAGGCGCAAAGGACAGGATGAGAATGATGCATATGGTCAGGAGGCACTAAAATGGATGTAATATACACAATATGGCTTAGAAATGTCAAACGCTATATAAGATCTAAGAGCAGAATTGTTGGCAGCCTTGGAATGCCGGTTTTTTTCCTGATATTCTTAGGTTTCGGGCTTAATTCTGTTGTTACAATACCGGGTGCAAGTGAAAACTACACAGAGTTTTTAGTTCCCGGAATTGTTGCAATGAGCGTTTTGTTTACGTCTATTTTTGCCGGAATCCAGATAATATGGGACAAACAGTTTGGATTTTTAAAAGAAACCCTTGTGGCACCGGTTTCAAGATTTGAGATAATGCTCGGGCAGACCTTCGGCGGTGCGACAACTGCAATCATTCAGGGAGGAATTATACTTGTTCTTTCGCTCTTCATCGGCCTCTCCTTTCCGGGATTAACCGGGAGTCTGATTGCCGCAGGCTTTATGATCTTAATTGGAATTGCATTTACAGCCCTTGGAATTGCAATCGCTTCAAGAATGGAGGATATGAACGGTTTTCAGCTTATTATGAGTTTTCTTGTATTCCCGCTATTCGGGCTTTCCGGTGCGATGTTTCCGATCTCAAGCTTACCTCCGTTATTCAAAACGCTTACACTCTTTGATCCTTTAACCTACGGTGTTGAGGGAGTAAGATACGGACTTACCGGTGCATCACAGATTGACCCGGTTATATCCCTTGCTGTATTATTCTCATTCTCAGTTGTAATGATAATGCTCGGGGGTTATCTGTTTAAGGCAGTGAAAGTGTGAATATTAAGGCTATGGAGTAAATGAGTTCAGTTAAGGAGGCAATTCCACCATTTTCCATCCCGTTTTTGGTATGTGCATCTCAAAAGAGGCCCCTTCTCCAAAAATACCTCTTTCAGAGATTTCAATTCCTGTAACTGAGAGGAGCTCGCGTACAAATGCAAGCCCGAATCCTGTGTTCTTCCCGTAACTATATGAAAATATCTTCTCTTTTTCATCGTCAGGAATCCCAACACCATCATCTTTTATTCTCAGGATAAGACTGCCGTCTTTCTGCTCTTCTGTTGATATAATAATCTCTGTTATCTTATCCCCATGCCTGACGGCATTTTCAATCAGATTATAGAAGACCTTTTCAAGCAAAGGGTCTGCATAGATGAGAACCGGATCGATTTTAAGCTTTATCCGGAGTTTTCCCAGAATAAGGCTCCCTTTGGCATCGGATATAGATTCTTCGGGATTTATCCACCGTGGCTTTTCTGATCCGATATCCTGGTAACTTCTTGAGAATTCAATCTGCTTTATTATCCGGTCTGTAATTTCAATAGATCTTTTAAGATATTTTATGTCCTCAGGATCTTTGAGCCCCTCTTCTAAAAGCTCAAGATTGCCGGAGAGAGCAGTAACCAGATTGCTGATGTCATGACGGGTAAGCTGCGAGAGCAGTGAGAGCTTGTTGTTTGCAACCCGGAGAGCATTTTCTGATGCTTTTCGCTCTGTAATATCCCTGGCAATAAATACAGCCCCTGAAGGTCTGACGTTTCTGTCCATGACAACTGATCCGGATATGCTTATGTACCTGCCAGTCTCTCCCGGAAGTCTGATCTCATAATCGGATATTTTACCTTTTTCTGATATCACCCGGCTTATTGCGAGGTAATCCTCATTAGGAATCAGTGATTCGGAAGTTTTAACGGCAGGAGTGTTCTTAAGTGAAAAAAGGCTCACTGCGGATTCATTGGCGGCAACTATATCCCCCTTTCTGTCAACAAGAATCAGACCTTCAGGAATTGTCTTCATAATCTCAGGAACGGCAGTCTCCGGGCTCAGCACGAACAAACCGTAATGGCGTATCGCATACGCTGTGAATACCGACATAATAACAAAGCCGGTAAAGACAAGATTTGGGATGTATATGTTAAATAGTGGCAGGATAAGCCCGGAAAGCATTCCAAAAATAACCACAATAATAATGCCGGCAAATAAAAGCCTGTTCCTGCTGTGCTTTATTCCCGAATCCGTATATTTCCAGGAGATAAACCCCACATAGAGTGACCAGAGCATTATTGACGTCGTGTACAGGATCTCTGCCAGGCAGAGAGGATTATTTCCTGCCGGAAGATAGAAGTAACCGATATCAGGGCTGAATGCGGCAGTGTAGAGACTGTCTGTAAAAAGTCCAATAACTGAGAGCACTATGGCGATTACGTAGATGCATGCCAGAATAATGCGTCTCTTTTTACTCTCAGAAAATGTGTCTGTAAACTCCAGAATAAAATGTGAACCCAGGGCTATTGTTAAGGGCCAGAAAGAACTGAATTTCAGCCAGAATGTAACTCCCTCAAGGCTTTCTGACTGCCATATGAAAAATTCCCCTAATGCCCAGTACGCTGCTGAAATCATTGCTGCAAAAAAGAGGCGGTGCAATTTTGATGAGGGCTTTAGAGCATAGACAAAAGAACCAAGACCACAGGTAATAAATGCTGATATAAGACAGAATCCGGCATCGAATATGATACCTGAAGTTATCGGGGACATCAAAATTTACCTTAAGAAGGCCTGTCCTCCCGGACGGGAGGCTGCGGTCTTTAATAGTATATTTATCAGATTTTACAGGTATATGGTTATTCCCCGTATCCGTCTTTAATTTTTATTCACAATGTTCTAATGACAATTTTTAATGACAATTCAGGCGGCTTTTTTTCAAAAAATAACACCTCCGGTCTGCTATCCGGATTAAAAAGTAAAATATAGTACCGATTCCAAATTATTCATTAATGACTGAAATATACTCCAAAATTAAGTTTTTTGCATTTCTGACTGTGTTAATTGCAGTTTTTGCATTATCAGCCGGATGCACAGGAAGTACTGACAATGGTACGGTCTCACCGACAGACGCTATAGAAACACAAACAACACCTGAAATGACAGAAACAGTTTCTGCCCCGGCGAAACCTGCTGAGGAAAAGAACATAGTCTCAGGAACTGGCGATAAGAAAACGAAAGTATTGCTTCCAAAAGGCGTCTCTTTGTTCACTCTCGTTCAGGATACACCGGAGAGAAGTGCAGTCTATATAACAACCGAAAAGGACGGTATCAGCATTATTAATGCCTACAATAAAGGTGCAGCGGAGAAGTCCATGATGGACGGCAAATACTACTGGTCACAGGCATTTATGCTTGAAGAGGAGGCAGAGGCCGAAGTTGAGGTTACAACACTTTCTGAATGGACACTTGAATTCTCATTCCCGCAGATGATCAACGGAATCGTTCCGCAGACATTTAGTGGTGCGGCAAGCAAGGCAACACCATTCTTCCAGATAAACGAGGGAGAGTATAAATTCACAATAAAAGCTGAGAACGATGAATTTGTTTCCGTTTCCCTCATGGATTACTATGGAAACAATGTAATTGACAATGATATGCTGATGCCCCTTGCATTCCACAAAGGTTCGTATGATGATTCTGTAATCGTAAAGATTAACGAAAGCAGCAACTATCTCCTAAATATCAACACCGATGGTGAATGGACTGTTTCTGTAGAAAAAGCCTGAAATTTATTCATCACCTTTTTTATTTTCAGCCGGCTTCATGCCTCCATTATCATTACCCGCTGTATCACTGTCAGAATGACCTGAAAAAATGAGGTTTTTAAGCTTATTAAACTCATATGCTGATATGTGCTCTTTTTCCTTTAGGGCAGAAAGCCTCTCGAGAATTTCTATTCTGTTTAACGGGGAGATTTCAGAAGCTGTCTCATTCTCTTTCTGACGCTCCTCGATGAAACCTGATGCAAGAATTGCAGACGGAAGTGCAAGGAGTAAAACACCTGCAAGAGTTATAAAAGATGCCAGAGTCTGACCGAGCGGAGTTATAGGGATTATATCTCCGTAACCGACAGTGGTTACAGTTATCACCGCCCACCACATTGCAGCAGGAATACTTGAGAACTTCTCAGGCTGTGCACTGTTTTCAACAAGATACATGATGGTTGATGAAAAGAGGATCACAAAAACCAAAAAGAAGACCATTATCGTAAAGATTTCACGTTTCTTGAAGATTACACGCTTTAAAAGAGCAAGTGAGCCGGAGTTTTGTGCATAACGTCCCAGTTTAAATATTGAGAGCAGGCGAAATGTCTTCAGCAGTGCAAAATCCCCGGGCAGGAAGAACGGGAATAACAACGGAACTATGGATATAACATCAATTATCATATAAAACCGCGTTGCATGACGTAAACGATCCATAGTCCTTGCCTTAAATGTTGGCGCATCAGTACATGACCAGAGTCTTAAGATGTATTCTGCCGCAAAGATCAGCAGACAGACAGTTATCAGAATATTGATAGGAAGCCGGTATTTCAGGGCTATATCCGGTACAGTGTAGATTACAACAAGAGATGTGTTGAGCAGGATGACTATCGCAAGAAATGCATGGATGAGAAAGGCAGGCCGATCCCCGCCCGGTGATTTTTCAAGTATCGTATAAACCCTCGACTTTAAAGGGCTCTTCTCTTCTTCAGTGTTCATATAATCAGGCCTTTTTTATTAGTTCCAAAATACCGTGCAAAGGTGCCGGTTTTAGAGGATTTATGATTGATAACAGATAATTATCAATCCGTGATAATTATTGGGTTTTTCTGCCGGAGGGCAAAAAAATTAATTTTAGATCTTTTTTTTCTTCTAGTACACTGCAACAGGCTCCCCGTCTGTTGAGTAATCGCTCGGTGCATCCTTTATTGCAAGCATTAGAATGATGGCAAGGATTTCAATCCCCATCAGAAACAGAAACGCAACATCAAATGCACCTGCAAGTTCGCCGGCAGGGAGAGTATGGGCAGAGACCTGTGCCATCTTTGGTCCGAGAGCGGCAGTTGTTACAAGCATTGCAAGGGCAACCCCAAGTGATGACCCGAGATTTGTCATCATCTTTATCAGGCCTGATGTCGAACCGCGTTCCTCCGGCGGGACTATTCCCATAACTGCACTGTTCAAAGGAGCGTATGCAAAACCCGTTCCTGCACCAAGTAAGAAGAGGTAGATCTCTGCATGGCCAACACTTGAATGGGCACTAAGGGTTGAAAGCAGGAAAAGTGCTGCCGATGCAATGACAAATCCGATTATTATGGGCTTTTTTGTTCCTATAACATCTGAAATCCTTCCGGCTATAGGGGAAGTCAGTATCATTCCAATGGGAAGAGCCAGAAGAATGGTTCCGGCATTATCGGTCGGAATCCCTTTTACAAGCTCAAGATAGAACGGCATTAAGATCATGACGCCGGCCATTGCAAGCTGGATAAACATCACATTGATGTTCTGCAAAGAGAATGCCCGGTTTGAAAACAGTCTGAATTTTATAAGCGGTTCAGGTGCACGGTTCTCTCTTACATAGAACAGCACCCAGAATATCAGAGAGACCAGAAGTGCGGCATATGCTGTTTGTGCTGCAGGACCCTGAAGTGCGGTAAGACCGAATATCAGTGTTCCGAGTGCAACAAAAACCAGTGCAACACCGGGTGCATCCAGCCGTGCCTTCGGGGAGACCGGGGCAAGATGTGGGAGAATATAAAGACCAATAATTATTGCAAGAATTCCGACAGGGAGATTTACATAAAAGATAAACCGCCATGAGAATGCACTGGTTAAAAATCCTCCGATCACAGGGCCGAGAGCCGCACCAAGCATCGTAAACATCGCAACAAACCCGAGTGCCTGGCCGCGAAGGGAGGAGGCAAGGTATGAGGTCACCATAACAGATCCAAGGGCAGCAATTACAGCACCGCCGACTGCCTGAATCATGCGTGAAACAATAAGAATATCAAAAGAAGGCGCAATTCCGCATGCAGCCGAACCGCATGTGAAGATTACAAAGCCGCCAAGGAATATTTTGCGGTATCCTCTGATATCTCCAAGACGTGAAGCTGCCAGAAGAAGGCTGACAAGAATTATCAGATAGGCATTTAAAACCCATGAAACTGTGACTGTTGAAATTTCAAACGCCTTTCCAATGGTAGGAAGAGCGATATTTACAATTGTTGCATCAAGGCCGGACATAAACGATCCCAAAGAGATGACAAGAACTATCAAAAGCTCTTTAGGTGACATTTTCTGCCGTATGGAGGATTCAGACATTATAATTTTTAAAATGCCGCAAAGGTATTTAATCCTTCATAAATTTTTCAGAGACAGAATCACTAATTCAGACAGAATTTAAAAAAATCCTCTTTAAAGTCAGCCTGCTGTCAGAAAATTGTGGTGGCAGGCAATACATTTTACCTGCAAAAACAAAAAATACCTTATGGAATATGCTGAAGGGAGGCCCGGCAGGGTCTTTGTAATGCGGGTTGATGACGGAGAAGAGCTTTTAGGAACAATCACAGAGTTTCTAAAAGAAAAGGAGGTAACATCAGGAGCTGTATTCTTCCTTGGCGCCTTAAAAGAAGGAAATCTTGTTGTTGGTCCAAAAGAACCGGTTATTCCCCCCGTTCCCTGCAGCATCATAGTTGAAGGCGGCTGGGAGATGATAGGAATAGGAACTGTATATCCCGGCGGGGATGGTCCTTCGATTCACATCCATACATCAATGGGAAGAAAAGATAAGTCAGTCACCGGATGTCTCCGGGAATTTGCAGAGGTCTATCTTGTTGCAGAAGTTATCATCCTTGAATTCACAGGAATTTCCGTTGCACGTGTCCTCAACACTGATATGGGCATTCATCTTCCGGTTTTCAACAATCACAGCGCATCCGGCCTGTCTTTTAATCCCGAAAAAGACTGACTGGATTTGTTATAATCAAAGTATAATCATGTGACTTATACAGTGTAGTCACCTAAATTAATATCAATAAAAACCGGATAAACAACCGGTAATATTGCGGAGAAATTTATGAGCAGTTCAATAATAGAAAGCATAATTCAGGCCAGGTACCTTCGCGAAGGCGAATCTTCGTTTGAGGATATATGCAAAAGAGTTGCGCAGGCAATCGGCAATAATGAGAAAGAGATATCAGGATACTATGAGGAGATGGCCTCATTTCGTTTTCTTCCGAATTCACCGACATTAATGAATGCCGGAACAAAACTCGGCCAGCTTTCCGCCTGCTTCACAATCTTTGTCGGCGATTCGATAGAGGAGATATTTGATGCAATAAAATGGGGGGCACTGATTCACAAGACCGGCGGCGGCACAGGATATAATTTCTCAAATATAAGGCCTGAAGGCTCGGGCGTTAACTCAACAGAGGGCGTTGCATCGGGGCCCATCTCGTTTATGAAGGTTTTTAACGCCGCAACCGATGTCATTAAGCAGGGAGGCAGAAGACGGGGTGCGAATATGGGTATCCTGAATGTCTGGCACCCTGATATCCTGAATTTTATCGAGTCCAAAAAGACTGAAGGCGATATTTCCAACTTCAATATATCGGTAATGATGAACGATGAGTTTATGAAACTCGTTGAGGCAGGAGAGACCGGCAGGGTCTGGATAACCCATCCGAATACAAAAGAGGAGATTACTGTAGGCGCTATCTGGGAGGGAATTGTTGACGGCATATGGAGAAACGGAGAGCCGGGCGTTTTATTTTACGATGAAATTAACCGCAAAAACATGACGCCGAATCTCGGTCCGATTGATACCACAAATCCGTGCGGTGAACAGCCTCTCCTAAACTTTGAGTCCTGCGTTCTGGGATCTTTAAACCTCGCAAAGTTCGTAAAGGGCGATAAAATTGACAGAATAGAGCTTGAGGAGAGCACAAGAACCGCTGTACGCTTCCTTGACTCAATTATTGACAAAAATGTCTTCCCAATCCCGCAGATAGAAGAGGCTACAAAGAAGACCAGAAAGATAGGTCTCGGGCTTATGGGAGTCCACGATGCACTTTTAATGCTTAAAATTGCTTATGACTCCGAAGAGGCAAGGAAATTCTGCGGCGATATAATGGAGTTTGTAAACAGAATATCAATTGAGGAGTCACATAATATTGCAGCAGAAAAAGGTGTTTTTCCGGCATTTGAAGGCAGCGCCTGGGGAGATTATAAGGTAAGAAACGCATGCACAACAACCATCGCACCGACAGGAACAATCTCAATTCTTGCTGGGTGTTCAAGCGGCATTGAACCTGTATTCTCATACGCATATACCAGAAAGGACACTGTGCAAAAGACATTTGAAATTCTTCACCCCATATTTGATTCAGAACTTGAGAAGACAATTCTTTCTCTTAATAAGACTGAATCCGAAAAAGAGAACTTAAAAAGAGAGGTGATAAACCACGTCCATCAGACAGGCTCAATTCAGGATATAAAATGGCTGCCTGAGGATTTCAGGAGGGTCTTTAAAACAGCACTTGATATCGACTGGAGATCCCACGTTCTGATGCAGGCAGCGTTTCAGAAGAGTGTTCACGCATCCATATCCAAGACAATAAATATGCCAAATTCCGCAACTAAGAAGGATATAGAGGCTGTATTGCTCCTTGCCTGGCATGAGGGTATCAAGGGTCTTACAATATACAGGACAGGCAGCCGCCAGAGCGTTGTTTTAGAGCTCTCAGAAAAGACAGAAAAACCTGAAGAAGTTCCGGTTGAAACAATAGTTTCAAGGCCAAAGGAGCTTTCCGGAAAGACATATCTGTGCCAGTCCGGATGCTGCCGGCTTTACGTTACGGTAAATCTCCTAAACGGAAATCCCTGGGAGGTATTTATCAGAACTGTGGGGATAGGAGGCTGCGATGCAAATTCAAACGCACTCGGACGCTCAATTTCAACAGGTCTTCAGAACGGTGTTCCGTATCAGAAGTTCATCCGCCAGTTTGCAAAGGTAAACTGCGTATCAGCAATCAAAAACAAAAATTCCGAAGGTCTTTCATGTGCCGATGTCGTCGGAAAATGCATTGATCTTGCGGCATCAAATCAGCAGATTACAACTCTTAACGACTGGGAGATTTCTGATGTCTCAGACAGTGAAAAAACAAAAAAGAACAGATGTCCTGAATGCGACTGCGAACTTGAATTCGGCGAGGGCTGCAATCAGGGAATCTGCAAAAACTGCGGATGGAGCGGTTGTCAGTAAAAAAGACTGCAAAAGCCCCCGCAGTCTGAAGCAAATTTATAACGTGATATAAATCAAAATACTCTGAAATCAAAAAAGGAGCACAAATAATGGTAAAATTAAGCGAGGAAATTATTGAGGCATTTAAAAATACAAAAGTCGTGCCTCTTGCAACAGCATCAAAGGACGGAATCACAAATGTCGCACCAATGGCAACCCTGCATCTAAAAGACCCTGAGACCATCTGGATTCTTGACAATTTTATGCTAAAGACTGCCGCAAATGTTGCAGAAAATCCGCATGCATCAATCTACCTCTACGGCGAGGGTGTAAAGGGGTGCTACCAGATAAAGGGTGATGCAAAGATGGAGACAGCAGGCGAAGAGTACGAAGCGGCAAAGAAGCTGTTTCATGAGAAAAACCCGAATCTTCCGGCAAAGGGACTTTTTGTGATAAAGGTAACAGAGGTCTTTGAGTGCAGACCGGGCCCTGATGCCGGAAAAAAACTTATCTGAAAAATATTATTTTTTACTTTTTTTCGGCCTTAATTAATCATCAGAGACAGAAAGCTCTTCAGCTGCAAAAACCGGATGCATGCCCAGATCAAAATCGATTTTTTAAAAAAAAAGATATCGGGTGTCTGAAGTTTTTCGGTGCCTTCAAAGTTCTGAAATGTCCCCGCCCCATGTTACATTCTGCACATAAAATTCAAAGGAGTTCACTCCGTCGGGATTCTGCATTGAATAATCAAGATCCATATCAAGATTAAATGTCCCGGCCGGCCTGTTTTCAGGTGCTCCCCAGCTGTTTAAAACAGTCCAGTACCTGTCTTTTGGAGCAGTATCATTATAGCCAAGAATCAGCATGACATGCCCCCCGTCGTTTCCTGCTGCACCGGGCGTTGATTCAGGCCTGAAAACTGCTGATTCACTCTCATTTTCCCAGAAATCCATAAATGGATCCCAGTCATCCGGAGTGTAGATTATAACAACCGCACTGCCTGAAATGAGAGCGGATTTTATAGAATCAATTGTGGTCTCTTTGGATATCTCCTCTTCCTCATAGACTGCATTCGTTGAAATCATCTCGGCATGCATCTCTTCTATTGGATAGTATGGACTGGTCTGTATTGCAGACGCCGGAACTGATGTTGATTCACCATTCTCACACATTGTTCCAGAATCTGCAAATGAGGCATTCATGTTGGCCAGAGGAATGGCTTTTCCTGTTATATTATAAAAATCCGCAAAAAATACCGGGCTTCCGCCGCAGCAGGCCCAGATCCCTGTTCCGTTGTGATATGAGGAGGTGAAGTACTGAACAGAAAGAGCATCTCTGATACATTTCTGCCTGAAAAGCTCCATCTGGAGAGCGCCGGTATCAGCCCATACCCAGCAGTTCCCGCAGTGATCCGGCGAGCCTCCGGTCTGGTCCCATTCCGCCGGAACATATGCAAAATTCTCAAGAAGTGAGACACTCACAGGAAGGCTTTCTCCCAATTCCCGCGGAGAATAACGCGGTGTATTCCTGTTTGCCTCCTGCAATGCAAGCACAACATCAGTCTGAAGATTCATTGCAAGGTCTGCAAATCCGTCCTCCGTCTGATCTGATTCTACCACACTTTCCAGAGACTCTGCCTGCCGGATTAAGTCATCCATATCATACATGCTGATATCCAGGGCCCTGCCAATATCGCGGGGGTCAACATGCCGGAAGTATTTCATATCCCCGGAGAGAAGGCTCTCAAAGCTGATGCCATTCACCGTAATTATCCCAGCGGGAGCTGAGCATGAAGTGCAGGAGTCATCCTGCGGGGATATCAGCACAAACGAGGAGAGGATTATGGCTATTATAAACAAAATAAAAATAATGTATCCTTGATTTTTCATTCTTTTCAACCTTGATTATTCATCATATATCATTTTCGATTGATCTTTTTTCAATTGATGTCCGAACTGACTTCCCTTCTCCGAAAGTCTGAAAACTCAAATTTCCGGGCTGATCAATCAAAGATGAAAAGCTCATCAATTGTGGTATCAAGCGCCACTGCGACATCATGTGCAAGTTTTAAGGAAGGGTTGTACTTCCCCTTCTCTAAAAACACAATCGTCTCCCGCCTGACACCGACTAATTCTGCAAGCTCTGCCTGTGTAATATTCTTCTTCGCCCGAAATTCCCGTATTTTGGTATCCATCATCTGTTCTCCGCAGATTCCTGCCTAATACACATCGCCCTTCTTTGAAAAATACCACTGGAATACAACTGTACTAAGAGGCATAAGCATTATCAAAACTCCAAGAGCCGTCTCAGCTTTTATTGTGACAACATCAAGGTAAGAGAGCCAGAACATCACGATGACTAAAAGGAAGGTAAGATACCATGAGTACGATATCGCCCATGTGCCAATCTTTAATGAACGCTCGTCCCTGATATCCCTGTCAGCAGGTCTTTTTAGTGATATAAGGCAGATGAAGAGCAGAATAAACCCGCCGGTAATCATCCCCGAACCTGCAATCTCCCCGTCGCCAAAGAATGAAAAAAAACTGATCGTAAGTCCTGCAACCACCATCAGGGCACCGAAGGCAACCCCAAAATAATTATACTCCTTTTTTCTGCCGGTCTTTACTGCAGTAAGTGCTGCAAGGAGTGCAATAATCATAAGTCCCCATACAACAGCAGCAGGAGAGACTCCCCCCGTGCCCAGATAAATAACCAGAAGTGCAATAATTACAGCTAAAATTCCCAGTAATGCTGTAAGCACAATACGTCTATCTTTAATTCTTTTTTCTGTTTTTTCCATATATTCACCTGTTGAGATAAAGGGTGTTAGAAATATAGAACACTTTGTTAGATCTATATAACATGCTGGGAGTATATAATTTTTACCGGAGACTACAGCAAAATAAATGCAAAGAAATTACTAAAACCCGGGAAAAAGAGCTCTTCAGAAATCTCTTATCGCAACGAAATTATATTGGGGAAATCAAAAAGAAAAAATATGTTTCAAAGGATCAAAAAGGGATGGCTGCTTTTTAAGCAGACATTCACCATTCTCTCAAGGGAAAAAAGCCTTCTTTTATACCCGGTCATATCCGGAATTATAATTCTTCTCATACTTGGGCTGCTTTTTATCCCGGCACTTTTCATATTCGCAGGTACAGGTATAAACCCTGAAAATATGGGAGTTTCAGGGTATGCAGCCTGGATACTGCTATTATTTGTAATACTTCTGGTAACGGCATTTGTATCCTCGTTTTTCAAGGCCGGAATTGTGCATAACGCAACCGAGGTGATAAGAGGCAATGATCCGGCTTTTAAAGACGGTATCAGTGCAGCTATTCCAAAAACAGGAGCACTGTTCAAATGGGCGTTTATAGCAGCAACTGTAGGCCTTCTCTTAAGTCTTTTAAGGGAATCGGACAATCCACTGGGCCGGATACTTACCGAAATTGTGATCGGAATTGCAGGAGCAGTCTGGAATCTTGTTACCTTCTTTGTAATTCCGGTTATGATATTTGAGGATCTCGGGGCAGTAGCTTCCATTAAGGAATCATGGCATCTCTTTAAGCAGACATGGGGCGAGACTGTCATTGCCGGATTCTCATTCGCAATTGTTATGATACCGGCATTACTGCTTATCGCAGGCACATTCTTATCAGCTGTTTTTATGCCCTTTGAGGTGTTTGAAGGGATGGCCACACTTACAATAATCGTCTTTGCAATATCGGCAATTCTCATATCCGCACTTCAGGGAATTTTGGTTGCACTTCTCTACCACTATGCAAAGACAGGAGAGATTTCACCGCTTGTTGACAGTGATATAATAAAAGGCGCCTTTGTAGAGAAAAAGAGCACCAAATCTTCCAATTTAACAGGCGGAAATATTTAAAAAATATTATCTGATTTTTTTTTGGATTCCGGCTTATTTTTTAATCTGACAGTCACTTCTGAAAAAAATTCACTTTTTGGGAGTCTGAATTATCCCTGAATTATTTGTTTCTGATAACCGTTATTTTCCATTCATTCTCACCGGCTGCAACCGTCGTCCAGAATTGTCTCTTTTTCACAGTCTTTTTCGTTCCTGTGGAGTAATAGCTGTATTCTGTATTTCCTGACCATTCTTTTACAATCTTTTCTGCCGCCTCAATAATTTCAGGGAATTCTGCATATTCGGGGTTGTTAAATGTAGGAGTCCCTGTCTCTGATTCGTCCGGATCATAGAGAATAATGCCATCAGTCTGCAATACCATCACCTCAAGGTCTGATTTTTCCTTTAATAATGCTGCATATTCGCTGAAAAATTTCTCCGGCTTAAATGCAATACTGATAAATCCCGTATAAATGTCGCCGGAAAACACCGGATAATAAACAGCAGCGCCATAGCCCCCCTGCTTTAACTCAAAGAGATCGGTAAGCATGGGTATTTTGTTTTCATTCATTAAAACAACGGAATCCTGATATGAAAGTGAGTCCCCGGGTAAAAGATCATCTGATTCTGGCAAAAGTTCTTTTAAAAGACCATCATTTCCGATATATGCAACAGAAAGAACATGTTTATTCTCAGAAATAATTTCAGACATCTTTAAAGAAAGCTCTGAATTGCTGCCAATATTTATCTGATTTTCTGATGTGGTATTGGAACTGGCCTCTTTTGTATAAACCAGACCCGAGCATTCTTTTGCAGCTAAAAACAGGTCTTCGATTCCACGGTATGTATCTCCCTGCAAAACAAGAAGCGAACTCTGCATAAGATTATCCACATGTTCATCAGAAGTGGAGATTGCATCAAAAGACGGGTTCTCACCTGAGGTGCAGCCTGAAGATAAAACAAAAAAAACTGCTATTACAGTAATATATAAAAAATACAGTCCTCTTTTCATTTGAAAGAATGTTTTTTTTTATGAAATTATAAGTTATCCTGTTCTGCCGCAAAATAATTTACGCTTACAGGGTCAATAGTATTCACAACAGGAAGAGGAATAAAAAATGACAATACAGGAAGAGAAGATAACCCAGAGCAGGATTGCGGTTATTATAGGAAAGGGCGGCCGCACAAAACGCCAGATTGAGAAGAAGACAAATACTAAACTGGAGGTTGACAGTGAAGAGGGGATTGTCACAATAGAATCCGAGGACCCGATTGCCGTATTAAAGACTGCGGACATTGTACGTGCAATAAACCGCGGATTTTCACCACAGAGGGCTTTTACACTTCTTGAGGATGAGGATATCATTCTTGATATAGTCAATCTCGGCACAAGCGCAAACACACCAAAGCAGATGGAAAGAATAAGGGGAAGAATTATAGGAAAGGCAGGCAAATCCCGTGAACAGATTGAACATTTAACAGGCGCAGAACTCTCGGTATCCGGAAAGACTGTCGCAATTATAGGAGAATTCGATCAGGTCAAAACCGCAAAGACCGCAATTGAAATGTTAATTGAAGGTCTGCCGCACGAAAGCGTATTCTCATATCTTGACAGGAAGAAGAAAGAGGCAAAGGCAAACATACTTGAATATTATTACTAATAAAAACTGGATAACAATAAAAAAATTCATATTTTAAAAATAAAAGACAAATAAATTTAAAAAAGTGATAATTAAACAAAGAGAATAAAATTAAACAGAAAAAATCAAAAATTAAAAATTATCCGGTTAATTCGAGAATAATTGCAAAACCGGCTGATTTTTTAAAAAACGTTCATGAAATTATATTTCATGCACTGTTTCATGTAAGTTACTAAGTAATTTTCATGTAAAATTCAAATGAGATATACTTTATCCGGCAAAAAATTACGGAAATCTGATAACATGGCAATTTATTTTTTCTTTGAAAGAAGGTTTTGGAAATTAAAAGATTTTGGATTTCTAACCGGTTTTATTAAAGGAATTACTAAAATTAAAAAGAATAGAAAGAGTCTGGCCCAGAACCTCCTGTATAATTTTTTATCTGGTAAATTTATGCCGGAGTTGAATTTCCAATGAAAAAAAATCCTGTTATCAAGGCTTATTTTAAGATAATACCCACAATAATTCAGAATGCAGTGGAAACAAAGGGGTGTCTTAAGAGTTTATGATGCTCTCAGAACTTGACCTTCCAAAAAAACTTACAGATGTCTACGAAGATAAAGGAATTCATGAGCTGTATCCCCCGCAGGTGGAATGCGTAAAAAAAGGGCTATTAAATGGAAAAAATCTGCTTGTTTCAATCCCGACAGCCAGCGGAAAGACACTTGTTGCAGAAATGGCGATGCATCGCCAAATTGCAGACGGCGGAAAATGCCTCTATGTTGTACCCTTAAAGGCGCTTGCGTCTGAAAAGTTTGAGGAATTCCAGAACAAGGGAGTCAGAGTCGGAATTGCAACAGGAGATCTAGACAAACGCGATGAGTACCTCGGAAGAAATGATATTATAATTACAACAAGTGAAAAGGCTGACTCACTTCTCAGAAACAATGCAAAATGGATGGATCTAATAAACTGTCTGGTTTTGGATGAGGCGCACCTGATAGATTCTGAAAACAGGGGTGCTACGCTTGAGATGGTGATTACAAAACTCAGGTACCTCAACAAAAATATGCAGATACTTGCCCTTACAGCAACAATCGGAAACCCACGGGTTTTTTCAGGCTGGCTGGCAGCAGACCATGTAACATCGGACTGGCGTCCTGTAGATTTGAAAGAGGGAGTATTTTTTTCAGATACCATATATTTCGAGGAGAATGAGAAAAAGATTAAAGTTCCGACGAAAAACGATGATTCAAACCTCTGCCTTGACTGCATAGATGAAGGCGGACAGTGTCTTGTCTTTGTTAATTCAAGGAGAAATGCTGAAGGATTTGCAAAACGGATGGCAACAGCCCTTGAAAAATCAGGTTTTTCTGATGAGAAACTAGAAGAGCTAGAGAAAAAGCTGGAGGCTGTATCAGAGACTGATATGGGGAAAACCCTTGCTGTCTGCACCGGAAAGGGCGCTTCCTTTCATCATGCCGGAATGAAAAGAGAGCAGCGGCAGATTGTGGAGCAGGGTTTTCGCGACGGCCACATTAAAGTCATATCTTCAACACCAACTCTTGCCGCAGGTTTGAATCTCCCTGCAAGACGTGTTGTAATCCGGGATTTTCTAAGATTTAAGGGGGGCGAGGGTATGGTTCCCATACCTGTCCGTGAATACCGGCAGATGGCAGGAAGGGCAGGAAGGCCGCACCTTGATCCTTACGGAGAGTCGGTTCTGATTGCAAAAGGCCGGGATATGGCAAACGGTCTTTTTGAGGAGTTCATCAGTGCTCCTGCAGAGGATGTCAGATCGCGTCTTGATGATGAATCAGCTCTTAGCGCCCAGATACTATCTGTAATTTCGACAGGTTTTGTCAGAAACACAGAAAATCTCGTCTCTTTTCTCGAAGGAACTTTTTATGTGTACACAAACAAAAAGACAACCTACCTGACCGAAATAGTGAATAAGGCAATAGATTATCTTGAATCAGCAGGAATGATAACAAAAATCAGTGATAATCTTTCTGCGACAGAATACGGAAATCTTGTTTCACGCCTTTATATAAATCCTGTAAGCGCCGAGATAATCACAACAGTTCTGAAAGAAAAACAGAATCTTTTAACATCCGGTGTTCAGATAAAAAAGAAAAAACTGCCTGAAGAGGAGGAGAAACTTCCGCCGGTCTTCTCTGATATTGGCCTTTTGCAGCTTTTATGCAAAACTCCGGATATGTACACCCTGTACGTCAAAAAAGATGACATCCCAATCCTTGAAAATTTTTACTATGAACATGAGGACGAACTCTGGGTTGAGATCTCCTACGATTCAATGGAGGAGGATTTCCGGGTTTTAAAAACCGCGATGCTCCTTGATAACTGGATATCCGAAGTCGGTGATGACACCATATGTACAAGATTCGGTGTCGGCCCCGGAGATATATACAATGTTGTTGAGGGGATGAACTGGCTTTTATATTCAACTTCAAGACTTGCCTATATGATGGCTCCCGAATTAAAAATGCAGGTTTTAGAAACAGGCCTTCGGATGAGACACGGTGTCAAGCGTGAGCTGATTCCGCTTGTAAAACTAAAAAACATTGGACGTGTTCGTGCAAGAAGACTTTTTAACAACGGATTTACAGGTCCTTTGAGTATAAGGGAGGAAAATTATGATAAGCTGTCTGCTATCCTGGGACAGAAGATTGCAAGGCAGCTTTTAAACCAGGTTCAAAAGGAGCAAAGAGACTACTCCGGATTTGAGAGCAAAAAAATTAATGACTTTAAAGAGCCTGATTCAAAATCAAAAGAAAACTTAAAGAGAGAAAAACAGGATGTTTCAGAAGCAAAGATTCCGGAAAACACTAAAAATGATGAAGCGGTAAAAAATCTTAAAAAAACCAGAATCACTAAAGGTTTGAAAGTTGAGGAAAAGGATCAGAAGAGAAGTAACAAAGAGACAGAAAAGCAGAGATCACTCTTTGAATTCTGATTTTTCAGGGGAAGATTTAAAATCTGAAAAAACGCTATAACAAAAATTACGAAAAAAAGAATAAAAAAGATCATATGACTGAGACTGAAATTTTCAAATTAAAGAGATTTTCCCGGCATTATTCCGATGACTCCGGGGATTATTTCACAATTTCTCCGGGTGAAGATGGCAGAATGTTACTATTCTGTGGAATAAAACCTGCAACAGCCGATATTGCAGACATTCCTGAATATCTCTTAAGAATTAAAAAAATTGCTGACAGATATAACGCCTGTATTATCTGCTTAAATGAAGAGAACATTGCAGGATACGAACATATTGAAAGTGCCGTATTTCATGCGAAAAGGTCCTGGTTTGAGCAAAAACCCATATCAAACTCTTTTGAAATGGAGGTTCTGCTTTATGCAGCAGGAACAAGACAATGCAGCCAGGCTACAGCATTCGGATTTAAAAAAGGAAAAAACAGCCTTTATATTTCTGTCTGTATAATCGAAGATTGCAAAAGCAGTAAGAATATTATCGAAATTAAAAAAGATGATAAATTTTCACTGAAAAAGGGAAAAGTTTTTGAAAAAATTGATGCTGTTTTTGATGAATTAAAAGGCTGTTTTGAATTCACTGAAGGAAAAGGTAAAAATATTCATGCTTTTGGTAACCGAGAAAGTCAAAAATTGCCGTATAAAAAAATAAAAAGAATAATGAAATTATTTGAAATATCTGAAGAAGAAACAGAATCCGTTGGAGCTGACAGAATTTCAGAACTGGTCCTTGAAAGGGTTGCTCTTCTGGATGTCTCAAAATAACGGATCTAGTAATGGATCTTTTATTTTCTTTTTCCTTAGGAAACGGATTCAATTTAACTCATAATTTAACTTTTAACAACTGTGTAACAATAGAAAAGGAAAATTGCATTCTTTTTTAAAGAATCTGATGAAATTTTCATTTCTTTGTTTATAGTCTTTTATGATTCTTTTTTCATTTCAGGTCTGTATAATGATAATTTTTGAAAACATCCCTGACCCCTTTGTTTCCACTGGAGAGGATAATGTGTGAGAGGGAATGTGGTTGCTGATAATTAATTTGATAATTAATTTTGTAATTATTTTTTTAATTTAATTGAAAATGATTTTTTTCTTTTCTTTTTCCCCCTTTCTAAATTTTAGTTCATTTTAATCTTATTATTCAATTTGATCAGGATTTTTCCTTTTTTTCAATTTTTTCTCTTCAATTTGTCTTGATTTTACTAAATTTTATTAATTTACTCTAATAATTTTCCGGATTTTTTAATTTTTTTTCTTATTTGACTAAAGTTTTATTAAAGTCCGGTTTTTTCTTTTGCTTTAATAATTTCTTTCATTTTTTTAGAAAAGTCCTATTTTTTTCTTCTTTTTCTTATTACTTTCAGTTTTATTCTTCTTTTTTGTTACTAATCATTTCATTTATTTTATATAGTATTACTCACACATTCTAAAATGATTATTCTCAGATTAAATTTAATTTATTCAAAATATTCTCAGCCGCAAAAATATGCACTTAATTTTTTTATTCCAGTGGAAACAAAGGGGGGTCTCTATACAAAGATCCCGAATTGCTGATAAACAAAAAAAAAGAAAAATCAATTGAATTTTGAAAAAATCAAGAAAAATTGAATAATGAAAAATTCATTCTAAAGATATTATTTTTTAAGAATTGAAAAAGGAATATTTTTTCATGTCTTTATGCATCCGTCGCCGATCTTTTCCATCTCCAGTGGAAACATAGGGGTTAATAAGGAATTGATTCATTAAATTATAGTTACGGAAATTTATGGAGTTGAAAATGGGGTACGGAGACTCTATAATCTTTCACTTTCCGGATCTTATCAGCGAAATTTTTGGGTTGTTGCCGATTTTTTTAAGATCCGAGTAGAATAAAACCGACACATGGGGGTTGCACCTGGTTTTTATTCCCGCTATATAATTTGGAGGTCTTAAATTGTCAGAAAAAAATTATGAAACCGAATCAGGATTTGGTGAGGGGGGTGTCACCACCTCGGTTGGTTTATTCACAAAATATCTGAATAATAAAGGTATTTTCAAAAACAGGGAGGTTTTAAGGCATTCTTACAGGCCACACATCCTCCCTCACAGAAGACCGCAGATCGATTCAATTGCATCAATTCTTGCACCTGCCATCAGAAAAGAAACACCGTCAAATATCCTTATTTATGGTAAAACCGGGACAGGAAAGACTGCATCTGTCAAATATGTCGGTGCTGAGCTTGAAAATGCTTGTCGTGAGATGGGAAAGGCATGCAATGTAATACATTTAAACTGTGAACTCATTGACACTCAGTACAGGGTTCTTGCACAGATTGCAAACCAGCTTGAAGATCTGGAGAGCAAATCAAGTGACAAACCAAGATCAAGCATACCAATGACAGGGTGGCCTACTGATCAGGTTTATTCCGAATTAAAAAATATGGTTGAGGCTATTGGCGGTGTAAATGTCATAGTACTTGATGAAATTGACAAGCTTGTAAAGAAAAGCGGGGATGAAACCCTTTATAATCTGACCAGATTCAACTCCGAATTAAAAAATGCAAGGATAAGCATGATTGGGATCTCAAATGATCTCAGGTTTACAAATTTTCTTGATCCAAGGGTTTTATCATCACTTTCTGAAGAAGAGCTGGTATTTCCTCCTTATAATGCCCCCCAGCTTTGTGATATTCTGAAGCAGAGGGCTGACGTTGCGTTTGCAGACGGAATTTTAGATGATGGCGTGATACCTCTCTGCGCTGCACTTGCTGCCCAGGAGCATGGTGATGCAAGACGCGCACTTGATCTTTTGAGAATATCAGGAGAGCTTGCAGAAAGAGAAGACGCTCCGCGTGTAACTGAAAAGCATGTTAAAAATGCGCAGCAAAAAATTGAGACTGACAGTCTTATAGTCTGTGTATCTTCACTTCCCACACAAAGCAAGGCTGTTTTATATTCTATGCTTATTCTCTCCGAAATGAACAAGCAGGTATTCACAACAGGGGAGGTTGCCCAGGTGTACCGCGATGTTGCCCAGGTTCTTGACATTGATGTGCTGACACACAGAAGGATAACAGATCTCATCTCAGAACTCACAATGCTTGGTGTCATAAATTCCCGTGTAGTTTCAAGGGGAAGATATGGAAGAACAAAGGAGATGTGGTTTGGCACAGGAACATCCGGCATTAAAAGGACTCTTGCAGGTGATGAAAGATTTGACGAAGAGCGGCTAAGCCAGATTGACAAATCAAGATTTAAAACTCTTTTCAGATAAATCAGGAGATCAGAATTTTTCTTTTTTCACTTAACTTTTACTTATAAATATTCAAATCCGGATATTGGCTAATACTGATTAATAATCTTAAAAATGCAGATCTATTTGAAACATTAAAGTCTGAAAGGAAACTATAGTGATAGTATGGATGATAAGGACAGAATGATTCTGACCCTTCTTGAGGGGGATTGCCGCATAGAGGCTGAAAATCTTGCCGATATGGTTGATCTCACAAAAGAGGAGGTTCAAAAGCGCATCGCCGTTTTAGAGGAGGACGGTGTAATAAAGAAGTATATGGCCTGCATTGACTGGGAAAAAGCAGGTGAAGGCATCGTTGCGGCAATAATCGAGCTAAAGGTTTCGCCGGAAAGAGATTTCGGGTACGACAAGATTGCAGAAAGGATCTCAAGGCACAGGCAGGTAAGGTCACTTCGTCTTATAAGCGGTGCATATGATCTTGAACTTCTGGTAGTTGCAAAAAATATTCATGAGATAGCACGATTTGTTGCAGAGCAGATAGCGCCTTTAGAACAGGTCAGAGAGACAGGTACGATACTTATTATGAAGACTTATAAGGAAAACGGTCTTGAATTCTTCGAAAGAAAAACAGGCGAGAGGCTTCCTTATACATTCTAAAAGTAATAAAAAAAAGATAATTAGAATAAAAATCCCGGAAAATTCGGATAAATAAATTACCCTGCGGATCAAAAATATCATACAGATAAAAAGCCGGAGAATAATTTAAGATAATTATCGGGTTTTAACCGAAATCATCCGTTTAACACAGAGGAGATAAAATATGAGAGATTTTCGCTCGGAACGTGTATGCAGGATACCACCTTCAGGCATACGCAAATTCTTCGATATTGCACAGGAGATGGAAGATGTCATATCGCTTGGCGTTGGCGAACCTGATTACGACACGCCCTGGAATGTAAGGGAAGCGGCAATAAGATCTATAGAACAGGGCCAGACTGCATATACGTCAAACAGCGGCCTTATCGAGCTTAGAAATGAGATAAAAAAATACCTCGGCGAAAGTTTCGGCGTCTCCTACAATCCGAAAAATGAGATAATAATCACAACCGGAGCATCAGAAGCACTTGACATTGCAATAAGAGCAGTTGTCAACCCCGGTGATGAGGTTTTGGTGGCTGATCCTTCATACATTGCATACTGCTCAAATGTAATACTCTCTGAGGGAGTTCCTGTTCCTGTTCCCTGTCACGAAAAGGATGAATTCCGGTTAACTCCCGACTCATTAATGGAGCATATAACTCCCAAATCAAAAGTTCTTCTCTGCAACTTCCCGAACAATCCTTCCGGGGGAGTGATGAGCAAAGACGATTACAAGGCGATATCTGATATCGTAGTTGACCACGACCTTCTGCTAATAAGTGATGAGATATACAGTGAGCTTACTTATGAGGGAGAAAAAGTCTGTGCTGCATCTGTGGATTCTCTCTTTGAGAGGACAATAACAATAAACGGTTTTTCAAAGGCGTACTCTATGACAGGCTGGCGTGTGGGATACGTTTGTGCACCCGAACAGCTATGCAGTGCGATGCTCAAGATTCATCAGTATGTAATGCTGTCTGCACCGACAACAGCACAGCATGCCGCAGTTGAGGCATTAAGAAATGGTGCGGATGCATGCCGCGAGATGGTTCAGGAATATAAGATACGAAGAAATCTCTTTGTAAAGGGTCTGAACAGGGCAGGTCTTAAGACACATCTGCCAAAAGGAGCTTTTTATGCCTTCCCGAATGTCAGCGATTATAATATTTCGGATGAGGAGTTTGCCGAGAGACTTTTAAAAGAGCACCATGTGGCAGTAGTTCCCGGAAACGTCTTTGGACCTTCAGGAAAAGGCCATATAAGATGCAGTTATGCAGTCTCCCGCGAAGATCTTATGACTTCAGTAGAGCGGATTGAAGAGTTCCTCTCCTATCTTTAAAATTTTTTTAAAAATTAAAGGCTGAAGATTTTACAGAATGATAAATATAATATAAATCTTTCTTTTTGGATTTTCACGTAAAATATCAGTTTTTTTATAACCATTATGTATTGTTAAAACATGGAAAAAACCGTCAGCTAAGACCCCTTTGTTTCCACTGGAAAAATTCAGATTTTGGTCAAAAATCCTCTGACAGTTCAGATAAATTCAGTTGGAATTTCCACCCATTACCGGTCTGCATCAGTACTTAAGGATTCATTAAATCTTTCTTATGAACATTTCAAGTCAGAATCATACATAATCAAAGGTTTTTATGACACACTGAATATTTCCGGGACAGAATTGTCAAGACCCCTTTGTTTCCACTGGAAAAAACCACATATGAAGCTAAAAATAGAATTAAAGCGGAATTATTGGAATTAAAAAAATTAGAAAACCAAAACAATCAAAATATAGAGATTAAATAAAAAATATATCTTTTTTATAATTCATTATACCAAAGACTAAAAAAACAGGTTTTTTTGGTGCGCTTCAACTTTTCTTAAGGGAAAAAGTCATCGCATGTATGACAGAGAAATTATGTTTAACTCTTATTGCAATATATCAGGAATCAGAGTGGTTATTAAGGAATATAAACAAAGAATCAAAAAATTTCCTGGAAAAAATTTCACGAAAAAAATCTTTTTTTTCTGCTTTAAAAGATCATCATGATACTTTTATCTTGAATGCTGACGTCATCTTTAATGAAACATAAATGAGTTGTACTATAATAGTAGGTGGCTTTTTTGGCGACGAAGGCAAGGGAAAGATTGTCGCCCATGTTGCACATAAGGATAAACCCACAATTATCTCACGCGGCGGAGTCGGGCCGAATGCAGGACATACTGTAAAGGTCAAAGACAAGGAATACGGTGTCAGAATGATACCGTCAGGCTTTGTTTTTCCGGATGCAAGACTCTTAATCGGAAGCGGTGTTTTAGTAGATCCAAATGTCTTAAAGGCTGAGATTGAAAAAGTAGGCGTGGATGGCCGCATTTTTATCGACGGCAGATGCAGCATTATAGAAGAGGAGCACATTATTCAGGATAAGGGCAATGAACACCTCTCAAAAACGATAGGTTCAACAGGAACAGGGTGCGGCCCTGCAAATGTTGCACGTGTAAACAGGACTGCAAAGCAGGCAAAAGACATTCCGGAGCTTGAAAAATATCTAATAGACGCAGCTCTTGAGATAAATATGGCACTTGACCGCGGCGAAAATGTTCTTCTTGAAGGAACCCAGGGCTTTGGAATCTCTTTATATTTCGGCACATATCCCTATGTTACAAGCAAGGATACTTCCGCATCACAGATTGCAGCTGACAACGGAGTTGGGCCCACAAGAATCGACGATGTAATTGTGGTCTTTAAGGCATATCCGACACGTGTGGGAGAAGGGCCATTCGGTACCGAGATGTCACGCGATGAGTCGCACCGCTTAGGCATCACCGAATTCGGAACAGTTACACGCCGTGAGAGGAGAATAGGAGTATGGGACGGCGAAATGGCAAAATACTCGGCTATGATCAACGGCTGCACCATCGGTGCAATCACAGGAATTGATCATATTGACCCTGAATGCTTTGGCGCAACCGAATACAGCCAGCTCACTCCAAAAGTAATTGAATTTTTAAAGAAGGCTGAAAAGGACATAGGTGTCCCGATAAAACTCATCTCAACAGGTCCGGAGATAAGCCAGATAATTGATATAAGATAAAAAGGGTGAATTAAGATATGAGGATGTCAACCTACGATATATTGTGCTGTCCGGTATGCAAGGGCAGTCTTACACTTGAAGTTGAAAAGAAAGAAATTCTTGATAGCGGAGAGGAAGACATAATCGAAGGCAGATTAAAATGCGAAAGATGTATGGTTGATTACCCGATATCAGAGGGTATACCTGATCTCCTTCCAAGGGAGAAAGAAGAGTAAGTTTTGTATTAAAAGCGGGGGTGTTTGTAGAATGGCAGAATGCAGTATAAATATAAACAGAAGGACTATCAACTCGATTGAGACTCCTGAATGTGTGGACGTCGAGGTAGGCGACGATGTCGTATTAAAACTTATCAACAACGGCTCTCCACTTCACGTTACCGTTTCGGTCGTAAACGCCCGCCGTTTTACTCTATTCCTCCATGAAAACATCTACTTAAAAGAAAATATGGAATTTCATATTCCCATATTCTCAACAGCTCCAACAGGCAGTTTCCAGATAGAAATAATTACAGGATACGGGATTGTCAAAGAGTCCTTTAAAGTAAATGTTCATGATAAAGAGATTGAAATTCCGGATGTATTTGATGAAATACCGTCCCCGAATCCTGAAAAAAGTAAGTATCTGTATCCGCTTGCAATACTTTCATTCATGATAGCCGGCTGGGCCGCATATGGGGCAGGCTATCTTTATTACGGGTACACAGCAGGCTTTGCCTCGGTAATTCTTCTTTCAATGGCTGTTGTTTTTGCATGGCGCTGCCGGCCTTAATCCTTTTATTATCCCTTGTTGCTGACAGGGTGTTTGGAGATCCACAAAGCAGGCTGCATCCTGTCGCCCTGCTTGGGAGGCTTATTGGTTTTTGGGGAAGACCCGGCCTTTATCCTGCATATCTTCAGAGAATATCAGGAATAATTCTGGCTCTTTTTACAGCTCTTTTATTTTCAGTGCCATTTTATCTTTTTGAGAGGTATGCTCCGTTTCTGATTTTTCTGATTATCGCCCCGTTTCTTTTAAAGATCTGTCTTGCGTGGAGATGCCTGGAGGAGCATGTAAAAAAAGTGGAGGATGCCCTTTTATCCGGAGGCGGAAGAAAAGAGGTTCAGATGCTTGTATCAAGGGACACAGAATCTCTGACAGGCGAGGAGATTCTCTCCGGGGCTTATGAATCCATGGCTGAAAACCTTGTTGATTCTGTAATCTCGCCGCTCTTCTACTTCACGTTCTTTGGCCTTTTTGGCTCTGCATTTTACCGTGCATTTAATACAATGGATGCGATGCTTGGGTATAAAGATGAAAGAATACGCATAGGCTGGTTTTCTGCCCGCACAGATGATATCCTAAACTATATTCCGGCAAGATTTACAGGCCTTGTTCTTCTGATATATTTTGCATTAAAAGGCAAATCCGGTTCTGCGTGGAAGGTTTTTTTATCCGACAGAAAGAAACGGGCGGGTTTTAACGGCGGTATTCCGATCTCGATTATTGCAGGCGGAGTTGGGACAGCGTTTGTAAAGCCGGGTGTATATGTAATCGGAAATAAAAACAGGAGTCTTTTTGATGCCGCCCCGGACATTCTTTCGGCGTTTCGATGGGTTGTTTTTATATCATCTGTTATATTCGGCTTAATCCTCATTTTATCGGGTGGGATTATTTTTGGATTAATATACGGCATTTGAAAAAAAATTCATGAAATAAATGTTTTCATACACCGTTTCATTGAAATCACAATTGATATTTTCATCTGAAATCAGGACTTCTCACCCTGCAGTTCCAGTTCGATTATAAAGGTCGTTCCACCCTCTCTTAGAATCTGCATCTTTCCGGAAAGCTGACCAACAAGGCCTGAAATGAGATAAAATCCTATGGTGCCTTTCTCTTTTAATTCTTCATCTGATGGAATGCCGCAGCCGTTGTCCTTATAGGTCAGAATAATTTTTTCGTCCTGAATTTTCAGTGATATGGATATACTGCCACCATCTTCTTCTTTAAATGCATGAATAATTGAGTTTGCCACAAGTTCGTTGAGTAAAAGACCATATGGTATTGAGTGATCAAGGTCATAAAAAACATCATCCAGATCATATGATACATTGATCTTTTTCTTTGGCTTATGGGATGAGAATGTTTCTGCGACTATATCTCTTGTGTAATCAGAAAGATTCACTCTTGTATAATTATCAGTGCTGTACATTATCTCATGAACAATTGCCATCGTATTTATTCGTGATTTGGATTCGTTTAAAAATTTCATGAGGGTTTTATCTTTTGTTCCTGAAGATTTAAGTTCAAAGAGACTTGTAATAATCTGGAGATTGTTTTTTACCCTGTGGTGAACCTCACTCAAGAGAGCACTTTTCTGTTCAAGGGATAATTCAAGCGCTTTTTTAGTTTCAAGCTCTTCTGTGATGTCTGTTCCGGTTATTAGAAGCCCTTTAACTTCTCCACCGGCAGCATCTTTTAAGATAACAGCACTCAGGCTTACATCCCTGATTCTTCCGCTCTTAGTCTGTATCCTGCAGCTGAAATATAAAGGTCTGAAATTACGGAATTTTAAACTCTCATTAAACAGGTTTTTCACTCTCTCACTGTTATTGTCCTTTAAGAGAAGGTCAAAGAAATTTTTATCTGTTGCTTCCTTTTTTGAATATTCCAGAATTTCGAGGGCTTTTTCATTAATATCCTTTATTGTCCCGTCTTTTTCAGATGCTATAAATATGACTTCGGCAAGATCAAAATAAGTCTGTGCCCTGTCTCTTTCAATTTTGAGAACTGCCTGGCTCTCTTTGTATTTTTCAATGTTCTCCCGGATCTTTTTGACCATCTGGTTTATGCTCTCTTCAAGGTTTTTAAACTCCTTTGCCTTGGAATACCTTATTTTATGCTCCAGATTGCCATTGGAGATAATTGCCACATCCCGGACAATTCCCTCAATCTCATCTGAGAAATGATGTGAGATTAAAATTGCACTGCCTGTGCAGAGCCCTATTGAAAATATGCATATTAAGAGATACTGGATAAAAATTCCGGAGTACATTTTTTCGAGCGGCCCCTGATCAAGACTAAGCTCAACAATAAGACTGTTATCAGAGCCGTAAAAATCATTTTTGAGAGGCACATAGAGATATCTCAGGGTTTCTCCGGTTTCGGGGTCTGTGACATCCCTGCTGCTCTCAGATGCCAGAATCTCGTTAAGAAGGCTTAGATATTCCGGACCGGGATTATAATCGGTTTTTCCAACGGGGTTTTTCATTGTGTTAAAGATTCGCACACCCTTTACATAAGGGCTCATTTCTGCGATCTCTTCAATTTTTTCTGAGAATTTGAGCTCTTTTCTGGCATTTGTAAAATCTTCGTCGTAAAGGCTTATTTCAAGGATATATTTATTGTCCGGTGTTGGCATATATCCGAATTTTTTCTGGAGTCCTGTCTCTGATTCCGCTACGACACGCTCAGGAAAAAAACCCTGTGATTTTCTGATGTCATCAAGATATTGTGTGTAATAAGGTGAATATATGCTGAAATCGAGTCCGACGCTGTCCGGGTTTGTGGCATGCGTTATCACATAGCTCTCGTTTATTATATACAGGGTTACACCGTCATCACCAATTTTTTCAGAAACAGAAGAGATATCCATCAAATCAGGATTTCCGCCGCTTTTCTCATACTCTTCCATGAAATATTGAAAATCAGTCTCTACCCTGTTATTAAGGGAGGTATCATACATATCCAGAGCCTTATTTATAAGTGCGGTGTCAAAAAAAATACGTTCTGAAATCTCGTCTTGTGAAATCTGCGCCTGTTCTTTGACCAAATTTTGTGAGTAGAAATATCCGGCCGATATTGATGATATAATAATCAAAAGTGCAATTAAAAAAACTGCAATGAAAAGATAAAATTTGTATGATCGTGGCTCTTTAGATTCAACAGATTTTATTTTTTTCAATGTAAAGCGCCCCGCCGGTTACTTTTTACAGTAAAAATAAAAAGTAAAATAAATATTCTACAGTTAAAAAATAGGTTTAATCAGATTTAAATATTCTCAAAAAGGAATCTGCCATTATTTTTAGTCCTCTGTAATAGAAGTGAAGAATATCCCAGTAAAACTGTCTTATTGTTGGTATAAAAAAAGTAAGGCCGCCTCCTACGATTATTATTCCAAGAAGGGTGAAGCTGATTCTGCCGATTACGTTGTGCGCCCAGTAGAAACTCTCATATCCGGGGTAACCGTTTGAGACAATATCAAGGAAATATGGAAACCACTGTTCCGAGTAGGCAACTACGACGAATATCAGTCTTATAATATTCAGGAGTGCAAGTGAAAGGATTGCAAAAAGTGATGCCAGTATTTTCTGCTGTCCTGTTCCTCCAACACCTGTTGCAATACCCAGCATTACAGCCATTCCTACAATCGGCGTGCATGAAAATGTAATTATGATGATATAGCCGTTGCTTAATATTGTGTCCCATGCTGATACGGATGCGGGATGACCTATTGCTGAAAGGGCGCTCACTGTGTTGTCAACCTGCTGTGCAATCATCCAGTCTGAGATAGGATCGATGAATGCCACAAGTGAATATATTATGAATGCAATTGTTGCAACAGTAGTTATCTGGAGTGCTGTTTTATCCTCATAAAGGCAGTTTTTGATTGTAATTGCAAATATTGGGAGGGATAAGACTGCGATAGCAGGATAAACAAATTCGTTTTCAAAAAGGTATACGATAGTTGTTCCAAAGAATGAAAATGCGAGAAAAAGCCATCCAAAAGCTGCAAAATATCTTCTCAGATCGGTATTTCTGAACTTAACAGGAGCGAGAAAAAGTATGAATGAGATAAGCGACAGGGTAAGAAGAGTTGCAGCCATTTATGTTCTAAAAAATATCACTTACGCAGAAATAAATTATGCGGATTACTCCTGTCTGAATGAGAGTCCGTATAAAATTTTAATTGATCTTTTTTTTGGTTCTGAATAATATTTTCAGCTCTTTTGAGTAAAGCAATATGATTTCCCGGATAAATTCTTTGAGGCCCGGATTTATTTTAATGAGTGCTGTCAGGATTATTATTACTGTTAGAAGTGAGAGTCCGAACTCTGATATTATATTGTGCGCCCAGAAGAAACTTTCATATCCGTACTGACCGTTTGAGGAGATCTCCGGTAAAAACTGGAACCACTGCTGGGTATATGCAAGGATAACAAATATATTTCTGACAAAGTTCATAACAACAACTGTTGTTATGATAATTGCTGCCGAGATCACTTTTTTTGACAGTTCCGAGGGAATTGTAGCCAGAATTCCGGTCATTACTGCAATTGCCTGAATTCCTGTGCATCCAAGCACAATCTCAACCCTGAATACATCATGCATAAACATATTCCACTCCGGCATAGTGTAGACAAATCCGACAGAGTTGAGGAATAACTGAATTATTGATACGTTTGCAGATATCAGAAGGTTTCCGGCGGGTTCAAGATAAGCAAATGGAGCATATATAATAAATGCAACGGCGGCGCCTTTTGTAACCGAAAAAACAGTAATGTTCTCTTTTAATAGCAGTTTTACTGTTATAAATAAAACAGGCAGGGATACTAATGCAATTACCGGGTATGCGAGGTTGTTGTCATGGAAATATTCAGGGAAATTTGCAAATATCATTGCAACAAGACAGATCCAGGCAGCTGATGCAAAATATTTCCGAAATTGCCCCGGTATCAGAAAAAGTATAAATCCTGCCAGTGAGACGGCAGCCAGAAATTCCTCTATCAATTTACTGACTATATCTCTTTTTTGCCCTGCTAAAATAGTTACTGATGGAAAAGATACCGGATGCTTTTGAAATATAAAAATATCTTCTTGTTGTAGCACTATTGCATATCATTAAGGTAACCATTAAGGCTTATTAAAATTAAGATTATTCTATCCGTGATAAGATATGTCCAGGCAGATTGAAGAGAGCAAAAGAGAGCTTGCACGCGTAATGGAGCTTTTAAAAGACGAGCCAAGAGGTCTGAGCATAACAGATATCTCCAGAATTCTTAATATGAACAGGAATTCTGTCTCCAAATATCTTAACATGCTGCTTATATCGGGGCATGTTGATATGAGAAGTATAGGTGTTGCTAAAGTCTACTTCCTCTCGCACCGTGTTCCGATATCTGCGATGCTTGATTTCTCTTCTGACGCGATTTTAGTCCTGAATGCTGATCAGCGCATAGTTCAGGCAAACGATAATTTTCTCACTTTTACAGGTTATGAACGCGATGAGATGGTCGGTATAAGGCTTCCCGAATCATCCCTGCCTGTTGTTTCAAATGCATCTGTATTACAGTCCATAAGTGAGCTTTTACGGGGTTCGGGAGAATCAAGAGAGATTGAATGGGAGGACGACTCCGGAAACTACTTCTTTTTGGTAAAACTGATTCCGACAGTATTTGACGACGGAAGTCCGGGAATTACCATTATTCTTGAGGATGTAACCGAGATTAGAAAAGCACTGCGGGATAAGGAACGCTTAATTGACGAGATACACTTGAGAGTGCGGAATAATCTTCAGATAATATCAAGTCTGATCAATATACAGGCCTCTTCAATAGAGGATATAAATATTAAAGATCTCCTCAGGGAAGCCGAAGGAAGAATAATTGCGCTTTCTCTTGTCCATGAAAATCTTCATCATTCAACTGATCAGCAGCATGTGATTGCAGATGAATATCTGGAAAGTCTTGTTGAAGATCTAAGGAAATCAATGGGGATTCCTGTGGGCATCAAAGTGATTATTGCAGCAGAAGGTGTCAGAATTCCGTTTGATTGCGCAATACCTTTCGGACTTTTGATAAATGAACTTTTAACAAATTCGTTCCGGCATGCCTTCTCCAAAAACACCGGCGGCATTGTAAAGATAAATCTAGAGGATGATGGAAAGGATTCATTCTCCCTTATCTTTTCTGACAATGGAAAAGGTCTTCCTGAATGGCTTGATCCATATACAACAGATTCTCTTGGGTTAAGCCTTATACGCAATTTAATTGAAAGGCAGATGTCAGGAAAGATGGCTGTTATATCTGAAAAAGGCACGCATTACGAGATAAATTTCCAGGCAGACGGTGTTTAAAGAGGAGTTAATTATGGACGATATTAAGATACTGATTGTTGAGGATGATGCGATAATCTCAATGGATATCGAACAGAGGGTAAAAAAGCATGGCTATATTGTATCAGGAGTTGTTGACCGTCCTGAAAAGGTATTTGCAAATGTCATGAATGAAAGGCCTGACATTATCTTAATGGACATAAACATAAAAGGGGATATGGACGGTGTTGAGGTTGCTGAAAAGCTTCTTGATGAATTTGATATTCATGTTATCTACATCACCGCATATTCAGATATGAGTATGAGGGAAAGGGCACTTAAGACAGAACCGCTCGGTTATCTTGTAAAACCGATACGGGAGTCCGAGCTTTTGGAGATGCTTGGGTATGCTGCCGGAAAGCTAAAATTTAATCAATAATTTTTTTAATTAAACAATTTCTTACCAGAAAACCATCAAAAAATCACTAAGTTTTTTAAAATTTATTATGACTGATTAAGCATGTAATTAACAATATCCAAAGGCATTGTCGTTGATTCTGCAATCTGTTCTGGTGTTTTCCCTGATTTATAAAGTCTTTTCACACAAACATCCATTTTTTCACCTATTTCAATCATATGTCCGTCAGGGTCAAGGATTCTTACTGTAAGCTGGCACCAGGGCTGCTCTTTAATGTTATGTACAAACTCTGTGTCTGATGATTTCAAAATTTCATATGTTTTGTCCATATCGTCGGTCTCATAATAGAGTTCAAGCATTCTTTTAGAACCAAATGCCTCCTCTTTTAAAATCTCTTCTCCGAATATGACATTTCTGCCGTAATTTCCATCCCAGATTGCAAGTCCGCTTTGAAATCCGATATTTAATCCTAAATCAAGCGCTATCTCTTCACCCATTACCTGTGTATAAAAATTTTTGGATTTTTCAACGTCATTTACAAAAAGAACTGTCGAGTGGTATGAAAATGGCTTTTTATTGCCGACAGGATTAATTTTTGACATAAATCAAAAAAGGCATCACAGATATTAATAATTATTCCGGATGGTGTGAAAGTAAAAATTAATGTTCAGATTTAATGCAAATCATGAAAAAATTAAGGAGCCTTATAATGCCCCTTTACTCTCCAATAATCCCGGATACCTTCCCGGGATTTTCTGAAATCCATTTTGCTGCCGCTTCGTCAACAGACATTCCGGATTCAACATCATACATTACAGATTCCATATCTGAAGGCAGCCAGTAGAAACGCTCTAATATTGCATATACTCCGGGCTTCTCATCTTTCAGTCCGGTTCGGGCAAGGGATCCTATGTACTCCTCTCCTCCAAAGACTTCCTTTGGATCATCAAGATATTTTAGATCAAATCTTGCAAACATCCAGTGTGGCGTCCATCCTGTAACAACAATCCATTTTTCGTCTTTTACAGCTTTTGTTAGTTCTGCTGTCATTCCTGCACTGCTGCTTGCAAGAATTGTGAAGTCAAGACCATACTTATCAACTGCGTCTTCTGTATTTGACATCATTCCTGCACCAGGCTCAATTCCGGTGATTACGTTGTTAAATTTATCAGCAACTGAGTTCATTTCATCGATTGAATCAATACCGACATATGCGGGCACAACAAGACCTATTTTTGCTCCGTCAAGGTTGTGGCCTACAAGATCGATACTGTCTCCGTATTTTTCCCAGTAATTTCCCTGGGTTGCAGGAAGCCATGCGGATATAGTAAGGTCTACATTGCCATCAGAGATTGCCTGATACAGAGGGCCTGCATCAACTGCAACAAGTTCAACATTGTAACCAGCTTTTTCATATATATGTTTTAATACATTTGTGCTTGCTATCTCAGAATCCCAGAGGACATATCCGATTTTTACATCTCCAAGGGTTTGTTCTGCCGAAGTTGTGGCTTCCCCGGGAGTCTGTCCGGACGGTGTGTTTCCCGTACATCCTGCAATCAGGATGAAAGATAAGAGAACAACAATACCGGCAGTTAAAAAATTAATTTTTTTTTCAAACAATTTATCACGTCCTTAAGGGCATTTAGAGCAGCAATTCATAAATCACTGCCAAAAAAAATACCTTTTGCAGAGCCGAAAACATTTGTCCCGGCCCTGCATGATTCTATGTGGGTAACATTATATAGTAGTTTCCGAATCACGTTTTAATCAGGTTTTGTGAGATTCTGTCGAGAATTATGGCTATTATTACTATCGCAAGCCCTGCTTCAAAACCTCCGCCGATATCAACTCTCTGAATGCCTGTAAGGACATTTAGTCCAAGACCTGCTGCACCAATCATTGAGGCAATAACAGTCATTGAGAGTGCAAGAAGAATACACTGGTTCACTCCGGCCATTATTGTCGGGATTGCAACGGGAAGCTGTATTTTTATGAGTTTTTGTCGCGGAGTTGCACCAAATGAGTCTGCAACTTCGTTAAGCTCCTTTGGCACCTGCCGGATTCCAAGATTTGTAAGACGTATTGCAGGAGGCATTGCAAATATAATGGTTGCAATAACTCCGGGTACATTTCCAAGTCCGAAGAATATTACAGCAGGTATCAGGTAGACAAATGAAGGCATTGTCTGCATTAAATCAAGAAAAGGTCTTGTAATCTGATTTGCAGTGTCGCTTGCCGAGGCCCATATCCCAACCGGAATTCCGATAATTAATGCAATCAGAGAGGCTGTTAATACAAGTGCAAGAGTCTGCATGGACTCATCCCAAAGATTGAGATTTAAGATAAGCAGGAGCCCTGCGGCAATTAAAATACCTGCTTTGTAATCTTTTCGTGAGACATACCATCCGATAACTGCTATAATTAAGATTAAAATTAGTGGTGGTATGATTATTAGCATATCCTGGAGGCCGCTTATAAAAAAATCAATAAATGTGCTTATTAAATCAAACAACCATCCGAAATATGTATCAATTCCGTCAACGATGGTCTCTACTGTCTCTCCAACCGGGATTTTGGGAAGAAATCCTGAATCTGCCATCTCAAATAACCTCCATACGTGCAATTGCTGCTAAAAGAGAGCCTTTTATTATAATTCCTTTTATTTTATCATTTTCATCCAGAACAGCTATAGGATAAGAAGAGTCGGCTATCACTGGTATAATATCTGCAACATTTGTTGTCGTTTTTACAAAAGGAATGTCATTTCTGACAATTTCAGTAAGTTTCTCACCTGATTTTTTTGCTCTGGTTGCATCTTCGGCTAATATGAGGCCTTCATACTTTCTGCTCTTTGAAACTGCAAATACACTTGAAATGCCATACTCATCCATGAAATGGAGAGCGTTGTTTGGTCCGGATTCTATTGAAACCAGAGGTTCGGGTTTTTTCATGACATCGGCTGCTGTTAAAACCTTGACCATGTCAACACCTTCTACAAACTTTTTAACGAATTTGTTTGCGGGATTGGTCAGTATCTCTTCAGCATCTCCGACCTGAAGTATCTCACCTTCATTCATGAGTGCGATTCTGTTTCCAAGCTTTAGCGCCTCATCAAGGTCATGTGTAACAAATATTATTGTTTTTTGAAGGTTCTCCTGAATTGCCAGAAGTTCGTCCTGCATATCGCCCCGGATAAGAGGATCAAGTGCACTGAATGCTTCATCCATTAAAAGGATATCAGGGTCAGATGCAAGTGCCCTTGCAAGTCCGACCCTTTGCTGCATTCCTCCGGAAAGTTCGGAAGGCTTGCTGTTTTCATAACCTTTGAGGCCTACAAGGCTGATTGCCTCTTTTGCTTTTGTGTATTTTTCTTCATCAGAAGCTCCCTGAACTTCAAGTCCGAATCCTACATTATCAATTATATTTTTATGCGGAAGAAGTGCAAAGCTCTGAAAGATCATTGCAATTTTATACCGGCGAAGATTAAGGAGTTCGTTTCTGTCAATTCCTGAAATATCATTGCCGTCGATTATTATTTTTCCGAACTCAGGAGTTATCAGGCGGTTAATGCACCTTAAAAGGGTTGATTTTCCACATCCGGAAAGACCCATCAGAACAAATATCTCTCCAGCCCTTACATTGAAGTTAACATTTTTAAGGGCAACATTCTGACCTGTTCTCTCAAAAATCTCTTTTTTTGACAGACCTTCATCGATCAGTTTTTTAGCTTTTTCTGGTTTTTGTCCAAAAATTTTGGTAAGATTTTTTATCTCTACAATTATTTTTTCTTTGTCTGATTCATACACAAATATCCCTCTTATAAAATAAAATTTCAGACATCTAATTGAATTCTTTTATTAATGTGTGGTAAGTGTTTTGGTTCCAAAAAATTGAAAATAATTGATTATAATTGAAATTTATCTGAATACTGGCCGTAAATAAAAAATTTATCCGCCCTCTGCCCTTAATCCATATCGGGGTAAGAGGTGTACTGCGGCAGCTGCACAAACTTCACTCCTGTTTTACCTGTATTTTTTCGAACCCTTTTGCGCGTCTGTTCAAAAAAGTGTCCTGCGGGGCTGTTCTGGCTCTAATCTGATCGGCTGTCCGGTTACAAATCTGCAAAAAGTTCATCGAAATAGACAAGGTTTATATGCAC
>JAFGWE010000034.1 GCA_016937345.1 Methanomicrobiaceae archaeon
AAATCATCAAGAAATCATCAAGAAATCATCAAGAAATCATCAAGAAATCATCAAGAAATCATCAAGAAATCATCAAGAAATCATCAAAATTTATTAAAAAACTATTAAAAAACTATTAAAAAACTATTAAAAAAACATCAATAAATTATTAAAAAAATCAAAAAAAATCCATTTAAAAAAGCCTGTTGGGAAAAAACTCAAAAAATCATCTGGGAAAATTATTAAAAAAATATCTCTAAAATATCTAAAAACTATTAAAAAATCAACAGGCAATCATAAAACTATGTCATTTTATTAACAGTTTCATATCTATCATAAAAATCAGGATTGATCTTTTTTTGATAAAATCCATGATGTTCCTTTTTTATATCCTTTAGTTGAGAGAACATTTTCTTTTCTCATTTCCTGAAGAATATTTCGAATGAAATGTTTTTTTTGTTTTTCATCAAGTGCGTCTGATAATTTATCAAAAATTAAATCTTCAAAGTCTTTGTATTTTGCTTCATCAAATTTTTTAAGGTACTCAACAATCATATCCTTAAAATGATTTTTGTCAAATGATCTATTTCGTATATACTCTGCGCGGGAATTTGTTTTTTTGGCTACATATTCTGAAATAAAAAAAATTGGTTTTCTGCCTTCAATCAGCTTTTTAGATCTTAATCTCTTTATTTCATCATTGGAAAGACTCTGTTTTTTCTGAATTTTATCCAGAGCAATAATGTCCATTATATCCAAATCTCTTCTCTGTATAAGCAGACGGGTATAATTTTCATTCAGTATTTTCCCAAAAATCCGTATCTTAACAAGTCCTGAATCTTTCAAATCATAATCAGGCATTGGAAAATTCCTATCACGCTGATGCTTGAATATCCTTTTAATCCCGCTTCCTATTGTATCAATCATATTGAGATTAACCATTGCATTTGCAAGAAAACGGTTTCTGTAAAAGTCCGGCGGAGAATCACTGATGATTACGTTTTCAACGCTTCCAGGAAGGAAGTCTCCCCTGTTTGTAAAAAGAAGTGCGTCCGGCTCTTCTATAACCTGAATCCTGGTACACTGTTTGTAATCCTGATGCGCAATGCAGTTGTTCAGTGTTTCACGGATAACATAAGAGTCATACTGGCTGACCTCAGTTGGAAAAAGAGTTTCATTTGCAATATACCGGTATGTCAGATTTCTGATTTTTGAATAGACCTTATCCACCGCAATTATGAAAGGGGGGCCAAAATGCTGATAATCCTTTTCAATTCCGAAATTATCCTTGAGAATCCATGTGATCTGGGAAATCGCAGGAGATATAAAATGCTCGGACTCATTTTTTCCCAAAAGTATTATAGCAGCATTGGTAACTTTTCCTTCAATGCAGACCTTTGCCCTGTTAAGAAATTCCTCATCATTCCATTTGTCGATTTCATCAGAAAGACTTGGATTTTTCTCCCTGTATTTTTCTCTGGCAAACAAAACTGCTTCAGAATCAAGGTCACTCAATGATGCATTCCTGCATATTTCTGCTGACCAGTCTGATTCTCCGTTTTGATTTCTTATTCTCTCGATTTCATTGAGAGTCAAAGATTCTAAGGATTCATGTACACGTCCAAATGCATTTCCTTTCCATGTTGTAGGGATTCCTCTTGTTGCAGGTGGAATTTCAAACATAATCACCCTTTTATCATCCATCTGGAATTCATGAATCCCTGAAAATGTCATCCGGTGATTTGTCTGTTCTGCAATTTTTGGTTTAAGTCTTTCAAGACCCGGAGCAGTCTTCCGGTAATTTGTCCCGACAATATTTCTGGGGAGTTTATCTGTCACGCCGAAAATAAGCCATCCGCAATCCTCGCCGTTAAGGTTTGCCTCATTGCTGAGAGCCGAAAAAAGCCTGCCAAGTTTTTCAAAATCATAATCCTCCTTAGCTTCCTTAAATTCAATCCATTCTGTCTCAGAAGGAAGGTTCATAAATTCCTTTAATTTCCCAGGCATATTTTCAGTCATCAAATTATCCCCCAAATCCTGATAAAATTATTTACTTAAGTGCCCCTTTGATCTCTGATAAAAGCTCTGCCCGTATCTCGTCAGCCGCAGACTTTGCCGCCTCATACTGTGCCAGAATCTCTTCCGGGTGTCCGAGGTCAATTTCAACAACATTCGGGTTTTTTATATCGAGATTGTAGTTGTTTTTGATGATGTCAGTTACCGGAACACGCCACGCCTGCTCTGTTTCGCGGCGGTTATCCCACCATTCTCTCTCAGGCGCGAACTCGGAGATGTGAATCGGCTTTGTCTTGTTATACGATTTTACGCCCTCCGGATACGGATGCTCATAGTACCAGACATCACTCGTCTTTCCCTCTTTTTCAAAGAAGAGAAGGTTTGTTTTGATTCCGGTATATGGGTTAAAAACGCCGTTTGGAAGTCTTACAATTGTATGAAGGTTAAACTCCGAGAGAAGCTTCTCCTTGATTTTGGTCTTAACGCCCTCACCGAACAAAAACCCGTCCGGAAGAACGATTGCACATCGTCCGCCTGCCTTAAGGCGGTGCATAATCATCACAAGGAACAGATCCGCAGTCTCACGTGTCTGGTATGCCGCAGGGAAATTCTTCTCAATCCCGTCCTCCTCCATCCCGCCGAAGGGAGGATTTGTAACGACAACCTCAACCCTGTCGCTCTCGCTGTAATCACGAAGAGGGCGTGCAAGAGAGTTGTCATGCGCAATGTTTACCGGAACATCAATTCCGTGCAGAATCATGTTTGTCGTGCATAAAAGATGCGGCAGTGATTTCTTCTCAGTCCCGGAGATGGAACGCTTCAGAAGCTGTTCGTCCTCAACTGATTTCACATCCGTTTTTCTCACCAGATCAATAACGGACGCCAGAAATCCGCCAGTTCCGCATGCAGGGTCCAAAACACGCTCCCCGAGACGCGGGGTTATCTGCTCAACCATAAACTGTGTGACAGCCCTTGGTGTGTAGAACTCACCCGCATTTCCGGCACTCTGGAGATCCTTTAGAATCTTCTCATAAATGTCCCCGAATGTATGCCTGTCCTTTGTGTTGTTGAAGTCGATTCCGTCCTCTATCTTGTTTATGACCTGCCGGATCAGGGTTCCGTTCTTCATATAATTGTAGGAATCCTCAAAGATAGAGCGGATCACAAACACCATCGGATTTGCGCCGTCCGGTGCAGGCAGATCCTTAAGCCTCACGAAGAGAATGTTGTTTACGAAATCAAGGAGTTTATCCCCGGTAATCCCCTCCGGATCAGACGCCCAGCTTCTCCAGCGGAGATCATCCGGAAGAGGGGATTTGTAATTATCATACAAAATCTCGCACTCTTTCTCGCGGTCGTCAAGTATCTTTAAAAACAGCATCCAGCCGAGCTGACTCAGGCGCTGTGCATCGCCGTCCACACCGGCGTCCTTTCGCATTATATCCTGTATTGATTTTATTGTTGCACTGACTGACATAAAATTCCTGATAATACTTATTTAATTTCCAAAAAGAAAACAATACTCCCAAATTTCAACAAATTCAGCACTCCGCACTATAAAGGCAGGTCTCAAGTCCCTTTATTGCTTTGAGGTAATTATCACGCCCGCCGAAAATGCCGTTTATAATCTCAATTGGCGTTCCGAAACTGCTGATTGGTGTAACTCTTAAAATCTCCATTGACTCAATATCCAAAAGACCCTCATCAGAGTATTTATCCAGAATTGCATCCAGAACCGCACGGGCCTCTTTTCCGAATCTGTCAAAATATGATTGTTTTCTGACCTTTCCGGCACGCTCTTTTCTTGACATGGGAGGCCGGTCGAAAACGACGTGGCATATCAGATCAAAAGGATCATACTCGAATCCGACCTGCTCCTTTAGGGCGTCAATTAAAACGCCTTTCTCCTCAAGCTCGGCTACAACGACCGACTTTCTCTCTGCATCCGTCCAGTGATTTAAAAATTCATCAAGCGTCGGGTAATCCTTTGCAACCGCAGTCTTTGTAAAATCCTTTAAAGACTCTGTAACGAGTTTCCCGTCTGCACTGTAATACTGAACACGCTCTGCAACAACAGAGACCTCAACATCGTTTACAAAATATCGGGTCCTGCCGTCGCTCTCCTCAGTCTTACCCCTGGGTTTATGCTCCCTGTCCGGATCAAAATCCTCATCAGGAAGTGCAGGGCCGTCCCAGTCCGGGTCTGAGAAAAGTTCGGTTGCTTTTCTAAAATCCATAATTGTAAAGAATTTTTTCCCGAACTCCTCGTTAATACGGGTACCGCGGCCGATGATCTGCTTAAACTCGGTCATGGACGTGATCCTCTTATCAATTACAATCAGTTTGCAGGTCTGGACATCAACACCTGTTGTAAGGAGCTTTGATGTCGTTGCAATAACAGGATACCTCTCCTCAGGCATTATGAAATTGTCCAGTTCTGCTTTTCCATCCTCGGAATCGCCTGTGATTCTCATCACATACCGCTTGCTCTTCTGCGAATATTCCGGCAGTGCGTTCACAAGAGACTGTCGCATCCTCTCGGCATGATCGATATCCTCACAGAATACAATCGTCTTGCCGTAAGGGTCGGTCTTTCTCATAAAGTCCGCGATTCTGCCTGCAACAAGCTCTGTTCTCTTCTCAAGAACAAGCTCCCTGTCAAAGTCCTTCTGATCGTAAATTCTGTCTTCTATCTCGTTTCCGTATCTGTCCGTCTTTCCCGCATCAGGTCTCCATCCGCAGATATCCTTGTCAATATCAATACGAAACACCCTGAAAGGAGCTAAAAAACCGTCCTCAATTCCCTGTTTTAGTGAATATGTGTAAACAGGGTTGCCGAAATAATTGATATTGGATACATATTTCGTCTCTTTGGGAGTTGCGGTAAGACCAATATGTGTTGCAGATTGGAAATGATCCAGAATCTCACGCCATGCCGAATCATCAGCCGCACTACCCCTGTGGCATTCGTCAATAACAATCAGATCAAAAAAATCAGGAGAAAATTCCTTAAATATCTTCTTTGATTCCTCTTCTCCTGTAAGCGCCTGATAAAGACCGAGATAAATCTCAAAACTCTTATCAACAGTCCTGTTTTTTATCTTGGTCATTGCATTGCCAAAAGGCTTGAAGTCATTCGTTCTGGTCTGATCAACAAGAATATTCCTGTCCGCCAGAAACAGAATTCTTTTCTTTGCACCTGACTTCCACAGCCTCCATATTATCTGAAACGCAGTGTATGTCTTTCCGGTTCCTGTTGCCATCGCCAGAAGAATTCTGTCCTGTCCTTTTGTTATGGCCTCAATAGTTTTGTTTATTGCATTTACCTGATAATATCGCGGTGATTTTCCCGAAGCATCCACATAATAATCCTTTGTGTAAAGCGATACCGCATTATCAGAAAATCCCTTCCATAAGCGGTATTTCTCCCAGAGAACAGACGGCCCGGGAAATTTATCAAGAGATATTTCAGTTTCGATGTCTGAGGATACTGTCTTATCATGCATTAAAAAAGCATCGCCGTTAGAACTGAATACAAAAGGAACATCTATCATATCGGCATATTCAAGTGCCTGCTGCATCCCGTGACCGACACAATGGTTATTGTCCTTTGCCTCAACAATTGCAATCGGCACATTGGATTTATGATAAAGAACGTAATCGGCAAACGTCCTCTTTCCCCTTTTCGGAACGCCGCCTCTTACAAGGAACTGTCCCTTTGTAAGATTTACCTCCTCTCTTATCTGTGAATGTAAATCCCATCCGGCATTAATTATAGCAGGAGTGATATATTTAGTGCATATCTCCCTTTCACTCATTGATTTCTTATCAAAATCCTGCAATAATCCCGCCCCTTTAATAATAATATGAGGATTGCATACTTATATCTTATTTATATTACTTTTAGGAAAACTGAAAACCACTGCAAAAATATCACCCCTCAAAAAGCTCCCTCACATGTGCGACGTTCTCCTTATCGCCTCTCCTTTCATCAACAGGAGTTTCAAGTATAAACGGAAGGGATGAAAGCTTCGGGTGATTAACTATCCTTTTAATCCCAAAATCACCAATCTTTCCAAGACCTATATGCTCGTGCCTGTCAAGCCGTCTGCCGCACTCCCCCTTTGTATCATTTAAGTGAATCACTTTGAGATTTTTAAGATTGATTAATCTCTCGTAATCCGAGAGAGTATCAATAAGGCCTGACTCCGTTGATATGTCATATCCGGCGGCAAAGGCATGGCATGTGTCAAAGCATGTTCCGACTCTCTTGTTTCTGCCGATTGCATCCAGAATTTCTCCTATGTCTTCAAAGGTTCCTCCGATTGAGTTCTTTGTTCCGGAAGTGTTCTCCAGAAGAATCATAACGTCGTTTTTCTCAGAGTCAAGGGCCTCTGATATTGCATCAGCAGTCCTTTTAACTCCGGCCTCCCTTCCGTCGCCCAGATGGCTTCCAAGGTGAGTTACAAGGTACGGGATTTTTAAAATTCCGCAGCGTCTGATTTCCCTTAAAAGAACCGCACATGACTTTTCATAGACCTCAGGCCTGGGTGTTGCAAAGTTGGGAAGATACGGCATATGTGCAACCACCGGGGAGATTTTTGACCTGTCAACCTCAGATATGAAATTCTGTGCGGACTTATCATCGATATCCTTTGCACTCCATCCTCTTGGATTTCCGGTAAATATCTGAAATGTATTGCACCCGATATCCTCTGCCCTTCCTACTGCCCTGTCATGTCCGCCTGCAATTGAGACGTGGCATCCTACTCTTAGAACCATAAATCACCAAAAAAATTCACAAAAGGCCTTCTCTTTTAAGGTACTTCTCCGTCCAAGGGCATGCGGCTATGCATATTCCGCATACAGGATGCTTTGAGCCTGCAAGACTGCCCCTGTTTCTGCTGTACTCAAAACAAAGTCCCGCGTCCCAGAATTCATCCCTGAACAGTTCAGGAGACCATTCCCTTCCCGAAACAGCCCCTGCCGGACATGCCTGTTTGCAGGCGTCACAAAACCCGCAGTATGATTTTGCAACCGGCTTTGCGGTTATCAGGGGAGCGTTGGTAAAAACGGTTGTAAACCTCACTGCAGGCCCAAATTCCCTTGTTATAAGAAGGGCGGATTTTCCAATCCATCCGAGGCCTGCTGCTGTTGCAGCTGTCTTATGCGGGAATTCGGCAAAAAGCCTTTTTGGATCATTAATACTGCGTGTGGGCGTTATGAATGCCGCATTATAGCCTTTATCAGTTAAAAATCCGGATACCTCTTTTGAAAGAGAATAGAGCCTTTCATTTATCGACTCATATTCACGCACATAGTTGTCATCAGGCCCGTTTCTCAAAGAGAGGACAATTCTCGGGTTTAAGTTTATTCCGAGTGAAATTCCGGTTTTAAGGTCTGGGAAAGGAAGACTTGATACAGCTGAGAGGTCGCCGTAACCTGATATTGCGGCCTCTGTCTCTCTGATATATCCTGAAAGTTCATCTGTTATAACAGCGGCTGAATCCTTCATATTTATCTAAAAACCCGGTATTTTATGGTGATATTATCACTGTCTTCTCACGCATATACCGGTCAAGTGCCGAAAGGCCGTTCTCCCTTCCTGTTCCGCTCGATTTCTCACCGCCGAAAGGGATCTCCGGCGGAATTTTCAGGTGTTTGTTGACCCAGACAATTCCGGCATCGACACCCTCGGAGAACGAATATGCGTTTTTAAGGCTCTTTGTCCAGACCGATGCACCAAGTCCGAACTCGGTTTTGTTTGCATAATCAATTGCAGTATCAAGTGAGTCAACTGAAACAACCGGCAAAACCGGCCCGAATATTTCATCTCTTAAAAGCCGGCTGTTTTCACGGGGGTTTACAACAAGGGTCGGCTCAAAGAAATTCCCCTCCCTGAACTGTCCCTCGTTTAGAATATTTCCGCCGGTTAATACACTTATTTCTCTGTCAAGTTCTTCTCTTACAATTTTATTTATCTCAAAAAGGCCTTCCCTGCTGTTTAGGGGCCCCATTCCGACACCCTTTAAAAGGCCGTTTCCAACAGAAATTTTTTCAGTCTTCTCTTTTAGTTTCCCTATGAAAACGTCAAAAATCTCCTCAAATACAAATAATCTTTTTACTGCCGTGCATGTCTGTCCGCAGTTGAAAAAACGGCCTGAAACAGCACCTGAAACTGCCATGTCAATATCGGCATCACTGCATACAACCATCGGATCGCTGCCGCCAAGCTCAAGTGTGAGCCTCTTGTGTGTCCCGCAGGAGAGCCTTTCAACCTCAGCTCCCGTCCCTGAAGATCCTGTAAATGAAAGAGCTGAAATCTCCCTGCTTTTTGCTATTGCACCCCCTACAATATCTCCGCTTCCGGTGACAATCTCCAAAACGCCGTCTGGAAGTCCTGCCCTTTTCATAATTTCTGCAATCTTTAGGGTTGTCAGGGGTGTCTTTTGTGAGGGTTTTAAAACAAGGGTGTTTCCGGCGGCAAGTGCAGGCCCTGTTTTCCATCCCATAATAAGAACAGGCATATTCCAGGGAATTATCGCTCCGCATACGCCAAGAGGCTCTTTTTTTGTGAAGGCATAACCATAGTCGGATTTTGGGAGGGCGTATCCGGAGATGGTTCCTGCAATTGAGGCATAATACTCAAGAATATTTGCAAACCCCTGAATCTCGTTTTTTGCTTCCGGAAGTATCTTTCCCTGCTCTGATGTCAGAAGTTCTGAAAGCCGGTTCTGCTCTTCTCTCACAATCGATGCAGCCCTGAAAAGAATAACACTTCTTATCCTTGCACTCGTTTGTGACCACTCTAAAAATGCGTTCTTTGCAGAATCTATTGAGGCATTCACATCTTCTGTTGTGAATGTCACAGAACTTCCCAAAACCTCACCTGTTGCGGGATTAAAAACCTCTCCTCTGACTGTATCCCTGTCCTCCATAAAAAAACCCTCAAGAAATTTTTATTAAATTTAATTAGTCAATCTTCCTCTTATTACAGGATATGCCTTAATGGTGCCGGAATTTTTTAGGATTCTCTTTTTAGAATGCATTCGAAAATTCTGTCCCCAAACTCTCCTGTTCCTGCACTTCCGCCGAGGTCAGGTGTACATACGCCTGATATTATTGACCTGAGGATGCATTCCTCGATAATTTCTGCCTCTCTTTTCATCCCAAAATGTTCAAGCATCATTGCAGCGCTTCTGATGGCTGCTACCGGGTTTGCAATACCCTTCCCTGCGATATCAGGTGCACTTCCGTGAACCGGCTCAAAAAATGCATATTTTTCACCTATGTTTGCGCTCGGAAGCATGCCGAGGCCTCCTGTGAGATAACCGCATGCATCACTCAGGATGTCGCCGAACATGTTTGTTGTGACAATCACATCATATCTCTCCGGGTGCATCAGAACATCCAGTGTCAGGGCATCAATAAACATGGTTTTATACAAAACACCGCATGCATCCGCCGTTTTTATGCAGGTGTCCCTGAAGAGAATATCGGACTTTAAAACATTTGCCTTGTTTCCAATAACAAGAGGCTTTCTGAATCCCCTGTCAGCTGAAAGCTCACATGCTTTCCTTGCAATTCTCTCACTGCCCTTTCTTGTGACCACACGAAGAGTCGTTGATCTCTCATCTCCAAGTTCCTCTATTCCGGAATAAAGCCCTTCTGTGTTCTCCCTGACAACCATTATATCAAAACTGCCGCCCCTGACCGGCCGCAGGTTCGCATAAAGGTCAAGCTCATGGCGTATCTTTAAGAGGATACTTTTATAATCCGGATCGGGAGGTGTTGTAACAGCACCAAAGAGGATGGCATCTGAGCCCTTCATCGCAGAAATATCGTCTTCTGTGCATGCACAACCTTCTTTTTCCCACTTTTCATATCCCAAAAATATGTCAGAATAATCCGCATCAGGCAGGAAGTGCATGAGAACCTTTTTTGCAACCGGAATCACCTCACGTCCGATTCCGTCGCCCTCACATACCGCAATTTTCATACTTTGTTTTTCTCCTGATAAATCCTGCAGAGATCAAAGACAGCATCGGCAATTATCTTCGGCGATGCACCCCAGTGGACAACATAGCCTGTTATCCCATCCTCTGTTTTTAAGCCGCACCTCTCAGCCCTGCAGCATCTTGCAACATAAGGACTTTTCTTCTCATCGGCCGCCCTGTCCGCCGGACATATGTTCTCTATTTCAAAATCCCCGTCATAGCATTCGGCAAGAAACTGCCTTGCAGTAAGACATCCTGCTACCTTTTCGCCGCCTGAGAGTCTGTCCTCATCCAGGGTTACATCAAATCCCCCTGCCCTGCACGGGTATACAGAAGCCTCTGCATCTCTTATATCACGGATGATATGCTCAAATTCAATCTCAAGCTCCCCGAAGATGCCTGTTTTTTCAAGGCTTTTAACAATCTCTGAAAGATTTGGCCATGGAGGCTCAGCATCATACAGATATATTTTAAGAAGACCTGACAAATCAGCATCAATTACAAATGTCATATGCTCATCAAATCCCTTAAAAATCGTGCAGCGCCTGCCGGTTTTATCAAATGACTCTTTTGCAAGCCTGATTAGATTTGCCCTGTCAAAAAGAAGGACCTGGTTGGGATACATATATGTTTCAGAATCTCCTGCAAGTTTTTTTGATGATTTCATCCTTCGCAAAAGCCCTGTTTTTCCTTCAGTTTCTATCTCAATAATTTCAAATCCGTAATCAGTCTTTTTGATAAGATAGCGGCTTAAAAAATATACAAGGTCGCCAAACGGCTTTTTGTCAGCAAATCCTACCTCCTTGCACTGCCGCGGAAAGATCATCTTTTCTCTCCCAGGTACCCTGCAAGGCCGCCTGCCTTTAAGATATCTTTCATCTTTTCTGACAGTTCCTTTGCCTCATATATTTTCCCGCCTGTCTCAACATATGACATATCAGGATCAAATGTGACAATATCGCCGTCTTTGCATCCCGTGATGTCGCATTCAAAAACATATAACCCCAGGTTCACACAGTTTCTGAAAAAAATCCGTGCAAAAGACGGTGCAACAACAGCGAGCACTCCTGCCTCTTTTAAGGCTGCTGCGGCCTGCTCGCGTGATGAGCCGCATCCTATGTTGTTTCCGGCTATAATCACAGATCCCCTGAGCCTTTCTGCAATTGTGCTGTCATAATCCTCAAACGCATGCTCAACCCAGATCTTTTTATCAGTTGTCCTGAGATAGCGGCCGGCAATTATCATATCGGTGTCAACATCGCTGCCTATAACAACGGCATGGCCTGATATCTTCATAAAAGCTCCTCCGGGGAAGTGATCTCGCCTGTAACAGCGCTTGCCGCCGCCGTTTGCGGGGAGCAGAGGTAATACTCAGCACCTACGCCCATCCTGTTTTTGAAATTCCTGTTTGCGGTTGAAAGACCAACCTCGCCTTCGCCGAGGACACCCATATGTGCACCGAGGCACGGTCCGCATCCCGGGGGGCACACGGTGCATCCTGCCTCTATTATATCTGAAAGAATCCCGTTCTTCAGAGCTTTTGAGAGAACACTCCTTGATGCCGGTACAACAACAGTCCTGACTTTAACCTTTTTTCCCTTAACAATTGCAGAAAACCGGAGGAGGTCATCATATCTTCCGTTGGTGCATGTCCCTAAAAAGACCTGATCAAGCTTTGTTCCGGAATAATCCGTAACAGGAACCGCATTGTCAACGCGGTTTGGAACAGCAAGAAGAGGTTCCAGATTCGAAAGATCGATGTTGACTGTCCTCTCATATGAACAGTCAGAAGGAGTCTGAATGTCTGCTTTTTTCCCGTATTCTGCAAGGTATTCTGCAGTTTTTTTATCCGAATAAAAAAGCCCTGCTTTTGCGCCGGTCTCAACTGCCATGTTGGAGAGAGTAAGCCTGCCGGAAACAGGCATTGCCTCTGCACCTTCGCCTGTAAACTCAAGGGCCATGTATGTTCCGCCGTCCATCCCCAGCTTTTTAATATACATAAGTGCGGCATCCTTGGGTTCGGCAAAACCGGAAAAATCTCCTGAAAGATGTACATTGATAGTTTCAGGGACCCTAAACCATGTCTCACCTGTCGCCCAGATTCCTGCCATATCTGTTGCGCCGACACCTGTTGCAAACGCTCCGAGAGCACCCATTGTACATGAATGCGAATCAGCGCCCACAACAATCTCTCCCGGAAGGCACTCTCCCTCGCTCATAATCTGGTGGCATATCCCGCAGCCGACGTCATGAAATGAAAATCCTTTGCTTATGGAAAAATCCCTTAAATCATGCTGAAGATTTGCCGTTGTTGTGTTGTTTGCAGGGGCTATATGGTCATATATTATTGATACTTTTTCAGGTGCGGCTAAATTCTGCTTTTTAAAGCCCCTTAATGCAACAAGCGCCTGAATGCCTGTCCCGTCGTGGGCAAAAGCCCTGTCAACCGCCCTGTCGACATACGACCCTGCCGGCCCCTCGAGTATTCTCTCTGAAAGTGTCTCCAAGTTATTATCCCTCCTTTTTTGCACGTTTTATCACAGACATCAGAACGTCCTGAGTAATGCTGCATTTTCCTTCGCTTATTGTTTTAATTCTGTTTAAGCTCCATGTCACCTGTTCGGGTGTAAGATCACATCCGATGGAATTTAGGATATGCTCAAGGCCTTTTCGCCCCGTATGTTTTCCGAGAATGAACTTCTGTTCACCTCCGACCATCTCAGGCGGGAAATATTCGTAGGTTTTTCTGTCTTTAAGAAGAGCTGCAATGTGAATTCCGCTCTCATGGGCGAATGCATGCTCTCCGACGACTGCCTTTGTCTTTGAAACGCAGATTCCTGAGTATTTTTCAACAGTTTTTGAAAGTTTTGTAAGACCTGTAAGATCATAGCGGTCAACGCCGCAATTCATCCTGAGTGCGACCAAAACCTCTTCAAGACTTGCGTTTCCGGCACGCTCACCTATTCCGTTTACGGTTGTGTGAAGCTGAAACGCGCCTGCCTGTGCCGCTGTTATTGTATTTGCCGACGCAAATCCCATGTCGTTGTGGCAGTGAACACAGAGAGGATTTTTAAGATCCTTCTTAAGCTCTTTTACAGTTTCATACATCTCAAGAGGGGTCATAGCACCAACAGTGTCTGCAAAACTGCTATATGCAGCACCCCTTTCGGCTCCTCTCCTGTACATCTCCTTTAAAAATCCGATATCGGTTCTTGAGGCCTCTTCTGCCGAGAATCTGACCCTAAGTCCATGATCGTTTGCGTAATCAACCATGCCAAGTGCCAGTTCCAGCATCTCTTCACGGTTTTTTTTATACTTGACTCTTATGTGAAGATCTGATGTCGCGAAAAAAACGCTTACAAGATCAACCCCGCAGTCGATTGCAGCATCAAGGTCTGATTTGACGCATCTTGAAAGACAGCATGTACGTGCAGAAAGCCCCATCTCAGCAATAGCCCTGACACTTCTCTTCTCATTTTCTGAGACACTTGGAAATCCTGCCTCAATTACTTCTATTCCGACAGCGTCAAGCTTCTCGGCAATATCCTTTTTTTCTTCGCAGGTAAAGGATACTCCCGGGGTCTGTTCGCCGTCTCTTAGTGTAACATCACATATCTCAACAACTGATTTTCTCATGCCAACACCCCTCCAGGCATCTTCCCTCAACAACTATGACTTTTAAACGATCCCGCTTTCCACTGAGATTATCCTCAAGAAGAGCTCTTAAAGAGGGATCTGAGGCATCTCTTAAAACGGGGTCCAAAAAGCTGATGTAGGGCATTATGTCAGGAATGTTCTGGCCTCCTGTCATAGCCATTTTCCTGTTTTTAAGAACAATGCAGAGCAGCGGCATCTTTTTCTGATGTATGTCAATCAGTGCATTAATTCCGGAATGCATAAGTGCATAGTCGCCGGTGAGAGCGACTTTGGTGCTTTTTGCCGCAACCGCCGGAGATGAACCCAGTCCGTAGTTTGCAAGTCCGAATCCGTAAGGCGGATTTTTTGCAAGAAGGGAGCATCCTGTGTCCATGACTGCCAAAGCACCTGAATCTGTTATTATCTCAAAAAGAGTTTTGTAAGGGCAGTTTTTGCACAGGGTCTTTGTAAACCCGCGGCTTTTTGCAGATTCAGGATCCTTTGTAAATTCCGGCGGACTGGGATTCTGATGCTCTTTTAGAAATTTTCGGCCCACTTCTTCAGTATTTTTGGCCGGACTCAACAAACCTGAATTCAAAGGCGGCCACACAAATGGCGGTTTAGACCATTCATACATTTTACGGGTATTGTTATCAGCAAATTCTGACCTGCCTCTCATAGTAAGATTTGGTGGTGTGAGCTCTCCGTACCTCTGAACTCTTTGGGGAATCTCTGAATCTTCAATGCAGGCCTCAAGAATTGCGGGGGTCACACGGATTATGCAGACTCTTGAAAACTTCTCTGATGCCTGCATTGCAGACTCTACTGCTGATGCAATATTGTCCCCGTCCGGCTCCATCATCGGGACTTCTGCCATCTCTGCAAAATACCTTGAATCCTGCCTGTTCTGCGACCCGCATGCTGTTGTGTCATCACCAGCAATAATTACAATTCCTCCGCGGATACCCTGTGTAACTGCATTGACAAGAGGGTCACATAGTGCGTTCATCCCTGCATTTTTTACAATTACAACCGACCTTAACCCGGAGACGGAATCTCCAAGGGCATATTCAAGTGCTGTCTTCTCATTGACAGTATACTCCGCCCGGCAGTTTTCTGAAAGGCCTGTTACAGGATATCCCGGTACGGAGTAGCAGGTATCAGAGCCTTTTATAACAGCTTCTGCAAGAATTATTTCTCCTTTCATTTTTACAAATCCCTCCCCGGTACAAGGTCGCACCCTGTGCATTTTGTGCACATTGTAAGGGCCCTTGAGTTGTCAAGCCCGTTTTTAACAAGCTCTTCTTTTAAAAACTCAGAGATTTTCAAAATACGCTCTGCTGAAGGCCTTTTATAATCCAAAAGGCTGCCTGATGGTGTAAGAGGCCTTATCACAGGAATAATTCCCATCCTGCAGAGTTCTCTGATGCAGCTCTTCATCTCTTCGTCTGTCTCTCCAAGACCTAAGATTACATTTGAAAACACTCTGTTTTTGCCGAACAGCTCTACAGAACGATTCAGTGCCTCCCAGATCTCCTCACGTTCTGGCCCCGGACATATCTCTTTGAAGAGATTTTCTGTAGCTGTTTCAAGGTTGAATTTGACCTCGGATACACCCAGTTCAAAGAGTCTTTCCGGGGTGCCCTCTGCCGGATAGATGGAGACACCTATCGGAATTTCAAATCTTTGAAGGCGTTTTATGACTTCAATGACTCTTTTTTCATCCTCTTTTGGTGATCCCATAACTCCGCTTGTTAAGGATATGCACTCTATTCTGTCTGCTACCGCATCGACCATTCTTTCAATGAGATCAGGACTTTTTATCCGGCCTTTCTGTTTTGGCACGTTGCAGAATCTGCACCCGAATATGCATCCTTCGCTTATCGTGATATAGGCCTGCTTTGGACAGTGCCATCCCACGGGTTCGATAAAGCCTGAAATGCAGATATCACCAGATTTAAGTTCGGCTAAGTCATTTCCAAAGCACCGGATTTCAACCGGGCTTTCTTCATCGACCGAGAGCCTGATTCTGGTCTCCCCGTCTGAAAAAAAAACAGATCCTGCTCCACCCGCACCGGGGCCTGCGTGTGACTGCTCAATCTCACATAAATCTCCGGTGAGCCTCGCAGTTCCGGTCTCTAAAAGCTTTGGTTTGAGCAGTCTGAGGTTCATATCAGTAGCGCCTCATCATAGTTTGTGTAAAACGGGATCGCAGCAGCGGCTCCGATTATGCCGCGGCCTTCCATTCTTATCTCAAGAAGATCTCTTATCTTTTCAAAATCAGAAAGAGTCACCTCGCCTGCCTTAACAGACCTGCCGAAATCCAGGAGCGAAGATGCATCAAACCCGATATAGGCACAGAGTCCTGTCTTTTCAGAGAGAGTGTATCTGGAGAGCAGAGCCTCAAATCTGTCAAGAAGCCTTTGCGGCTCTGTTGTTGCAAACTCGCATGCGATTGCAACACAGTTTTTTGTCCGGTAGGGAACAGGAAACAGCTGTGTTATTGTGTGGGATAAGTACCTGGAATTTTTATCCTCAACTGATTTTGATATGTTATGGGCAAGAGTCCATGTTGCACCCTCTTCAGGAGTGTCGGTGTCATCAACTCCTATTACAACACGTGTAAATTTAGGAATCCATATTGTTGAGCCGGCAACCTTACCGCCGCCGGAAGGATCTGTTTTATGCCTTAAGACCCCGCAGGCGGATGATCTGCATATGCTCGCACCGACGCCTCCGCCCCCCATTCCTATGTATGTTATGGAAATCTCTGAATCCTCAACCGCAACTTCGCTGATCCCCGCGGGAAAATATGATCCCTGAAGATCAAGGTTAACACTCCCCGTATCAAGCATAAATCTCTGTGTGTTTCCAAGAATTTTTGAGGATTTTACAAGAGGGCTCTTAGTATAATGGCTTTTTGCCCACATTGCACCGCCAATGCAGTCAAATCTCTCTATAAGCTCAACTTTTTTTTCGTCTTCGGAGGCTACCGCACATATCTCCGGATATGTTACCGAATAGGGATTCTCCAGAAAATTTCCGTCAAACTCCATGTACTCCTCAGGAGATATCCGGTTAAATGATTCTTTTTCAGAGATGTTCGCCATAAAGACCTGCCGCCTCAATTCCCCTGTTTGCCCAGAGGACTGCTCCAAGTGCACCTATTCTGCCCTTGCTCCCGGCAGAGTCGATGTATTCTATTCCGAGTCTTTCTGCTTCCTTCTCGCACTCTTCCCTGTTGAGAATCTCTGTTTTAATCTTCTCAAGATATGGGGAATCAGGAAGGGAGATTCCCCGCCATACTGCAATTCCTGTATCCGGGCTAACAGATTTTGATTCAATAAACTCCTTTACAAATGCCAAAAGCTCTTCAACCTTATCGGGACGGACTGCAAAGTTAAGTGCTGATCCGACACAGTTTGTGGTTTTGTTCGGAACCTTCGGGTTTAACTGGATAAGACGCATGTTTAGATATTCCACACCTTCAATGCTGCATGCCTCTGCACACTTGGATGCTAAAACCCATGTTGCGCCTGACTCTTTTGTATCGGTATCATCAATTCCGATAGATATTTTAATGTATTTTGGAGTTATTATGCGGGTTCTGCATGTCCTTGCACCGCCGGCCTTTAAATCATCTTCTGTCGGGTATTCAGTTTTTAAAACACCTGGCGCCTGCGGAAGGCATGCTGCAATCCCTACACCTGCACCGGCTATTCCGGCCCATTGTGTTGTTACAAGGTCGCCTTTTACAGTTACGCCTTCCAGGGCCTGGCCTCCGATATGATCCCCTGCCGCACCGAAGTTTATCGGAAAAACGCCCAGATTTGCCGATATTGTCATTGATGCACCCTCAACAGTTATAGTCTCAACCGCACCGCCGGCACGTCTCCTGTTCATAACATCCCATTCGATAGCTCCCCTTTGACAGCACTGTTCGATAATTTCTGCTTTTTTTGCCTCTTCATCTACAATAACAAGGAATTTTTTGCAGAACATCTGACCATAGCGTTCTTTTACTTCATCGGGTGTCAGTGTAATCATTGCATTTTGTCACCGAAAATTTCGTTAACAGAAAATTCGGCGACAATGTATATAATGTGTTTGATTGTTCTGTAAAGGAAACAACAGGATAACTGTGAGACGGATTTTAAGATTATTTCAGATAAAAAAAAGTTTGAATTATTGAAGAATCTCATGAAGGTTGAACTTGAACGGTCCGAGGTTTCCGCCGAAGTTGCCTGCTGAGATGAGTTTGAGTCCCGGTATTTTTGTTGCGGCCTCAATACCTGCCTTTGTTGCTTCTTTGATTGAATCCTCGTCAACACCGTCAATGACAATCTCATATACTGCCTTTACACCCTCAGGCACCTTTGTATCTGCAACCTGGTCTCTGATTGTCGGGCAGTACTTCTCATTTGTTGTTGCAACCATGAACTTGTACTTGTTTGAACCTACCTTTGATCCTGAAGCAACAACTGGGAATGAGCACATACAGCCGGGAACGCCGTAGATTGCATCAACTGCGGCATCTGCTGCCATAAGAGCTGCCGGCTGGTTTTCGCCCATTATAAAGAAGTTTCCGCCGGCAACTCCCTTTACAATGCCGAAGTTCTCCTCACCTATGTATTCGCCGTTCATAATCGGAATTGCCCAGCATTTTCTGCCGCCGACTTCCTTCTGGTATTCATATCCGTCGCCGAAGAAGTGAAGCTTTACATCAATCCTCTCTTCTGCCTCAGGCATTCCGTCGAAAACCGCAGTTGTCGGCTGTGTAAGGACACATTCTGCAAGGCGTTCTACAACCTGCTCTTTTAACTTCTTCTTTCCGCCTGCAAAGAAGAGAACCGCAACTCCCGGTCTTCCGTCAGGTGTTTCGTCTGCAGAGAGGAATATCTCAATCCCTGCTTCACACGGGCATCCGATTGCTGATGTTGCAAAACCTGTTGCCTCGGTTGCTGCCTGGAATGCCCACTTCTCATTAATTGCAGTAATAATTACTCTGCATGCCCAGTTTGGAAATGCTTCTGCGTATTCGTTATCGATTGTAACTCCGTTTAATTCCATAAAATAACCTCAGTTTAAGGGAAGATCAAAAATCTGATCTTCATCAAACATTGTATGCCGTCGAAGAGACGTCATCAAAGTTTTATAACTGTCATATTTCACACTCGTAAGGTAAAATATTATTTCTTTTATCCGGGAGTATATGACAGGAAAAATAAGGTGCATAAACATGCACAATAATAATAATATAATAAACTGACAAAGCATGACCTGAATGGAGATCAGGCATTTGAAAGTCAGAAAAATTTTGGTTTTTATTATGTCCGACTGCTGCAGATAAAATAAATCTGTTTTAATATTTTTCAACCGGTTAATTTAATCCGTTTGGTTAATCATTTCTGTAATTATGCGTTCTTGTAATAATCCTATATCTGCGGTTATTACTGGCTTTTTGATAAATTAACCTACAATTAGAGGATAATTTCGGCAATGGGTTATGCAATGACCATTAACTTTGTTATAATGCTTTCTATTTGTCTTTTTTAACGCAGTACTGAAAAGCGTGCATGTGAAGTTAAAAAGATTGACTTCTTTAGTTTGTCAATATGTTTTAACTAATTATTTTTTTTTTTTTTAATTTAAAAGTTGCATAACTTCAGAACATTTATCTATTTTTTTTTCCAACTTTTAGCGATCGATTATTGATCGACATAGTGGTGCGTGAAAAAATGGCATTTGCAGTTCATGTAAATATGGAACGTTGTACTGGGTGCAACAACTGTGTGGTCGCATGTCCCGTTGATGCGCTTGAGCTTTACACAGTAGATCCTGTAACAACAGATAAGATCTACAAGGTAGTTAATGGAAAAGCTCTTGTGCTTGACGTTGACCACCATTTGTGTGCCGGATGCGGAGTCTGCATCGAGGCATGCCCGTATGGTGTTATAAAGTTAGAGGGACGCTGGAAAGGCGTGGTACAGGTCCCCGGTGAAGTTTAATTTTTGAGGAGTGTTATAGTAAAATGAATACGCTTTTTCCAAAATACTCCAGAAGGCAGGAAGGCGACTTAATTACAATGGAGCAGAGGCTCCTAAAGCAGGTAAACAACCTTATTCTTGATAACAAGAAGTGTACTGGTTGTGGAATTTGCTTTGATTCCTGCCCTGAAGAGGCAATAAGCATTGGCCCTGTCGGCGCAGTCCGCAGAGGTTCAATAAAGTATGGTCAGTCAGTATCAGTTGATGAACAGAAATGCTCCTATTGTGGTGTCTGTGTCATTATGTGTCCGTTTGGAGCGCTTGATCTTAAGATCGACGGTGAGTCCAAACTTCCAATTGCTGAGAATGAAGGTTTCCCTGTATACGACAAAGTAGCCAAAATTGATGGCGAAAAGTGTGTACAGTGTACAACCTGTGAAGAAGTATGTCCACGCGATGCAATAATCCGTGACGTACCTGTTTTTGAAGGAACAGACAAATCCGGGCTTAAAAAAGCTCAGGCACTGTCTACAGATAACGTCTTCAAGTACAATGAGGATAAATGCACCTATTGCGGCCTTTGTGGTGAAATCTGTGCAGCAATAGATGTTGTAAGAAAGCCTATTACAGCAGAAACCGGCGATGTCACAGGCGAAGTCAAATGGAACAAGGAGCTTTGTGACGGATGTCTGCTCTGTGTTGAAATATGCCCGTCAGAGGCAATTGAAGTTCAGCGTGGAGAGGTTGCAAAGAAACTTGGCAACTCCGGCAGTGTAACAATTGACCAGGATCCGTGCTGTACATGCCGCTGGTGTGCAATCAACTGTCCCACAGAAGCTATTACAGTTGAAAAGCTTTTTGAGGGAGATATTGAATTCCATGCAGAGAAATGTCCTGGAGGATGTTCAACATGTATGGATATATGCCCTGCAAATGCTATTTACATGCCCTCCCCCAAATCACCTGCTGACATGCACGGAGAGATTGAGGGCAATATCGCTGTAAACAAAGACTTCTGCATACTTTGTGGTGTCTGTGTTAACGCCTGTCCAGGTGAGGATATAATTGTCATGAAGAGGACCGGCCTGAAGATGAAAGGTAAAGAAACCGACCTGTTCCTTAGAATAAAAGAGAAATTACTCACAGAAAGAACTTCAAAGGTACAGGAGTCAGTCGACACCGGCGAGGTCGAGCTGAAAAAAAACCAGGTGTGATTTGAATGGCAGTAGAGAAAAATTATGGAAACTCTGAACTTGAGAACAAACTCAGGGACAGGTATTATTACACCTCTGACTCCAGCAAAGACTTTAGCGATGAAGTAAGGAAGATCAGCGGTACTATTTCGCACATGTGTTACCAGTGTGGTACATGTACAGGCTCATGCCCGTCAGCACCACGCAGTTCATACCGTATCCGTGTTTTTATGAGAAGAGCAGTCCTCGGTCTTGAAGATGAGGCATTAATGGATCCGGATCTCTGGCTCTGTACAACATGTTATTCATGTACAGACCGCTGTCCGCGTGATATTGCACCAACCGATGTTATAATGGCAATGAGAAATCTTGCATTCAGAAAAGACATAGGTCCAAGAAACTTCTTAAAAACAGTCCAGCTGATATACAGCTCAGGACACGGTGTACCAAATAACGATGTAAACCGTGCTGCACGTGAGAAACTTGGTCTCCCAAGGGATCCTCCGACAACTCACAGCTATCCTGAATTTATGCCTGGTATCAGAAAGATTATCGACCACTATGGCTTAAAAGAGCAAGCAGACAAACTTCTTTCGGAGGAGTGAGATAATAAATGTCAGAAAATATGGAACACTCATACGCATTCTTCCTTGGCTGTATTGCACCAAACCGTTACCCCGGTTGTGAGGCATCTGCAATAAGGACAAGTGCAAAGGTCGGTATAGAACTTCTCCCGTTAAAAGGAGGGAGCTGCTGTCCGGCACCTGGAGCATTTGGATCTATTGATCTTAATGTATGGTATGCAATGGCGGCAAGAAACCTCTGTCTCGCAGAAGAGATGAAGAAGGATATTACCCTCATATGCAACGGCTGTTACAAGTCAATCTGGGAAGTAAACCACAAATTAAAACACAATGACGAACTCCGTGATGGTGTTAACGAGGTTCTTGCAGAGATTGACATGGAATATAAGGGATCAATTGATGTATGGCACCTTGCCGAACTCTATTATGACGAAAAGATCTGTGGTGTAAAAAAGATTGCAGACAGCGTCACAAGACCTCTTACAGGCACAAAGGTTGCAGTCCATTACGGATGCCACTTAATGAAGCCGGGAAAAGAGCGTCACTTCGGGGATACGGAAAACCCAATGTGGATTGACGAGCTTGTAGAGGCACTCGGAGCAGAAGCTGTTCAGTACCGTAATAAGATGCAGTGCTGTGGTGCAGGTGGCGGTGTCCGTGGATACGATATTTTACACTCGCTTGATATAACAAACGAGAAGTTAATCAATCTCCAGGAAGTTGGTGCTGATGCATTAACAGAGGTATGTCCGTTCTGCCAGCTCCAGTATGACCGTGGTCAGGTTGAGATTTCAGAAAACTTTGGAAAGGTCTACAACCTGCCTGTGCTACACTACAATGAGCTTTTAGGTCTTGCACAGGGTATGACTCCCCAGGAACTTGCACTTGATTTGCATGCAATAGACTGCAAACCGTTTTTGGAGAAGATTCTTTAAGGAGGATAAAAGATGGCAGAAAATCAGAAACCAAGAGTTGGTGTATTCATTTGCCACTGCGGTACAAACATCGCAGGTTCACTCTCTATAGAAGAAGTGATGGATTACGCAAGAACCCTCCCCGGAGTAGTCGTAGCTGACCAGTATCAGTATATGTGTTCAACACCTGGTCAGAACAAAATAATCGATGCAATCAAAGAGCATGACTTAAACGGCATTGTTGTTGCTGCATGTTCACCACGTCTGCACGAGCCTACTTTCAGGACTGCAACATCTGAGGGAGGACTTAACAAGTTCCGCTTTGAGATGGCAAACATCCGTGATCAGAATTCATGGGTTCACATGCATGACTGGGACGGAGCAACAGAGAAGGCAAAAGATCAGGTCAGAATTGCAGTTGCAAAAGCAAGACTCTTAGAAGACCTTCAGCCAAAGAGCGTTGCAGTAGAGCACGCAGCAATGGTTGTCGGTGCAGGTGTCGGTGGAATGCAGGCTGCTCTTGATCTTGCAAATGCAGGTATCAAGACATACCTCGTTGAAAAATTGCCGACAATCGGCGGAAGAATGTCACAGCTTGACAAGACTTTCCCGACACTTGACTGTTCACAGTGTATCTTAACACCAAAGATGGTGGATGCAGGACGTCACCCGTTAATTGAACTCAAGACCTACACTGAAGTTGAGAATGTAGAGGGTTACATCGGAAACTTTGAGATAACACTCAGAAAGATGGCACGCGGTACATACGACGGCCCTGAAATGATTGCAGCCGGACGTGAAGGTTCGGGATGTAATGGCTGTGGTGACTGTGCCGAGGTATGTCCTGTAATAAAGCCAAACCCGTTCGAGATGGGAATGGCACCAAGAAAGGCAATCTACATCTACCACCCGCAGGTAATGCCGCTTCAGTACACAATTGACTTTGAGTCCTGTGTAAAATGTGGCCTCTGTAAGGAGATCTGTGGTCCTGAGAAGAATGCAATTAACCTTGATATGGTTGATCAGCTTGAAAAGGTAAAGGTAGGATGTGTCATCCTTGCAACAGGATATGACCTGATTCCAATCGAGGACAAGACTGAATGGGGTTACAAGAAATACGAAAATGTAATTACCGGTCTTGAATTTGAGCGTTTAATCTGTGCATCCGGTCCGACAGGCGGTCACATGATTCGTCCGTCAGATGGTGCAACTCCGATGAAAGTCGGATTTGTGCTCTGTGCAGGTTCAAGAGACAACACCGGAGGAGTTGCAAAACCATACTGTTCCAGGTTCTGCTGCATGTATTCATTAAAGCATGCCCACCAGTTGATGGAAAAGATCCCCGGATGTCAGCCTTACATCTTCTACATGGATATCCGTTCATTCGGTAAGATGTATGAGGAGTTCTACTACCGTATCCAGAATGAGGGATGCAAGTTCATCCGCGGACGTGTTGCATCAGTCCAGGAAGACCCGGTAACAAAGAATGTCTATGTAATGACAGAAGACACACTTCTTGGAAGGCCTGTTACAATTGAATGTGATCTTGTCGTATTGGCAGCTGCAATTCAGCCAAAACCTGATGCAGAACGCATACGCCAGATGTTTGGTATCTCCAAGTCACAGGACGGCTGGTACCTTGAGGCACACCCGAAGTTAAACCCCTGCGGAACAACAACAGCAGGTATCTTCCTTGCAGGTGTCTGCCAGGGACCAAAGGATATTCCTGACACAGTGGCACAGGCGGAAGGAGCAGCATCAGCAGCAAGTATTCCTATTCACCAGGGAGAGGTTCAGCTTGAGCCTTACTTTGCCCAGTGTGTTGAGGATCTATGCGCAGGATGTGGAATGTGCGTTCCACAGTGCCCGTACAAAGCTCTCGCATTAATTGAAAAAGATGGAAAAAAGGTTATGGAAGTAACTGAAGCAAAATGCAAAGGCTGCGGTACTTGTGGAGGATTCTGTCCTGGTGGTGCAATCCGTATGCAGCACTTTACAAGTCCTCAGATTTGTGCACAGATTGATGCATTCTTACTTGGTGGTCGCGGAGGCGAAGAGTAAATGGCAGAAAAAGATTGGAGACCAAAGATTATTGCAATTATATGCAACTGGTGTTCATACGCCGGTGCTGATCTTGCAGGTGGTGCACGTGTTCAGTATCCTCCGGATATTCGTGCAATACGTGTAATGTGTACAGGCCGTGTGGATCCTCTCTTCATTATGAAGGCGTTTCAGGATGGCGCAGACGGTGTTTTAGTATCCGGATGCCACTTCGGAGACTGTCATTACCTTGAAGGGAATTTCAAATGTGCAAAACGCATGTTCCTTATGAAAAATGTTCTCAAGAACATTGGTCTTGATGACAACAGACTCAGAATGACCTTTGTCTCAGCATCCGAGGGTGCAAAGTGGGGGCATGTCATGGAAGATGTTGTTAAGACAGTAAAAGAACTGGGTCCAAGCCCTTTAGTTGAGAGAAAGGAATAATCTCAATATTTTTAGGTGATAATTGTGGCAGAAAAGATTGAATTAAACCTTATATCGGGCAGGACTATTCAGCAGGGAGTATCAATGGAGGCAGGTAAGGAAAAACCTGCCTACCGTGATGCCTGTGGTATTATTGAACTAAATGCTGCTGATATCAAAAAACTTGGCATATGGCAGGGAACAAATGTCCGGGTTACAAGTCTGCACGGCACAGTTGTAGTTAAGGCAATTGAAGGATTACAGAAGGTTGACGAAGGTATGGGCTGGATTCCTATGGGTCCGTGGGCCAACCGCGTGATTGATCCCAACACCTACTCAACAGGCATGCCGACATTCAAAGGTGTGAAGGTTAGTGTCACACCTGAACCCAGTGGAAAGGTACTCAGTTCACTTGAAGTAATTGAGGAAGGACTTGCACTATAAGGTGATGTGAATATGTCAAAAATAATAACTGATGTGGTATGTCCGTTTTGCGGCACGCTTTGCGATGATCTTGAAGTCACTGTATCAGATGACGGAAAGAAACTCATTGATGTAAGCAATGCATGTGCAATCGGTGCCATGAAATTTCTCCATTCACAGGCAGATGATCGTTTAACAAAGCCCCGTATGAGAAATGAGGATGGCTCATGGAGAGACGTATCCTATGAAGAGGCAGCAGATTTTTCAGCAAAAATGCTTGCAAATTCAAAAAAGCCTCTCATGTACGGATGGAGTTCGACCAACTGTGAAGCCCAGAGTGTTGGTTCAACAATAGGTGAACTTATCGGAGCACAGATGGATAACACAGCTACTGTATGTCACGGTACAACTTTAATCGCTGTACAGGATGTCGGTGTACCAAGCTGCACTCTTGGTGAGGTTAAAAACCGTGCTGATATGATCATCTACTGGGGAGGAAACCCTGCACACGCTCATCCAAGACACATGAGCAGATATTCAATGTATCCTCGTGGTTTTTTCACTGCAAAGGGACACAGAGGAAGAACCCTTGTTGTTGTTGATCCAAGAGATACAGATTCTGCAAGTATTGCAGATATCCATCTGAAGGTGGAACAGGGCAGGGACTATGAGCTTTTAAGTGCACTTCGTGTTGCATTCCGCGGTGAGGTTTTACCTGACGTTGTTGCAGGTATCCCCAAAGAGAAGATTTACGAAGTTGCAGAAAAGATGAAGAAAGCAAGATTTGGTGTTATTTTCTTCGGTATGGGTGTCACACAGACACTTTCAAAGAATCATAACATTGACATTGCAATTCAGGTAACCCGCGATCTCAATGAATATACAAAGTTCTCAATCATGCCAATGCGTGGTCACTACAATGTTACAGGTTCCGGAGAAGTATGGGGCTGGCAGTTCGGCTTCCCGTTCTGTGTAGATCTTTCAAGAGGTTTTGCACGTTATAACCCCGGAGAGTCCTCTTCAAATGATCTTTTGGTAAGAGGAGAGGTTGACTCGGTATTCGTAATAGGCAGTGATCCTGGTGCACATTTCCCGTTCGGCTCTGTAAAGAAGATGAACGAGATCCCGTGTGTATGTGTTGATCCACATATTACCCCGACAACAGTTGTTGCAGATCTTCACGTTCCTGTGGCTTTTGTCGGTGTTGAGGTAGGCGGCTGTGCATACAGAATGGACAGTGTTCCTATCGAGACCCACAAGGTTGTTGACGCTCCTGAAGGAATGATTACAGATGAGGAGTTCCTAAATATGGTTCTTGAACGTCTTCAGAAGATCAAGGGAGTGTGAGATCCATGGCAGAATATATTGTTAAAAACGGATTTGTTGTTGATCCAACACTTGGTGTCAACTGTGAAAAGATGGATATTGCCATAAAAGATGGCAAGATTGTAGAAACAACTGAGCTGAAGAGTCCAAAGACTATAGATGCATCCGGCATGATTGTTATGGCAGGTGCGGTTGATGTCCATTCTCACTCAGCAGGTCCTAAGGTTAATGTTGGAAGAAACTTCCGCCCTGAAGACAAACTCAACTATTACAAAGCTAAATCGGGCGTAAAACGTATGGAAGCAGGTTTTTCCGTTCCTACCGCACTTTCGTCCGGCTACATCTTTGCAAGGATGGGATATGGCTTTGTAATGGAAGCGGCAATGCCGCCTCTTTATGCAAGACATACCCATGAGGAGATGAGAGATACACCTATTGTTGATGAAGCTGCACTTCCGGTCTTTGGAAACAACTGGTTTGTCATGGAATATCTTAAGAACCATGAGATTGAGAATGTTGCAAGCTACATTGCATGGCTCCTTCGTGTAACAAAGGGATATGGAGTGAAGTGCGTCAACCCCGGCGGAACAGAAGCATGGGGATGGGGTATGAACTGTGTGACACCTGATGATCCGGTTCCTTACTTTGACGTAACTCCTAAAGAGATTATAAAAGGTTTAATTGAAGCAAATGAGTATCTCAGACTTCCGCATTCAATGCACCTTCACTCAAATTCACTTGGTGAACCTGGAAATTACCAGATCACAATCGATTCACTGAAGTGTGCAGAAGGATTCAAAGCCAACAGTGACTTTGGCCGTGATCAGGTTCTTCACCACACACATCTTCAGTTCCACTCATACGGTGGCGAGTCATATGGATCAAAAGAATTTGAATCCAAATCAAAGGAAGTAATGGACTACGTCAACGGTACTGACAACATCACATTTGATATTGGTCAGGTTACACTTGATGAGACCACAACAATGACTGCAGACGGTCCGTTTGAGTATCATCTTTCTCACATGAACAACCTAAAATGGGTAAACAAGGATGTGGAACTTGAGACTGCAGCAGGTGTTGTTCCGTTCATCTACAATCCAAACTCATTTATCGGTGTTGCACAGTGGGCAATCGGCCAGGAACTGGCGCTCTTAACAAAGGACATGACAAAATGTCATATCACTACAGATGCTCCAAATGCAGGTCCTGTTCACCGCTACCCGCGTGTCATAAAATGGCTCATGAGCTTAAAGGCACGTAACCAGATTCTTGATGACTGCAAGTACGGAGATTCAGTACGTTCACAGTGCTACATAGGTGAAATTGACCGTGAGCTTTCATTCTATGAGATCGCACAGATGACACGTGTCGGAACATCAAAATGTCTTGGTCTCTCCCACATGTTCGGTTCACTTAAACCGGGTATGGAAGGAGATGTTTCAGTATATGCATACAACCCTGAGACTGACGACGATCCTGAGAAGATTGAGCACGCATTCGGCAATGCAAAGTACTTTATCAAGAGCGGAGAGCTCATCATAAATGACGGTGAGATAATCAGCAATGGTCATAAGCGTACATTCTGGGTCAAACCGGGAATGGAGCTTACAGCACAGGTTAACCGTGATGTAACAGAGCGCTTTAAGAAGTACTACACTGTCACCCAGAACAATTACGAGGTCAAAGAGCACCACTATGTGCCAAACCCGTATGTAATTGAGGTAAATGCTGCATAAGTTTGAGGAGGTTAAAAGATGAAAAAAGTTGAATTAACCATAAAGCAGCAGCCTGAACTCTATCTTGAAACAGAAAACATCACTCCTGATGCATTTGCAGGCAAATCTGCAGATGAGATAGCAGCTCTGAATGTTTATGAAGGAAATGTCACACACAAACTTGGAGATTTCTTCTCAATTGCAGGAACTCCTGGTGCGACCGCTGCAGACACCCAGATAGTAGTAAATGGCAATCTTGAACGTGTAAAATGGATTGGATCCAGAATGACAGCCGGAGAGGTTGTTGTTGAAAGTAGCATGGACATGTATGCAGGAGCCTTTATGGCTGGCGGAAAGCTCCTTATCAAAGGAAATGCAGGTCATTTCACCGGACTTGGCATGACCGGAGGAGAACTCCGCATCACCGGCAATGCAGGCAATTATCTTGGCGCAGCATACCGTGGCGACTGGCGTGGAATGCAGGGCGGTGTTCTTCGTGTTAACGGAAACGCAGGCTCTGACGTAGGATCATTCATGCGTGGCGGTGAGATAATCATCGGCGGGGATGCAGATGTTCATGTAGGAACCCATCAGGAAGGCGGAAAGATTGTTGTAAAAGGAAATGCAAAGAGCAAAGTCGGCGGACAGATGGTAAAGGGAGAAATAATTGTCTTTGGAACCATTGATGTCATGATGCCGGGATTTGCGCACCGCGATAACGTCGATCTTGAAGTAGACGGCACAAAAGCTACCTTTAAGCGCTATGAGGGAGACCTCGGCGAGAGACACCCGAAATCCAAGGGTGCGGTAGTTTACGGCCAGTTATATATAAAACAATAAATCTTTTTTTAATCACATCGTTTGAATTTTAAAATTATTGCCTCCTTTTGGGAACCTCTGTTTTATTATCATTCCCTGGCTTTCCGGAATGCAGAATTTGAGCCCTTTAATATGCAATCGAGGTCCTGAATAAAAGGTAAAAATCAGAAGATAAAGATGATTATTTTTTGTTTGTTTTCCCTGCAAACAATTTTCCTTTATGGCTTCTGTTTGCATAGTCACCTTCATAAATATTTAATTCTCTTTTATGATCTGAATTATATATAGATCCTGTTTGTTTAAATGTGGGAAGAATTTCTTTTGCTTCTCCGAGGACATAGCATATTCCTCCTCTCATATTTGGGCAGGGGAGAACTGCGTCTTTGTATATTGTTATTGTTCCTTTCTGCATCTCAGATCCCGGCATATTTCCTGAACTTCCATTAACAATAATCTCTCCGCCTGCCATGGATTCTCCGAGATAATCTCCTGCATCTTTCATAATAGTGATTTTTCCACCCTTAATTCCTGTCTTCTCTCCCCTATAGCCGGAACCGCAATAATCTCCTGTATTTCCCTTACAGATTATTTCGCCGCCTGTCATCTCACGTCCGAGCCATGAGTCGGAATCTCCGTTAATCTCAATCAATCCGCCGCTCATAAAATTTCCGCAGTGCATCCCGATATTGCCCATGATAGAGATTTTTCCGTCTTTCATGTATTCGCCGACACGTTTCACAGCTGAGCAGTCCCCGTTAAGAATAATCTCAACATCTTTTTGAGAATCCGCATTTCCTGACTTTTTCACATCAAAGATTTCTGTAAGTTTTTTCTCCCTGTTTCCGGACCAGACTGTTATATCTTCAGTCATCTTTTCAAGAAATGACGCCGGAGTGATGCTTTCTGCTTCAATCGGAATAAAAGGTTTTTCCCGGGGTTTAATACTTAGTTCTATCTTCATAGTCCCGTCTCCGTTTCAATGCAGATATTGCGTTTGTTCATGTATTCTTCTTCGACAGGATAGTTTTCCATTGATACAGAATAATAGCGCTCAAATTTTTTCACGAATTCAGGATCGTTTGACATATTGTATTCTTCGGAAATTTTTGGTTTTACCCAGATAGTCCTGTTGTTGCCGTTCAAAAGGCAGTTGCCGTGTCTGGATATTACTCTTCCACTTTTTATTGTATAATCTGTTAAGGAAAATCCTTCAATTATCTTTGAATAATCCCGTGAAGGGTCAATATCATTGTTTTTTATAGGATATATCGCAACATCGCCATATGCTCCCTCTCCAAGATGTCCTTTTCCTATGTCTGTAATTCCAAGTGCTTTTGCCTGGGCAGCTCTTGTCATAACAGCAATTTCATAAAAGTCCATTTCCCGGTCAAGTGAAGGCAGGTGAACTCTTTTTCCAGTATCCGGGTGAATTTTTGCAAATTCTTCATCCCTGTATCTGCTGCTCATTAAAAGTGCAATGATTTCTGGGTATTTAACAAAGGGTGCACCGTTTGGGTTGTCGGTTGCAAGCATGCACTGCCATGGGTTTTTTGTCATCAGTGCAAGCTCAAGCCCTATAGACCACATAACAGAATTCACAAGGTTTTTTCTTGAATAAAAAACAGGGATAATTCCTGATCCGGTTTCAAGCTCAACATCGTGGTTGCTCCACTTGTTATTGTAAAGACGGTAGAGATTGAATTCCATGGGCCCGTCTGCAGTCATCGTTGTTGTCTTTCCAAACATCACCTGGCCCATATCTATTGCAATCTGCGGTTTCCGGTTTAGCATCCATGCGATATCATCAGCTTTTGAGCAGAAATCACCCCATTTGGTTCCGCCGTACGAATGGAACTGAACATGTGTCATGTAAAGAGTCTGCCGCTTGTCATTGAGATTTGGTGTTCTCTGCATTGTCTCAAGGGTGCACTTGTAGTTTCCGGGTTTTCCGAGATTGTTGCAGTGAAGATGGACAGAATGCGGGAGGTTTAAAAGCTCGTTTGCTCTGATCAGATATTCGATTATTTCAGCAGGTGTTATACCAAAATGATCAATCTTCTGATGAATGCATCCTACATCTTTTCCCCATCCCCACATCTCTGTTCCTCCGGGGTTTGTAACCTTTACAGCAAATCCCTTTACAGCCGCAAGTGTCCAGCCGACAACGGCAGCGACTCTTTTGAGGTCTTTATCAGAAACGGCCTCCATTACTGACCAGTTGCCGTCAAAAAGTGTGTTTGCCATTGTATCCTGAAGTGAAGTGCAAAAGAATTCCTCATGAGTGTGTCTTGCCTCAAGAGGTGCCATCGCCCCTTCCAGAACGGTTGTATAACCAAGTGCACTGTACCTGTAGGTGTTTGCATAAACTGTTGGTACACTGTAGCCTGAAACCGGATACATATGGGGCTGGGCCCGCCCGCGTCCTGCCCGCATATCCTCCGGACTCATATATCTGCCGAAATTAACCTTTGTTCCGCAGATATGCGTATGTGAATCCACGCCTCCCGGGAGGGTGAGACATCCTTTTGCATCAATGACCTCTGCGGAATCACTGACTGAATCGGCAATCATGCGGTCTTTGATTGCGATATCCATTATTTCGCCTTTGATATCGTTTATGGGATCGATAACATAGGCATTTTTAATTAGAAGTTCAGACATCTGCTTTCGCCTCCAGAATTCTCTCATAAATCCTGCTGATAACTTCTGTGTCTGTTAAAAAATCAGCATCTATTATTTTTTTAGTCCTGAGAGGTACACCATCCATACGGTAGGCTGTACCTGATGCTTCAATTCCTGTTATTGCAACCGGTATCTGAACATCGGTGAAAAAAGATGTGCAGTTTTTATGCGGGTCGATTTGGATTACAGGTATGTCAGCCATATGCTCCACACATTTTTTTGGCATGTGCGCTGCCGGATCGCTTGATACAACCATTAATGCATCACATTCCTTTCTGTAAAGAATTTCAGCCGCAGTTGTTTCCCCGGGGTTGTAGAACGGAATTCCCCTTGCAAAATCAATTGCATATGGATACCCGGTCATCCATGTGAAAACTTCATTTGCACCGTATACATTCCAGTGCCCTCTCATTGCCGAGATTGTAAATTTTGTGTGTCTTGAGAGCTCATCTGTGAGTTCAACTGCATTTCTGATATTTTTGTATTTGTTTTTGCTCATTGTCAGGCCCAGACCGAAGAAGAGTGCTCCGAATCTTGCCTCTTTGCACATGTCAGCAACTCTTTTAAGCTGCGATTTTGAGACACCTGAAACACTTTCAGGAATTATTTTCTCTTCTCCTCTTACAATTGCTCTTAGAGCAGACAGGACGGCATAATCTCCACCTGGTTCAATTTGGATGAATTCATCTGCAACGTCTGATGACATTGTCTTTCTGACATCAACAACAATCAGCTTTCTCTCCCTGAATGCGTTTTTTAAGAAAAATCCGTCTGCATATGTTGTATAGCGGCTCATGTGCCTGGGATGACCTTCAAGAGGGTTGCATCCCCAGTATATGATTAGATCCGCTCTGTTTTTCACCTGTCCAAGTGTACATCCCGGGTGTCCTACTTCCTGAATAGCCAAAATTGAGGGGCCGTGACAGAGAGATGATGTGTTGTCAATAACTCCTCCAAGAAGCATGCAGAGGTGAACGCCTTTTGCCTGTGCTTCTCCCTGCGTTCCACTCCACCCGAAGAAAAGAGGTCTTTCTGCATCCTTTAGGATATCTGCTGCCTTTTCTATTGCAGTATTGTATTCTGTCTCTTTTATTGAATCCCCCTCTCTTATTACCGGCTTTAAAAGCCTCTCCTTTCCTAAAAACTTGGCATTTGCAAGAGCACAGCCGTTGTCCACTCCTGTAATTTTGCCATCTTCGATTGTTATTGAAAGATCATCACACAGGCATCCGCAAAAGGAGCAGATGACATTCTTTTTTATCATAATTCTCTTCCTCCGATATCTTTGAAGAGATCATATACGGATGCAACTTTCCTTTCAGTGGGTGTTATTGCAACAACTGAGGATTTAAAGTCCGGCATTCCTGTCCCGTGTGTCTCGTTTGGTATTATTCTGTTGCAGTATGGCCCGTAAGGGACAAATACTGAGCCTCTTTTAAGATTGCTGTCCTCAAATGCTGTCATGACTACTTCATCGCAGACGCTTTTCAAAAGGATGGTGTCTCCCTGCATAATTCCTAAAAACATCATATCAACAGGATTTATGTGGCAGGATGAGGTCTCTTCTGAATATTCGGCGGAATGTTTGTGTTCAACAAATTCCCCCTGTCTTATTGTTCTGCCGGTTATCATCTCAAATTTCATTTTTATATCTTCCTTTTTGGGAAATGACAGCAATTAATTATCATGTTAATGAGATCCCTCTTTTTAAAATTACTTGTTGTCTCATTTAATTAATGGTTTGTTATTTTACAAGAAAAAAGAGGGCTAATCTGTTTCTTATCTGAATTGAATATGTAAAAAATATAGGTTTTTTATCTTTATACTATCTGGATTTTAAAATTTCTTTTATTTCTTTTAGTTCTGTCAGGACTTCATTTGAAAGCATGCTGATATCTGCCGGTTTTTTGTTTAAACCGCCGGTTGCCGCAGCAACAGGCTCTTTGTTTCTTACAAATTCCATAATAAGCTCTCTTAACATTTCCGCGTTTTCAATACCCTGAATTTTTATCTCTGCATTTTTCTGGGTGGAATATCCTGCTGTCTGTATTCGAAGGTTGGAAATCTTAAATATTCTCATTAAGGGACCCTGAATTATATCCACATTTGTAATACGGTTATATGGTACAATTCCTGTCTGTCTGAACCAGACGCCTCTTTTCCAGGTCATTTCAGTCTCGTTGAGATGATAGATTATTGTATTGTAATAAAGGCCGTTCCAGAATCCAATTGCTGCAACCGGCAGGACTGTTATTACAAATAAGTAAACAATCAGGAAGTCAGGATATGTATCATAGACCGGTATTACAAACCATATCAGACATAACCATGAGATTACAACTCCAAGGAAAAGATTGAAGATGAGGTAATATTTTTCAAACTGTTTTGCCGGTTTAAAATCCTGTTTTATATTAATTTCTGGCATTAATAAATTGTGTAATATTATTGGTATATTAATTGGGGTGATTATTTCATTCCCGTTTAATAATTACATACAGTCTTACTGTACTTTTCGTATCTGTCCTGTGCATGAAGTATCATAACCGCCGGTTCTTTTGAGAACTGACTTGAATTCTTCGGAATTTATGCACTCTATCAATGTCTTAATTCTGAGATCATTCTTCTTATCTCCATAGTAGGCAATCTCGTATCTTTCTTTTATTACCGGGACAAATGAAAGTTTAAGCAGCTTTGCTGCACTATATATGCACATTCCGGCATCTGCTTCATCATTTTTTATCGCAAGGGCGACATCCAGATGCGTTGTTCTTTCTGAGTCGTATCCTTCTATTGATGACGGGTCTATGCCGTTTTTGTTAAGCATATAGTCGAGCAGAATTCTTGTTCCTGATCCTTTCTGGCGGTTTATGAAGGAATGTTTGGGGAGATCTGCGAGTTTTATGCTGTTTTTTGATGCAATTCCCTGCTCGCGTTCTGCAACACAGAGCAGATAGATTTCCTTATCCGGAAGATATTTTCTGATGTAGGAAACATTGTAATCACCGTCTTCCGAGAGAAGGTGTACCGGTGCAGCATGGCAGGTATTCTTCTTTAGCGCCAGAATTCCGCCCATACTTCCGACATGGCCTGAATGGATATTTACACCTTTTAATGAAGCCATATCTGATAGATAATCTATGCAGGGGTCGTGGCTTCCTATTATCAGGAGGGAATTTTCGGCCTGGGGGGGGGTTACAAGAAGTGATACATCAACAGTTGTGCCTGCCGAAATTCCTTCCTTTTCTTTTGGAATTTTTAGAATTGCATTTGCCCTTACAGCACTCATCTGCACTCCGGAACCCCGTGACTGCGGTATCCCGACAAATCGGTCACCTACCTTTCCGACAGACATCATGACGAACTCATCTGTTCCTATGGGTGAGTTTAGGGATGTGGACAGTTCTACACTCAGATTCTGTCTGTAAGGTGTCCGAAATCCATAAAGTTCAAGCATTGGATAGACAATTTCTCTCATTATTGTGAGGCAGGCAAGAGGGTATCCTGGAAGTCCTATAACAGGCTTTCCTTTAATTTTTCCGATTATTGCAGGCTTTCCCGGCTTTATTCCTATGCCGTGAACAAGAACTTCCCCAAGTTCTTCTATAACTGTTACTGTAAAATCCTTTGTCCCTGCAGAGGAGCCTGCCGAAATCAACACAAAATCATTCTCAAAAACTGCTTTCTCCACAGCGTTTTTGATGCTCTCCTTTTCATCCCTGACAATGTTATACCGGTTAAATAAGACGCCGGCTTCCTCTAACATTGCACCCGCCATTAATGTATTGCTGTCAATTACAATTCCCGGTTCAATAGGGTCTCCGAATTTTTTAAGTTCGGAGCCTGTCGGGATTATGCCGGCTGAGAGTTTTTTCACGTCAATTTTTCTGACTCCGTAGCCTGCAAGTGCCCCGATGTCATTTGCCCGGATTTTATGGTTTGATGGAAGAATCATCTCTGATTCGCCTATATCTTCACCTACAGGTCTTATATGATTCCATTTTGAGACCGATTTTCTGATTAAAAACCCCTCTTCCTCCTCCCATGTATCCTCTATCATTATTACGCTGTCATATCCCCTGGGGATGAAATTGCCTGTATTTACTCTTACATAATCTTTTATCAGGAGTGGATTTGAATCTCTGGCTCCAATTGTATCGCTGCTTTTTACAGCAATTCCGTCCATTGCCGAAAGATGTATCATCGGTACTGAGTATCCGGAGAAGACAGGTTTTGAAGTGATCTTTGAAAGTGAATCTGTTACTGTAATAGTTTCTGTGGACGGTTTAAACTCTGAAATGGTTTTTAATATTGAAAGTGCCTCATTAAGGCTGACTGTTTTAAGATATCTCTTTACCATAATATTGCCTCAACTTCGTCTCCTGCCTCAAGACCTTCTGAACCTGCGGGAATTCTTATAACTGCGTTGCTGTTGGTAAGGGTGTTCAATAGTCCTGATTTGCTGTATAATGGCTTTGCAAAGCCGTCTGACAAAAGAACCCTTACATAATCCTCCCTTCCCTCAGCGGACGGAACATTTTCGGAAAGCTTTGCTTTTATTGTATTGAAATTGTTTTTTTGTCCCTGCATTGCAGATAAAAGTTCTGAGACAATAACTGATAATATCACATATGCTGAAGAAGGATGTCCCGGAAGGCCTATTACAGGCTTATCATAAACTTCTCCGATAATTGTCGGTTTTCCAGGTGATATTGAGATACCGTGAATAAGAAGTCTGCCAAGGTTTTCTATAATCATTGACGTATTGTCTCTTTCATCCTTTGAGCTGCCGCCGGATATTAATATGGCATCGCATTCTTCTGCTGCCTTTATAATCACTGATTCAAGTGCTGTTTTTTCATCAGATATTATTCCGTAAATTTTTGGGTTACATCCTTTAATTCTGACAAATGCAGAGCAGAGGGTTGTGTTGACATCCCTGACCTTTCCAAAGCAGGGTTTTTCTGATATTTCAACAAGCTCGTTTCCGGTTGAAATTATTCCTATCACAGGTTTTTTTAAGACATTTATGGATTCAAATCCAAGAGCGGCCAAAACACCGCATTCCTGTGGTCGGAGAAGTGTGCCGGCATCCATCACTTTCTTCCCTTCTGCAAAGTCCTCATCTGCAAATACTATATTTTCCCCGCTGGCAAGAGGCCGGTATACTAAAACCTCTTCTCCGATTTGTTCACAGTACTCGATCATCGCAACGGCATCAGCGCCATTTGGTACATTTCCTCCGGTGGGGACATATATGCAGGTGCCTGATTTTATTTCTGCATCAGAAATAGTGCCCATTTCAACTCTGCCTTTGAATTTGAGAATTGCAGGGATGGATTCCCCTGCGCCTACACTGTCTGTTGACAGGATTGCGTAGCCGTCCACAACCGATCTTGAAAAACCCGGAATGTTTTCTTTTGATATTATATCCTCTGCAAGAATCCTTCCGCAGGAATCTGAAAGGCTTATTCTTTCACTCTCTGTTAAATGTGCAATTCCGGCAATTGTTAATTTTGCCTCAATGGCAGATTTTAATGAGAGAAACATGCTCATTTAAAGCAACCCAGCTGGCATTTTCTGATTTTGACGCTGTTTTTGTTGCAGTGTCTTGTTATCTCTAATTTTTTAAGGCCGTATTTTTCTGCAATTTCAAAAGCCTTTTCACATTGAATTTCATCTGTTATTCCTTCTGCTGCAAATATTTCTTCCATTGACATTTTTGATTCTGACTGCATGATTGTATCAATTGTTTCTGATCTGTAAAAAGGGTTTATGATTATAGCTCAACTTCTTAATAATGTAAATTGACTGCCGGATATCACATTTTTTTATATAATATGAACTTTTAGAATTACTTATCCTATTTAATGTCTATATATTTCGTATTTAGTAATTTTTTACAACCGGAATTATCTGTCTGCGACATTCAGAAATGAATAAATTTAAATCTTCTAATTCCATAAATATAAATTGCTGATTGTGGGGGTAAGTTAACTTAATGATGTTGACTCTCTATTGATTGGCAAGCCACAATATATCACCGACCGCTATATCAAATATTTATATGCATTATTCGGGCCTGAAATCCTGGCCTGAATACTACTTAGCATTCCTTAATTTCTTCCGGAATTTTTTAATTAAATGGTGATTTTTTTTAAATGAATTATTTTAATCTGATCTTATATTGGCAGACAAATTTTGTCGCAAATTATTTTTGTTAATTAAAAACAGTTTACAAATTTTAAAACACAAATATTTTTTATTAAAATGTCGTTGTTTCTTCAGAAAAATTGGAATAATTCCTGATCCCGGAAGTGTATAATATTGACAATTTATCTTGCAATAGATGATACTGATAATCTATATTCCAGGGGCACCGGAAAGCTTGCCCGGGCTGTGGCTCAAACTATATCAAAAGATTATAAAGTAGCCGGAGTTACACGTCATCAGCTTTTTGTTCATGATGATATACCATTCACATCTCACAACAGCTGTGCAGTTATTCACATTGATGCATCGGGAAATGATACAAAGGAGTGGATTTTTGAAACCGCAAAAGAGATTATGCTCGGCGATTTCATAGAAGGAAGTGATCCCGGAATTGCAGTTGCCGGAATAGAAGATATTAAGGGACCACTGGTAAACTTCGGGCGTGATGCGCAAAGGATAGTTTTGAATCAAAAAACAGCCCGTGTTCTTGCCAAAAATCTTGGCATCAGGCTTGAAGGACTTGGCGGTACAGAAAATGGTGTTATCGGTGCAATGGCGGGGCTTGGTCTTGCGTGCACGATGAATGACGGAAGGTATCTGCTGCTTGGAAAAATACGGGATATGACAGGGCCTGCACAGGTAAGTTCACTTCTCGAAGCGGGGATTGATGCTGTATATACAACAGACGGAAGAAGAATTGATGAGGGACTTATCATTATTGAAGAGGGAAAATCTGCAAAGCCCTGTCCTGTTTGTGGGAAAGCCTTCCTATTTGTGGATGAAAGAAGCGGGGAATTTCATGCGCTAAAAATGGGATGAAGTAATTATAGATATTAAAAAGCCTGCAGATTCTATTTTTTTTAAATTCATTAAGTATTTCGCTGGCAGGCGCTTTTTTAATAGCGGCTGTACCGGTACACAGAGTACAGGGGATTCAGCCATAACAACTGCCATAACACAGACGGCAGGGAAGACTGATTTAAGCCGATGTGGACTGCGGGTTTGGCCTTTTATTAAGTGCCCTTGTTACCTGGGAACAGTATATGCGGCTTGATCTGAAAACCGGGGATAAGGCTATGCTTTCATTTAAACCGAGATCAGTTTCTGTTATGAAAAACCGGATATCAATATGTTAATTTAGTTTAATTAATTTGGTTAGCAATTCAATTAAAAGCAATACATTTTTTTAAATGAAAGGCAAAATTAAACTAATGAAAAAATTCTCATCTTTAATTCTGGTCTTTGCCATAATCTGTTTGGCAGTTTTTATGTGCGGCTGTACAGGAAATGGTGAAAAGGTTTCTCAGGAACAGGTTCAACCGACAGCGGCAGCTGAAAAGACTGTTTTGAAAGTATTCCATGCAGGCAGCCTTGCTGCTCCTATGGAAGAGATGGAGGCATCCTTTGAGGCTGTGAATCCCGATATTGATGTCCAGCTTTACTCTGGCGGCAGCACAAAGCTTGCAAAAGAGATTGTTGAGCTCGGAAAGTCTGCCGATGTATTTGCATCAGCGGATTACACTCTTATACCATCCCTTATGGCCCCTGACTTTGCCACATGGTATGCAACATTTGCAAAGAACAGAATGGTTCTTTGTTATTCTGACAAGAGCAAATTTGCAGACGAAGTAACTGCGGATAACTGGTATGAAGTTCTTGGCCGTGAGGGAGTTGCATGGGCATTTTCTGATCCAAATCTTGATCCGTGCGGATACCGTTCATTAATGACAATCCAGCTTGCAGAATCAAACTATAATGACGAAAATATCTTTGACAACCTTGTTACAAAGAACAGTAAAATAACAACAACTGTAAAAGATGGTGTAACAACCATACATGCAATTGAACAGGATCCAACATTCCCGCTCAGTATTGATGAAAAGAGTGTAAATCTGATTACGGGGCTTTCTGCAGGAAATCTCGATTATGCGTGGGAATACAGAAGTGTTGCCGAGCAGAATGCCGAATCAGGCATAAGATATATCGAACTTCCGGAAGCAGTTGATCTCTCATCAATTGACTATGCGGATGCATATGCAAAAGTAGTGGTTGAAACAGCCGGCGGAATGATGACAGGAAAGCCTATTGTTTATGGTGTAACTGTGCCGACAACAGCAGATCAGCCTGAAAATGGAGGAAAGTTTGTTGAGATGCTTGTTGGAAAGACCGGTCAGGACATTATGAATAATGCAGGTCAGCCACCGATTGTTCCGGCAACAGGATTTTTGGATGTTCCTGCAGGTCTTTTGGCTTCACTTGCAGTTGCAAACTAAATCAAACTAAACTTTTTTTATTATGCTTAAAAAGTCTAATCTTCCGGATAGTTGTATCATCTCTTTTTCGCTTATCGGCGCCCTGATTGTATCTCTAACATTAATCTCATTATTGTATCTTGGAATTGCACAGGCCGGCGACATCCCAAATCTCATAGCGGTTGCATCGGAGACAAAAGTAATTGATTCAATTCTTTTAACGATGTTTGCGGGATTAAATGCCGTTATTCTTTTAATGTTGGCCGGAATTCCGCTTGCATATGTTCTTGCGAGGGTTGATTTCAGGGGTAAGGGAATTGTGGAGAGTCTTGTCGATCTTCCTGTGATGCTTCCTCACACTGTTGCGGGAATTTTGGTATATATTCTTTTTATGAGGAGGGGAATTATCGGAGGTCCGCTTGGAGAGGTGGGAATAGTATTCGAAGATGCTTATCCTGGCATTGTTATGGCAATGCTGTTTGTGGCGTCGCCTTATTTTATAAACACTGTAAGGGAAGGCTTTGAAAAAGTGCCTGTTCATATGGAGAATGTTGCAAGGACACTTGGTGCAACAAGATTTACAGCATTCAGAAGAGTTGTTCTCCCGCTGAGCACAAGGCATATCTTAAACGGATGTATTCTCGCATGGGGAAGAGCTATAGGCGAATTTGCAGCGGTGATTATGATTGCCTATTATCCTATGATAATATCCACACTGATTTATTACAAATTTACAACAAGCGGTTTAAAAGAGAGCAGTACGGTAGCTTTTATCGTAATAGTAGTATGCCTTGCAGTCTTTGCAGGTCTCAGACATGTTATGAAATATGTGGGGAAGTATGACGATAGAGTTTGATTGTGTTTCACTGAGTCTTGGAGATTTCAGTCTGAAAAACCTGACGTTTGAAATTTCTAAAGGTGAGTATTATTTTATTTTAGGCCCTTCAGGTGCCGGAAAGACGGTAATTTTAGAAGCAATTGCAGGTCTTCACCGCCCTGATTCAGGAAGGATATTTATAAGGGGCACTGATGTATCCCGGGTGGCACCGGAAAAGAGAAGGATATCGCTTGTTTACCAGGATTATTCACTTTTTCCTCACATGACTGTTTATGATAATATTGCCTTTGGTCTTTGTGTGCAAAAGACACAAAAAAATGAGATACATACGGCAGTATCTGAGATGATGGAAAGGCTTGGTATATCCCACTTAAAAGACAGGTATCCTCTGACAATGAGCGGCGGGGAACAGCAGAGGGTTGCACTTGCACGTTCACTTGTTGTAAAACCCGAAATTCTCCTTTTGGATGAGCCGTTGTCTGCAATGGACCCGGTGACTCGTGAAAAATTCATGTCAGATCTTAGAAGCCTTCATGAAGATTTGGGAATTACGATTGTGCAGGTGACCCATTCCCGTGATGAGGCCTGGTCTCTTGCCGGCAGGGTTGCTGTTGTATCGAACGGAAAACTTGAGCAGGAAGGGACTCTCGAAGAGGTATTCAGGAAACCTGAAAACTGCATTGTTGGAAAATTTGTGGGAATTGAAAATGTCCTGGACGGAATTGTCGTGAAAAATTTGGAAGATAATGGCTGTATTATTGATATTAATGGTGTGAAAATTCATTCCTCGTGTGATTTTGAGAACGGAGAGAAAATTTATGCATATCTGAGAGGAGTTGATATTGTTTTAAGTTATGATATGTCCGGTTCAAATGGCGGGAATTTTTTCCGCGGCAGAGTTTTGAGTATAACTCCGCATAATTCATTTTACAGGGTTTATGTCGACTGTGGTTTTTCATTATGCTCGCTTATGACAGAAAGAGAGGTGGATGCAATGAAGATTGAGGCAGGACAAAATGTCTGTGTTTTCTTTGAAAAATCAGCAGTTCATCTGACAGGAAGGGAATCTTAGAAACAAAAAGCAGGGTGTTTTTAATTCCGCCAGTCCTTTTTTTATCGTTTTTTAATAGCCTTGATGAACCGGTCAGCAGATGATAATGAGATTTTTTAGATAAAAAATTGCTTATAAAAAATTAAACCACTTTATCTGCCCTGTATTTTTCAAAATAAGCAATTATCATTCCCGCTATAAAAGCAATGGTTATCCCTAAAAATTGTGTCAGAATACCGATTGCAATTGTTACCACCCATGAATCTGTTTTTGCCGCCGACTGTCCAAGAGTAAGAGCCACAAATATTAAAAGACCTGCAAAAATGCCTGTCGGAATTATCAAAAGCATTGCCGGAGTTGCAAAAAAGAATGCAAATCCTAGGAGAATTATCCCTGCAAAAATGTTTGAGCCGCCCGTGCGTGCCCCGAATCTGTACTGTGCGGCAAGGCCGCCTGCACCGTGACACATCGGAAAGCCTCCCAGGGGACAGGATACAATATTCATCGCACCAATTGTCTTTGAAAGTCTATCAGGTTCGACTTCTTTTTTGAAGAGATCAAATGCAAGAAGAGAGGTTGCAAGTACGGCATTTGTAAGGGTTAAGGGTATCTGCGGAATTACAAGGTTCCATGCGGCAAAACCGAAATCCTCAGGATTTGGGATCACCAGATGCGGTAATGCAATAATCTCCGGTGTTGGAATGCCGTATGCAATAAACCCTGCCGCAATCCCGACACCCATCACAATCAGGGCTGATAAATCTGGAATTCTTGTTCTTGCAGACATTATCATAAACAAAACAACAATTACCACTGATATAATCGCAAAGGTCAGATCATTAACAAAAAAATTGAATGAGGTCTTTAAAAGAAGGAGTGCAAGACCTGCCTGAACACCTCTGATTACACTTTCGGGAATAAATCTCTGTATTTTTTTCATTCCTTTCATATAGCCGATTAAAAGAAACAAAACTCCGACAATGATCCCTGAAGCTGCAATTTCCGGAGCCGAGAGGCCTTCTGCAATAACAACCGCACCGATTGCCTTCATCGGTTCAACAGGAATTGGCATATTGTAGTATAATCCTGTTATTGTGAACCATATGGCAAAGAAGAGAAATATTGTACTCAGATTAACGTCTGATACGAGTGCAACACCGAGAATAATTGGAAATAACGTTCCGAAATCCCCGACAGAACCTGAAAGTTCTTTGATATCAAACTTAATTTGTTTTGATTCCTGCGTATCTTTTTTATTCAAGCGAATCTCTCTCATATCAATTTTTTTAAAAACTTTCATAAAACAGATGTTTCAATCGATTTTTTTGGTAAATCACAAAGTTTCTTTATATTAATTGAAATCTGCCTCTCTGTTTTTCTGTCATGTGCTGACAGCTTAATTTATATCAGTTCTGTTTAACTTTTAAACAACACCTGAATAAATTTTTGGCATAAACAGAGGATATAAATCTTTTATTTATACTTAATTTGTTGCGCTTTGTTATGAAACATTGTGCGGATGTAAATCATATATAATTTACAAATTATGTTTTCTGCCTATAAGTTTAAGACCTACGTTTTAGAAACGCTATTTGTATGAAAAAATACAGTTGGATTTTTTTGGCATTTCTCTGCATGGCAGGATTCATTTTAGTATCCGGATGCACATCCGGTGCAACAGATACAGGAAATTATGGTTCTGAAGTTACTGATAATCAGGAAAAATCTCTTATTGTTTTTTGTGGTGCGGGATTAAGAGAGCCAATGGAGGAGATTGCAAAAATCTATGAGGAGAAAGAAGGAGTTGTTATAAAATACACTTTTGGCGGCTCGGCTCAGCTTCTCTCACAGATGGAGCTTTTGGGAAGCGGAGATGTGTATATGCCCGGAGCTCGTGCATATATTGATTCTGCCGCAAAAAAAGGGTTTATTGAAGAGAGTAAAGATGTTGTGTATCATGTTCTTCTGATAGCAACACAAAAGGGCAATCCGAAAAACATCCAAAGTATCGATGACCTTACTAAAGACGGAATAAAAGTTGGAATCGGTGAGCCTGAAGGAAATGCTGTTGGTCAGGCTTCAAAGTCAGTTCTTACAAAAAACAACCTGTGGGAAGACATACAGGACAATATTGTTGTGAAGTCAGGAACAGTAAATGAACTTTTGGTTTATCTTAAAATGGAGCAGGTAGATGCAGTATTAATCTGGTCTGAACTTCCGTCTCCCGAACTTTTTGATATTGTAAATATCCCTCTTGAAGAGGGGTTTGTGAAAGTTGTTCCGGTTGGAAAGCTGACATTTAGTGAAAAACCCGGTGAGGCTCAGAAATTTGTGGACTTTGTATCCTCTGATGAGGGAAAAGAGATATTTCTAAAGTATAACTTTGAGACATATCCAAATCCCAAATATAAAGGTCTTGAAGCTTAAAACCTGTAAAAATTCAGGATTTATCAGGATAATAAACAGCATCCGGACAGTTTAGTCCTGAAATTCTGATTTTATTTTACCCTGGATATCAAGTCTGATTTTCATGAAACAGTGCATGAAAAATTTGTTTCATGAGCGTTTTTATAAAAATATAAAGGAGAATTTGATATGGAAAAGATTGAAAAAACAGATCTTGTAAAAAAAAGTGTGATTACATACAGACCTGTCGGGATTGTTCATTCAGAACACAAAATTCAGGAGGATACTCCGATTCAGGGAATTTTTAATCCAAGCAGAGGAACTGTCGAAGTATTTGAAGAATTTTCAGAGGGATTAAAGGATATTGATAAGTTTTCCCATCTGATACTGCTTTATCATTTTGACAGGGCAACCGGCTGTGAGATTGTCAGAAAACCCTTTTTGGATGAGGAAAAAGAGAGGGGAATCTTTTCAATCCGTCATTTCAACAGGCCAAATCCTATTGGATTTTCGATAGTTGATCTGTACTCTGTTAATGGGAATATTCTTGAAATTGGTGCCGTTGATATTCTGGACAAAACACCTGTGCTTGATATAAAACCATACGTCTATCAGTTTGACAACAGAAGTGAGGTAAAAAACGGCTGGGTAGACGATTCCCATGTAGATGAGATTAGCGACTGGAATAAAACTCCGAAAGGTCTCAGGCGTACTGAAAGAACAAACCTTTGAGGCTTTTTATGAGGAATATTAAAAATTTAAATGCTGTAAAAGTAATTACAATTGCAGTATCTCTGATAATTACTTTATTTATCATAACACTGCTTTTATTGGTGGTTACACATCCTGCACCCGGGACAATAATCAATGCTCTTGGGACCAAGGAGATTCAGTTTGCTATATATTTAAGTCTTATAACCTCAGTTACTTCGACAATTATCTGCATCTGCATCGCAGTGCCTGCGGCTTATGCACTTGCCAGATATGATTTTTTTGGAAAGACAATTGTTAATATGGTTGTTGACATACCGCTTGCACTTCCGCCGCTTGTAGCAGGTGTGGGTCTGCTGCTTTTCTTTGGAACAACCGCTTTTGGAGATTTTCTTGAGAGTGTCGGACTTGTTTTTGTTTTCACTCCGCTTGGAATCATAGTTGCGCAGGTTTTTGTAAATCTGCCTTTCATGCTTAGAATTATGCGTTCGACATTCACTGACATCAATCCAAGATATGAGTATGTTGCAGAGACTTTGGGATGCACACATTTTCAGGCAATCTACAGGGTTGTTCTTCCTATGTCCTTTAACGGGTTTCTGGCAGGCTCTGTTATTACATGGGCAAAAGGAATTGGTGAATTTGGAGCCGCTCTGCTTTTGGCCGGCGCAACAAGGATGAAGACAGAAACCCTCCCGATTTCATTGTTTTTGAATATGTCATGTGGAGATTTGGAACTTGCAATATCAGCGGCTACGATACTTATCGCAATATCGGTTGTATCCTTGTTTATATTTGAAAAATATGGCGGTTCTGCTAAATTTTAAAAAAAAGGAGCTGTAAATGATTTGTATTAATAATGTATCTAAGACCCTTGGAGAGTTTCATCTGGACAGGATAAATCTTGAGATTAATGAAGGTGAGTATTTTGTAATAATAGGTCCGACAGGATCGGGAAAGACTATTCTTCTTGAGACAATTGCCGGAATCTACAGTCCTGATGAGGGGGATATTACATTAAACCAAAAAAGCCTGACAAACCTCCCTCCAAGGAACAGAAATATCTCAATGGTATATCAGGATTTCATGCTGTTTCCTCATATGACTGTTGAGCAGAATATCGGATTCGGGCTTAAAAACAAAAAAACAGACGCTGATGTGATAAAAAAGCGTGTTCTGGAGATAACCAAAATTTTTGGCATCAGCCATCTTCTCTACAGACATCCGGGAACTTTAAGCGGGGGTGAAAAGCAAAGGGCTGCCATATGCAGGGCGGTTTTAATGGATCCTGTTTTGCTTCTTCTGGATGAGCCCCTAAGCGCCCTTGACAGCAGGACACGTGAGCTGTTAAGAAGTGAGCTGAAAAAATTTCACGGGATGTACAATACTACAATTCTTCATATAACCCATAATTATGAGGAGGTTTTTTCTTTGGCAGACAGGGTTGCTCTCATGCATAAAGGAGAAATACTACAGACAGGAACGCCTGATGATGTGTTTGAAAAGCCTAAAACTGAGTTTATAGCTGAATTTGTAGGCTTTGAAAATCTCTATCAAGGCATTTTTGTGTTAAGAGACGGAATTTCTTCTGTTGAAATATCCGGTGTTGATATAAGGCATAATAATTCCCCGACAGTTAGGGAAGAGGAGTCTGCGAAAATATGTATAAGATCAGAAAATATCCGGATATCAAGGGAAAAAGTTTCAGATACGGATGTAAATGTCATATTTTGTAAGATCCTGGATATAATCGACAATGGAAGCTTTGTAAAAATCATTGCAGATGCCGGTTTTATCCTGAATTCTGTTATGATGAAAAAGTCATTTAATTCCGAAGAGTTAAAGACAGGTGATACGGCTTATGCCTGTTTTGATTTTGATTCAGTCCATATAATTCAATAAACCTTTTTTTATTTTTCAGTGAGCAGAGTGAATATATTCCCACCCAGAATTATTTTGGTCTCTTCTGAAAATTCAGTACCCAATATAGACAGAAGAATTTCTGTTCCTCCGTTTGTAGTCCAGATCCCTACTCTTTCCTCTCTTGTCACGAGTTTTTTATCTTCCATTAGGGAAAAACCGGGCAATATATAATAGTGCGGGATACCAATCTCTTTTGCAAGTTCTCTTGTTGTAGGAAGCTTTATTTTGACATTGTCCTTTTCAAAAATTATGTTTATGCTTCCTTTCTGAATTATAACCCTTGCTGCAGCATTCAGAATTTTATCAATTTCATTCCGGGTCATTTTGTAACAGATTAAAAAAAAGAATATGTTTATCTTAGTGATCTTTCATTGAGCCGTGTTCTTCATCAGGCATCGGTTCAAGATAGATGAGTTCGGCACTGAGATCTTCGGCAATCTTCTCAAGTTCAATTTTACGGAAATGATTTGCTGCGATCTTTATTTTTTCCTCTTTGTCGCCAACTATTGCAACAACTCTGAACCTTGGCTGTTTTACGCCTTCTTTAATTTTTGACCTTTCGCGAACGTAGATTTTCATTAAACTCACATCCTTTGTACTAGTGTAAACCACCTGATATATCAGTTGGTTTAATATATCATACTTAAGTCTGAATACATATTAATATTGTGTCAGAACTATGACTCAAAGGCGTGAAATAAAAAACAAACTTCAGGGGGAAACACTTGTCAGAAGAGGTCTTATGCATGAGAGATCAGGTGTTGAGCAGATTCGAATCGCTCCTGAATTAAATGTAATAAAAATAGGGGGGCATGGAACGATTGATTTTGGCGCGGAGGTTCTGCTCCCGCTTTTAGATGAGGTGGGTGAACTTTCAAAGAGTCATCAGATACTTATTGCAACCGGCGGCGGTGTCCGTGTCCGTCATATAATGGATATAGGAATTGATCTTGGGATGCCTACAGGGATTCTTGCCGAACTTTCAGGAACTGTGAGTGAGCAGAATGCAATAATGGTCTCTGCAATTATGGCAAAATACAAGGCTGTTCACATAAGCAACGATGATCTTTTAGATATTCCAATGCTTCTAAGCATGGGCCAGCTTCCGGTTATGAGGGGAACACCGATATTCGGCCTTTATGAAGTTCCTTCAGCCGTAGGGCCTATTCCGCAGCACAGAACAGATACCGGTGCTTTTCTTGCCGCAGAAGTACTTGGTGCAAAGAGGTGTATTCTTGTTAAAAACGTTGACGGCCTGTATCTTGAAAATCCTGCCATCAATCCTGATGCCGAGTTGATTCGTGAGATAAAAGCAGAAGAGCTTTTGGAGATGCATCTTGAAGATCTTGTGCTTGAGGAAAAAGTGGTTGAATGTCTTTGCTATTCAAAGAACATTCATGAAGTCAGAATCGTAAACGGCCATAAAAGAGGAAATATTAAAAAGGCATTGAACGATGAAAACTGCGGTACAATAATTCGTAAATGATTTGACCGTAGTCCGGTGAATTATTTATACTGTATGATGTCAGAAAGAGTGTCGGGATCAATAATGATTTTATTATTTATGTCATTTTTATTTGTATTTGCAGCATTATGCATAACAACGCCTGCAGTAGAATATGATCCGTCCTGGGTTAACATTACAGAAGCGGGCAAGGATATGGATGAAGGATATATCACAACATCATCCGGCAGGGTCTGGTTTAAAATCGCCGGAAAAAACAGGAATAAAACTCCTCTTCTTTTGATTCATGGAGGACCCGGTGCCGCACATGATTACTTTGAGCCGCTTTTAGCTCTTTCAGATGAAAGGCCTGTTATATTTTATGATCAACTTGGCTGCGGGAATTCTGACAAGCCGGATGATATGTCCCAATATTCAGTTGAATCCTATGTGAAAGAAGTTGGAGAAGTAAGGTCTGCACTTGGGCTTTCTGAAGTTCATATTCTCGGACAGTCCTGGGGAGGAGGTCTTGCAGCGGCATATTACCTTTATGAAAAGCCGGATGGTCTAAAAAGCCTTATTCTTTCCTCCCCTCTTCTGGATACGGGGAGATGGATCTCTGATCAGAAATCCTACCTCTCAGAGATGCCTGAGGATATTCAGGAAAGTGTTCGTATTGCAGAGGAATCCGGTGTTTATGACTCCGAAGAATATCAGAATGCAATGAGTGAGTATTACTCACTTCATTTATGCAGGCTCACTCCCTGGCCGCCTCTGGTTGTTGAATCTCTTGGAAAACTTTCGATTCCTGTTTATATTCATATGTGGGGTCCGAGTGAGTTTACATGCACGGGAACACTTCAGTCTTTTAATTTAACAGCAGACCTTTCTGAGATCGGTGTGCCCGTTCTTTTCGTCTGTGGTGAATATGATGAGGCAGCACCTTCATCAATTAGGTATTTTGCAGATCTTACAGAAAATTCAGAGACCTTGGTACTAGAAGACGCATCACACTTAAATCATATCGAAAAAGCAGATGAATACGTAAAGGCTGTAAGGGAGTTTTTGAAAAATTTGAACTAGCGGATTTTCTTATAGAAGGATAGATTTTATGGCAGCATTTGATCCCTCAATTCCGGGGATATTTGTCTTCGGTCTCATTGCCGGCATATGCCCCTGCAACAGTGTTTTATGCCTTGGACTGATTGGATATCTGACAAGCGGAAAGACAGATTTAACCTTTAAAAATATTCTCCGCCTGACACTGGCATTTTCAGCAGGCACAATTCTTATTCTCCTCCCTCTCGGGGTAATTGCCGCATTTATCGGTAAATATCTGCTTTTTTTAAACAGCACCATTGCCTGGTCATTTGGAGGAATTCTGCTGATTTTAATGGGTCTTCAGCTTCTTCATGTGTATAAACCGCCAATTAGGAGTATCTTTAATTTTTTCCGGGCACCTGTATCATATACAGCATTCGGGGCATTTCTTCTGGGGCTTTCTTTTGGAGCGATAACAGTCGGGCGCGGAGCTCCGATGCTTATCATAGTTCTTACATACATTGCACTTTACCAGAATATGTTTCAGGGATTTTTAACAATCCTTGTGTATGCAGTCGGACTTAGTATTCCCCTGATTATTATAAGTTCGGCAGGAGGTGCGGCCGGCAAAAAGCTAAAGGAGAAGGCAAAATTAAGCGGAGAATTCATTGACAGAATAATAGGCTGTGCAATAATAATTATCGGTGTATTTTTCCTTTATTTAGCATTTATATGAAAAAAACCCTGTATTTTAGTTTATGGCATAGTTGCCTGAATAAAAATTACAAAAACAGTTATTTTAAAAACTGTTGTTATTCTATTTTCTCAGTAAATAATTTCTTAAAAAATGGTGGATGATTTATATTGAATATCAAAAGTGATATTCGTATGGCTTCTTTTATAATTTTAAAATTAATTTTTAAGGCTTATAAGTGCTAAATTAGTTATTATTTTAAGTTATTTTCAAAGGTCAGAGTATGAGATAGATTTATATATAAGCACATTCATTAAAATTATTCTTAGGGGGTATATTTAAATCCTTTAAAGATATTTCAATGAATCAGGTGGCGGGGGAAACACGAAAATTCATGAATATAAAAAGCAGCCTTCTTTTCACAGAGGAAAAGAAAAGAATATATTGAAAAATTCTTCTTTTTGTGAGATCCCTGACTATTCTGTAATGTGAAATCATCTCTGATCCTGAAATAAGGTCATTAGGGGCAGTAAATTTTATTAATCAGCCAGAAATGACTGAAAAAATGTCTGAGATCAATTGAAATTAAAAAAATGATGGGGATTAACAGAATATGAAGGGGAGCAGTATACTGATAGTCGAGGATGAAATGATAATTTCAATGGAAATTGGTGGCATGCTTAAAAAGCTTGGCTACAATGTTGCCGGTTCAGTAATAAGCGGGCGGGGTGCGATTCAGACAGCAAGGGATAAAAGACCTGATCTTATTCTTATGGACATAAGGCTGAAAGGTGATATGGACGGGATTGAGGCGGCCAAAAAAATTATGGAATTATATAACATCCCTGTGATTTTTCTTACCGCGAATTCCGATGAAACGACAATTAAAAGAGCGGTTGAACTAAAACCTGCGGGAATTCTGATAAAACCCTTTAAGGAGCGCGATCTGTTTGGAAATATTGAGATGGCTATTCACAAGCATAAAGTATCACAAAAAATGAAATTATCCAATTCTGATAAATCATATGATCCAATTGCCAAAAAAATCTCTAGTTTAAAATCTCCATTACTCTTAACTGACAGCAAGGGAGAAATAAACCATGTTAATAAATCCGCTGCCAAATTGATAGGTATTGATAAGAATAAAATAATCGGCAGAAACATCTCTGATATTTTCGGGATATCTCCGGAACAAAAAAAAAATAATCCGGATGAACAGGAATTCAGCATAATCCTGCCCGATACTTTAATTCTTGAGAAAGAGGATAAAAATATTCAGCTTCGTCTGTCATCAGGATTCGTTCTTAATGATCAAAAAGAAATACACGGTTTTATTTTCTCCCTGAATAATGATGCTAAAAGTATAGTTGATCCGGAAAAATCATGGAGCATCTCGCCGCAGCTCATGGATTCCGTAAATGAGATAATATTCAGGGTGAATGAAAAGATGAATATTGTCCAGTACAACAATAACTTTATCAGACTCTCGAAAAAACTTGGAATAAGTCTGCCTCAGCTGAAAAGACCAGTTAATAATATTATGGAATTGTCTTTTCTGGTCGGTGCAGATAATTATTCTCATGTTTTTAAGACAGATAAACCTCTTACTTTTACAAACCGGTTCAAATTAAAAAACAATGAAATTAAGTACTTCCGTATAAGCCTCATTCCTGAATATAATGAAGTTCTGGGGACTCATATTACCGCATTAATAGATGATATGACGCCCATAATCCGGGCAAAAGAGCAGACTCAGTGTGTTACAGACAGTGTCGGGGAGATTGAGCACTGCATCAATGAAATATATTCGATAGTTAATAATGTTAAAAAACCGCTTTTAAACATTCTTAAAACTTCTGAGAGCAAAAATGATCTTTTATCCCTGAAAATAACCGAAAACGCTTATGAAATTATTGATCTTCTGGAAAATTTTGATCTTCAGAGACTAAGGCATGAAGGTGTTATTGACAACATCTATAACCTTGGTAAAGCAGCCGATGCGTGGTAAAAAGAGATTATTTTTATTGCATCTCGTTGGTGTCCTTTCAATTCTGGCCACACTATCCATATCATCTGCGTTCTCAATTATATTTTAGTCAGATATCTGACCGGTGCCATTTCTTTGATTCAGGGGATGATGAATCAGAGAGAGCAGGTGGACTTCTATTGTATAAAATTTAATTATTGCTGATAAATGCTGAGTCATTGTAATCTCTTTAAAAAAATTCAAACCGCTGATATTTTCTGAATTTGACGCTAAGATGGTTTGATTTTTTTAGAGCTCTTAAAAGCGCATGAGGCTGTGCAAACTGGCAGGGGTTTTTTGTCATAAAGAGTAATACTTTATAGATGTTAGCGTAGCACGAATAAAAAAAAGATTCCAATTTTGCTTTTTATATTTGAAATTAACCTTTATTGATAAACTATTTTTTTACAATTATATTGCTTCTTATTAGGAATGCTTATATTCTGAGTACATAATAATGTACCCTTGTCCCTTGCGGGGACGTGCAGTAGTGATTACCATAGTTAGCGACAGTATATGCTGTCAGTATTCAGTGAACGAAAAGCATTGCACATAATGGGTATAGGAGGAAAAATATGGCAAAATATTCCGACACAATCGATCTTTATTCAGACGACGGAAAAGTTCTGAAAAGCAACGTTTCCCTCGAGAAGATAAGCCCGCTTGTCAATCCGGCAACCTTGAAGCTTATCGACCTCACAAAGAGGAGCATTGCAGTAAACCTTGGCGGTATTGAGGCAGCACTCAAGACCGGCAAGCTTGGAAAAGGCGCAATTCTTGGCCGTGAACTGGATCTTCCAATCATGGCAAACAAGGATGCAATTGTTGCAAAGATTAAGGAAATGGTCGACGTCCTTGGCGGCGAGACCGTTGTTCACGAGTACAAGGGCGGACAGCTCCTTTTAGTCGAGGTTCCTGAAGCACGTATGAAAGCAGCATCAACATACGATGCAGCTATCACATCAGTTGCAGCAGCGACAACATATGCAATTGTTGACCAGTTTGACATTGACATGTTCAATGCATCAACTGTAAAGGCAGCAACCTTCGGAAGCTACCCGCACACAATGGATATGGAAGGCGCACTTGTAACATCAATTCTTGCAAACCCACAGAACAACGAAGGTCTTGGTTTCTCACTCCGTAACATCGGTGCAAACCACTTCGTTATGATGACAGGCAAGAATGCAATGCAGGGTGCAGCACTTGCATCAACACTTGAAGTAGCAGGAGAGTTTGAGATGGGTGGAGCAATCGGCCCGTTCGAGCGCCACATGCTTCTTCAGTACGCATTCCAGGGTCTTAACGCAAACAACCTTGTATATGATCTCGTAAAAGAGAACGGTCAGACCGGAACAGTCGGTACAGTCGTTCAGTCACTTGTTGAGAAGGCAATCGAGGACAAAGTAATCGTTCCGGGAAAGAAGGGCGGCTACTTCCAGTTCTACGACACAAAGGACCCGATGATGTGGAACGCATATGCAGCAGCAGGTACACTTGCAGCAACCATGGTAAACTGTGGTGCAGGACGTTTCGCACAGGCAGTATCCTCAACAATGCTCTACTTCAACGACCTTCTTGAACACGAGACAGGTCTTCCATCCACAGACTTTGGCCGTGTAATGGGAACCGCAGTCGGTTTCTCATTCTTCAGCCACTCAATCTATGGTGGTGGAGGTCCAGGTATCTTCAACGGTAACCACGTCGTAACACGCCACGCAAACGGCTGTGCTATTCCGTGTGTAGTAGCAGCATGTGCACTTGATGCAGGTACACAGATGTTCACACCAGAGGGTACATCTGCAATCATGGGCCAGACCTACGGTCAGATCCCTGAGTTCAGCAAACCGATCCAGCAGATCGCAAACGGCGTCTGAATAGATCAAAATACAGATTGGAATGACTAAAAGCCAATATCCCCAGTGCAGGGCAATACCTCTCCGCATGTTGTCACCGACTACTGCCGAGAAATATCTCAATGAGGTGGTAAAGGTACCCGGAATACGCAGAATGGTGGTCAACGGACCATCACTTCCTGCTGTGGTGCCTTATGGTCCGGCAAGAGGTAAACCAAATCCCAACTCCAACAGGCGTACTATAAAAGTTGGTAATGCCGATATGGAACTTCGGGTTCAGGTTGGAACCATAGTCTTTGAGGTAGAAGACACATCTGTTATCGAAAAAATACGTGAAGTCTCAAATGAATTCTTCAAAGATATAAACTTCCCGTGTCAGGTACAGGAGGGCAAGTTTATGAAAACTTCACCTACGCTTGCGGATTACTGCAAGTACGGACCTGACGCTGATGAATCGGTAATAGGTCTTATTGATCCCAAAAAGAAAGACGGTCCAATCATAATACAGGGAATAAGATAAAATATGCCGCTTGGTCGTGTAACCCAGGTTGTTGACTGCCGCGAAAGTATGGGCATGGGAAAAGGCGGAGGCCTCGCACAGCGTGGCACAATATCAGAATGCCGCTATCCTGATGTCATTGTCGTAGGTATGTCCCCCGGGAGACGCCATGTGACAAAACCTGTATGCGATATCACATCGGGGCTCAGAAGGGAAGGAGTCGAATTCTCAGTAAGCACTCTTGTGCTGAATGCGGGAAGCGGCGTTCCTTCGGATGCGCCCAAAATTGCAGGTTCGGTTCTGGGAGCCTATTTCGGTATTAACGAAAAAGAGGTAGCCCAGATTGAACAGCATAAGGTGGCAATTCTTCATCACGGGAATGTTCGTTCCCATGTTGTTGAAAAAGTCCGCAAAATTCTCTCACAATGCAATATTGATGCAATAGTGGTGTCGCAGGCTCCGATAGACTATGAAGACCTTGCAAAAGTTGGTGTAAAAACCGCTTATGTTCTTCCTTCAGAGGAGAATATCCGCACTAAAGGAAAAGTGGTGGCAATAATAAGCGGGGTAACCCGCGGACAGACGCCGCCAAGAGAAAAACTGGCAGAAGTTATTTCGGCTGTAATGAATGTGATGAAACAATAAATTTGAGGTGAAATGATAATGGCATACAAACCACAGTATGGGCCAGGTACATCTATTGTCGCTGCAAACAGGCGCAAACAGATGGACCCGACACACAAACTCGAAAAGGTTCGTGATGTAACAGATGAAGACATTGTGCTTATCCTCGGTCACCGTGCACCAGGCTCGGCATATCCGACAGCACACCCGCCCCTTGCAGAACAGCAGGAGCCGGACTGTCCAATCAGAAAAATTGTAGCACCAACAGAGGGTGCAAAGGCAGGAGACCGCGTACGTTACATTCAGTTCGCTGATTCAATGTTCAACGCACCGTCCCAGCCATACCAGCGTACATACGCAGAGATGTACCGCTTCCGTGGAATCGACCCCGGTACACTCTCAGGACGTCAGATCGTCGAGTGCCGTGAGCGTGACCTTGAGCAGTACTCAAAACTCTTAATTGAAACAGAAATGTTTGAGCCATCACTTGTAAGCTGCCGTGGTGCAACCGTTCACGGACACTCACTGCGTCTTGCAGAAGATGGAATGATGTTTGATATGCTCCAGCGCTGTATTCTCGGTGCAGACGGTATTGTCAGATATGTAAAGGACCAGATTGGAGAGCCGCTCGACCGTGAGGTTGCAGTCGGAAAGCCAATGGGCGACGAATGGGTAAAAGCACACTCAACAATCTTCCACTCACTTGTTGGTGTTGCATACCGTGACGATGCAGAGTACATTGAATACATCCAGCGTATCCACGCACTCAGGACAAAATACGGCTTTATGCCAAAGGAGTGATATAAATGGGAAAAATAGAGAGATCACAGAAACTTTTCCTCAACGCACTTAAGGAGAAGTTCCAGGGAGAAGACCCCGAGTCAGTAAAGACCGCATTCTACAACTTCAATGGTGTCCGCCAGTCTCCACGTAAGCGTGAATTCATGGCTGAAGCAAAAGGCATTGAGATGAAGCGTGGAATCTCCATGTATGATCCTGAGCACTGCCACCTTGGTGGTATTCCTATGGGTCAGAGACAGCTCATGACCTACCAGGTTTCAGGAACAGATGTATTCGTAGAGGGTGACGATTTACACTTTGTAAACAACTCCGCAATGCAGCAGATGTGGGATGACATCAGAAGGACTGTTATTGTAGGAATGGACCTTGCACACGCAACACTCCAGAAGCGTCTCGGAAAGGAAGTAACTCCTGAAACAATCAACGAGTACCTCCACATCTTAAACCACGCAATGCCTGGCGCAGCTGTCGTTCAGGAACACATGGTTGAGACCCACCCGGGACTTGTCGATGACTGTTTCGTAAAGGTATTCACTGGTGATGATGAGATGGCTGACGGCATTGAGCCTCAGTTCTTAATCGACATTGAGAAGCTCTTCCCTGCAGACAAGGCTGAAGTCCTAAAGAAGCAGGTCGGCAAATCAATGTACCAGGCTATCCACATCCCGACAATTGTCTCAAGGACTTGTGATGGTGGAACAACCTCCAGATGGTCTGCTATGCAGATCGGTATGTCATTCATCGCTGCATACAGAATGTGTGCCGGTGAAGCAGCAGTAGCTGACCTTTCATTCGCAGCAAAGCACGCTGGTGTAATTCAGATGGCTTCCCACCTGCCGGCACGCCGTGCACGTGGACCAAACGAGCCGGGTGGAATTAAATTCGGTCTCTTCTCAGATATCATCCAGGCAGACCGCACACATCCAAAAGACCCTGCAAAGGCATCTCTTGAGGTAGTCGGTGCAGGTACAATGCTCTTTGATCAGATCTGGCTTGGTTCCTACATGTCCGGTGGTGTCGGATTTACACAGTATGCAACAGCAGCATACACTGACAACATCCTTGATGAGTTCACATACTACGGTATGGACTACATAAAAGACAAATACGGCGTAGACTACACACACCCAGACCCCGCAAAGATTGTTAAGCCAACACAGGAAGTTGTAAACGACATCGCATCCGAGGTTAACCTCAATGCAATGGAGCAGTACGAGCAGTACCCGACAATGATGGAAGACCACTTCGGTGGTTCACAGCGTGCCGGTGTAATGGCAGCAGCATGTGGTCTTTCCTGTTCAATTGCAACCGGAAACTCCAATGCAGGTCTTAACGGATGGTACCTTTCAATGCTTATGCACAAGGAAGGATGGTCACGTCTCGGATTCTTCGGCTACGATCTTCAGGACCAGTGTGGTTCAGCAAACTCCCTTTCAATGGAGCCTGACCGCGGTCTTATGGGAGAACTTCGTGGACCAAACTATCCAAACTACGCAATGAACGTAGGACACCAGGGAGAGTACGCAGCTATCGTCGGTGCAGCCCACTACGGCCGCGGCGACGCATACTCATTCCAGCCGCTCGTGAAGATTACCTTCGCAGATCCGTCACTGAAATTCGACTTTGCAGAACCGCGCCGCGAGTTTGCAAAGGGAGCAATCCGCGAATTCATGCCTGCCGGAGAGCGCTCACTGATCATACCTGCAAGGTAAGATCTACACAATATTTTTTTTCTTAGATCAAAAAAACCCGTGCAGTTGGTATTAAACCGCATTTTGGGGCTTATTCTGCTTTTTTTATAGGACAAACCTTTCGAAAGCTTTAATAAACTACTAATCGACTTATTTTTGAATCCAAAAAGGGTTTCGTGTAAACGTGTATCTCTGGTGCATGTAGCACACAGGAGGATGCCTTAATGGAAGAGTTACTATTTGGCATCGGTATAAGCGCTGTTGCGGGCGCTCTTGCCACTGTATCCGGTGCTGCGGAAGATACTGAGTCTGATATCGGATCACAGGGTGACCCGAATTCACAGGTTCAGCTCGCTCCGCAGATGGGGTATATTCACCGTATTTATAGCAAAGCTATCTCCGGTGAACCCCCAGCATACGGATTATGGTGTGCTATGGGAGCAGGCCTCGCATGGGCGCTAATGGCGATTAACTACAATCCCGTTCTTGCGATAGTCTTAGGTTCGGCTATAGCTGTGTTTGTACAGGGTGTATATGCAACCACAGCTTACCTGGGCAGGACTGCAAGTCTGGCAAAATTTGAACAGCCGGTTTATATCGACTTAATCAAGTCGGTCACAACCGTGACCATGGCGCATGCGTTTATTGCAATATTTACGTGTGTGGCAATGTGTTTCCTTATGGTAAACGCACTCGGACATCCTTTCCCGCTCCCGCTTCTGGGACTCGTATGGGGTATTGCACTTGGAGCAGCAGGTTCTGCAACAGGTAACCCGTTCTATGGAAAGGAGCGCCAGTACCAGTCACAGGCATTTGGTGCGGGCGTACCAATTTCTGCATCCGGTAATATCGTCCGGTATGCAGAAGCAGGTCAGCGCAGTTCACTTGATAACGGATGGTTCACCTCAAAGATGGGCGGTCCGGCATCAGGTGTCTGTTTTGGTCTTATTGTGTTCCTTGAACTGTGGCGTACAATCTTCTTCGAAGGTTTTGCCGCAGGCTGGGGTGCAGTAATTGCAGGTATCGTACTGATTCTCATCTTCATGATAATCGACAGATACGTTGAGAAATGGGCACGTAAAACATACGGTCCGTACACAGAAGAAGCAGCAGAGGAGGCATCAGCATGAGTGCACTTGGAGGAGGCCATGCAGGAGGAGACGGAATGAACCCGGTAGCAGCAGTTGTCGGTCTTGTTCTGTTGATTCTCGCACTTGGAATTATATATGTTCTCTCGCCGGGTATGGCATTCATGGCACTTATCGGTGTTATCATCGGTGGTGTAATGATAGGTTTCGGAGTTCACTTCGTGCCTGTCGGTGGTGCTCCTGCAGCTATGGGTCAGTCACCCGGTATTGCAACTGGTGTTACCATGCTTGCAGCCGGTGCTGGTCTTGCAGGTCTCTTCGGTGGCGCATGGGCAGCAGAGCTTGGCTTTGGTGTCGCATTAGCCGGCGGAGCGATCGGTGGCGGTCTCATGATGGCAATCACCTGTTTGATGGTTAACGTAGTCTACGTTTACGCAATGGGTATTCCTGCAGCATCCGGTAAGGTTGCAAAGGATCCGATTACAGGCGATACATTTGAGGCATACAAATCAAAGGGTACCGAAGGTCACGGCCTGCCATTCATCTCCTATGTTGGTGGTGTAATTGGCGGTATGCTTGGTGGTCTCGGCGGTACATTGATTTATCTTGAACTTCTTGCAGTATACGAAGCATTCCTTCCGGCAGCACTTAATGCTCAGGCAGAGCAGATTGTTCCGCTCGCAGTAGGTCTTGCAGGTATCTTTGCAGTAGGTCTGTTCCTTATTAACGCAGTTTTAGCTGCATACAATATTACAGGAACAATCGAAGGTCCACATGACCCGAAGTTTAAGAGATTCCCGCGTGCAGTCGTTGGTTGTGCAGTCGCATCAGCAGTATGCGGTCTGTTTGCCATTATACTGGTGGTTATTTGAGGTGTATTAGATATGTCAGTACAAATTACAGCATCTGAAGGCGGCATGCCACACAACAAAGTGATGGCTATCGGTCTTATCGGTTCGATAGTTTGCATGTATCTTACATACCTGAATACAATCACCGGTACAGAGATCTTCTCGTTCTTTGGTGGTATTGCAGCGGTATTTGCCCTTTGGTGGGGTACAGATACAATCAAACATCTGTGCAGCTACGGTCTTGGTACCGGTGTTCCGTCAGCAGGTATGATTGCACTTGGTTCCGGTGTAATTGCGATGATTCTCGCAACCAAACTCAGCACAATGGGTCTCATTTCATCAGTTATGATAATCCCGATTGGCTGTGTTATTATTGCGGCAATCATTGGTGCAATTCTCGGATACATTGCAAACAATATCGTTAACATGAACATCCCTGTGATGATTGTTTCACTTGCAGAACTCTGTATTGTCGGAGCAATTACAATTCTTGGTCTTTCTGCAATGGCAGCAGGCAGTTTTGTATTTGCAGACCTTGTTACAGGTTCAGTTACATTCTTCGGTGTAGCAATTGCCGATTATCAGGCATCAGTTATAGGCGGAGGAGTAATTGCAGTAATCTTTATGCTTGGTGCAATAGCAGTCCAGCACGCATTCAATGCATGTCTCGGACCAAATGAGTCCCAGGACAGAACACTCATGCTTGCAGCAGAGTGTGGTTTCCTGAGCATGATTGTTGTTTCAATTATGTCATTTGCATTCATCAGCGCAGGTTCCGCAATTCTCGCGTTTATAGTTTCTGTACTTGGATGGGTGTACACATACAATCAGTATCTTGTAATGTCAAAGCGTGACGCATACATGTGGCTTGACGCCAAGCCTATCCTTGAGAAGAAGGAGGCCTAAAGTATGGGATATATTCAGGTACTTCCCGAATTCGGACTTGTTGCAGACCCTATGATTGGTCTTGTTACAACAGCAGGTGCATCACTTGGTCCGGTTCTGGAACAGGTATCCGAGCTTGAGTTAATTACAGACGATATCGTCGGTATGCTCTCAGGCGAAGGTAAGTTCCTTTCATCATTCCCGAACAGAGAGAAATCTCTTGTTTATGCAGGAAGTGTCACAGCAATATGGTATGGTATAGCAGTTGGACTATTTATCGCGGGTTTAGTCGCGTTTGCGTTACTCTGAGGTGTTAGATATGGCAGATAAAAAATCTCCGGCCTCAGGATGGCCAAAAATTCAGGGCGACTATCACGCAGGTGATGCCAACAGCCCTGTTGTTGTTGTTACAATGGGTTCACACCTTGACGAGCAGGCAGTATGTGATGCAGGCGCTGCAATGTGCGGTTCCTGT
>JAFGWE010000035.1 GCA_016937345.1 Methanomicrobiaceae archaeon
TGACTCCCTTAAAACCGATTCCTCCTGTGCATTGCCTTTTATTGCAAATGGCTCTTCTGCATTTGGATCTATAACATAAGACTGAATACCCGATTTTTTAAGCTCTGCATATACAACCCTTCCCAGATCACCATATCCGGAGATTACTGCAAGCTTCTCTGTTTTTTCACTGCAGACCATAATCTCTCTCATAAAGAGAGAGAGAGCATCCGATCTTCCAAGCAGAAAAAGAGTTGTTGAGCGCTGTATTTTTATGTCGCCTCCACCTTCGATGTGGAAGTTGCCCTTATCCATTATAAATGCCGGAAAAATACCATAGGTCTCAAAAAGAGCAAGTTCATTGAGTGTCTTTCCAATAACAGGGCAATCGCCGGTTACAGTTAAATAAACAAATTTCAGGGGATTTTTTAAATTTTCAGGCCGTTTTTTCCTGTCCCTTACAGACGCCTCAAACAGAATGTCCACTTCAGGCGTTAACGAGACATGCCTGACAATTATCTTTCCTGTGAAGTCTTTGGGGGATATGACATGATCTGCACCGGCATACTTAAGGTACCTGTTATAGGAGAGATCATCAACAATTGCAGTTATTGAAGCCTCTGTTCTTCTTCTTATGCCAAGAAGAATGGTTGCAGACTTATTCTCCCACTCACAGATTATTATGTCCCGTGCATCAGAGACATTAACACCCGACCATGTCTCATTCGCATCATAGCTACCGCTTATGATGCGGACCGATTTCTTATATTTTTTATAGTATTCTATCGCTTCAAGGCCTTTTTTTTCGTCATCATCAACAAGAACAATCCTGAGATCTGACAGAAGAAGACTGTCAATCAAAGATTTTGAGATCTCATTGTATCCGACAACTATTACATGCCCTGATATTTTTTCAGATATACTTAAGGGAGGGGCAGGCCGGAAAACATCCTGTATATAAGGAGTTAAAACTGCAGGAATTATCATCAGGAAGGTGAAGACGCCGGTACACATTATTACGATTATAAGAATGATTGTAACCGGATTTTCGGCAGGGAAGAATGTTAAAAGATCATATCCCACAGTTGTCATTGTCTGAAGCACAAAAAGGACTGACTGCAACCATGAAAGCTGTGTTCCCTCAAGATAAGGGATGGAATAATGAAGAATTATTGTATATATCACAACCTGGATGAGAAGAAGCTGCAGGTAAAAACTTAGCCGGTCCCGAAAAAGATAATTCCTGATGTCCCTTAATATTCCTGCCTTTTTCATCCCAATATCTCCTTTAAAACCCGGCATGTCCCGCATTCGCCAAAAACAGGCTCCCCGCAGACCTTACAGATACCCGCTTTTGTTTCATCCCCGCCAGGTCCTTCTTTTAACCCTTCGCCGAGATTTACAAGCGCATACTTTGTAGCGGGATGACGGTAGTTATAGTCATTTAAAAGCTCCCTTACATCAGCTCTCAGTGCATTGTGAGAATAAGGGCATCCCCTCTCCTCATAATCCTCAATATACATATGTGAATAAAGAGCTACTTCACGTTCGGGAAGGTACATAAAAGGCTTTATTCTCGGAATCATGCCGGGGACAGGCGACTGTTTTCTAAGAAGCCTTTCAGAGTCCCCGCGAAGGACATTCATCATAACTGACTGTGCCTCGTCATCAAGATTGAATCCCATCGCAATCTTTGTTGCGCCCAGTTTTACTGCAAGACCGTTTAAGACCTGCCTTCGTAAAACACCGCAGTAAGAACAGGAATTTCGATCTCCCTTCTTTTGAACGATCTCATCCAGGGTTAGTCCAAAATGCTCTTTAAAAGAGGCTGTATGGCACTTAACGCCATATCTGCCTGCAATTTTCTCAACAACAGACGGATCCCGGTATCCTTTTATTCCCTCATCAATTGTGACCGCAAAGATCTCAATATCTCTCCTGTCACCGAATGTTTTTTTCAGGAAATATAAAACGGCACTGCTGTCCTTGCCCCCGCTCATCGCAACCGCAATCCTGTCGCCTGATGAGAGCCATTTATGCTTTCTTATCGCTTTTTTTACACGCCCTTCAAAGTCCGCTGTGAAATGCTCCCTGCAGAGATGCATACCTGAATAGTTCTGAAAAATAACCGCATCTCTGTTGCATTTAGAACATTTCATGACCATTTAACCCCGTAATTTTTACATATTATATTTGAGAACAGACCCCATTATCAGAAGTCATGTATAATCTAATCAGTTATATCATCTCTAACAGATAAATTGTTTACAGATTATGCCGATTTCCCCAGAAGATATTCGCAGTCTTCACAAGTATGAGACGCTTATTTTAACAACGCTTGAAAGGCTTATGAAGAGGTACACATGGGTACCTGATGACATTTTAAGAAAATCCAGTGATCTTTCACTTCAGGAGATGGAGTACCGGCTTGGACATCTTATGGCAAAGGACATGGTCAAGAGCAGTTCTGTTCCTTATAAAGGCTATCAGCTCACCTTCAGCGGATATGATGCACTTGCCATATCATCACTCGTTAAAAAAGGAACTATCTCAGCACTCGGATGCCTTATAGGAGAAGGAAAAGAGTCAGCAGTATATGAAGCGCTTGGAACAGGAGTTGTAGCCTTAAAAGTCCACCGCGTAGGGCAGCGCTCATTTCAGTCAGTAAGGCTTAACAGAAGTTTTATGCCGGAATGGAATCATTTTCCATGGATTTTTGCATCCACATATTCTGCAAAGCAGGAGTTTGAAGCCTTAAAAGAGCTCAGGAAAGGCGGAGTAAACGTTCCTGTACCTGTTACAATAAACCGCAATGTTGTTGCAATGTCTTTTATTGCAGGTGTTAACCTGCACCAGTCTGTACTTGAGAATCCAAAGGAAGTATTTGACGCAATTTTTGAAAACATAAAAAAAGCATATAATCTCGGTTTTATACACAATGATCTCTCCGAATTCAATGTAATGGTCGATGGAAAAGACGTATGGATAATCGACTGGCCGCAATGGATAGACCCGTCACACCCGAATGCTGCAGAAATCCTGAAACGCGATATTGACAATATAGTAAATTATTTTTCCAGGAAATACAGTATATCCTGCACATCGGATGAAGCCTATAAAATGGTGGTTGGTTGAAGGTATTCGGGATAGATATAATTAAGGGATCAGTAAGATCAGGAACAAAAAAGCCTGTTTTTGCTCTTGTTAAAAGAGAAGGAGGCAAAATTACAGGCACAGGAGAGGTCTCATTATTCCGCCTCATAAAAGAGCTGGAATCTGCAAAACCGGATATTTTAGCAGTTGACAGTATAAGAGAGATATCTGTAAACCAGCAGGATCTAATTTTTTTTATGCAGTCCGTCCCCGGCGGAACAAGACTTGTACAGGTTACCGGAGGAGAGAAACAGGAGTCTCTTCCCAGGGTTGCCGCCCGCTATAATATAAAACTTGCAGACCGTTTTGATCCGTTTTCAGAGGCAAAAACAACCGCTCATGTGGCCGAGCTTGGTGCCGGGTGTGAGGTGATTGCATTTGAAAACACCTGCGATATAACGGTCTCAAGAAGCAGATCGATTGGAAAGGGCGGATGGAGCCAGAACCGCTATATAAGAAAGATTCACGGAGCTGTTCTGTCAAAGTCAAGGGAGATAGAAGATACTCTAAGGGAGAAGGGACTCAGATATGAAAAGAGCGAGCTTAAGGGTTTTGGTGGATATAAGCGGGTTCATTTTCATGTTTTTGCTTCCAAAAACGAGATATCCGTTCAGTCCGAGAGACATTCTGACTTTCAGGTAAGGGTTGTTGCAAGAAAGCTTGACAGAATCCGTTATTCACCGCAGACTGCAAGAAAGAAGCATATTATAGTAGGAATAGATCCCGGAACGACTTTTGGAATTGCGGCACTTTCCCTTGAAGGAGAGCTGCTGGCGCTTAAAAGTTCACGCCAGATGTCTCTTTCCGACTGGACCGAGGAGATATCATCAGTCGGAAAGCCTGTTGTAATTGCATCCGATGTCCAGCAGATGCCGGCATCGGTTGAAAAGATAAGACGTGCATTTAAGGCGGTTTCCTACACGCCAAAAGAGGAGAGAACGCAGGAGGAGAAGGCCTCTTTGTGCACAGCAGCAGGGCTGGAATTTAAAAATGACCACGAAAGAGATTCTCTGGCAGCAGCCCTTGAGGCTTACAAATCCTACAAAAACAGATTTAAGACAATAGAAAAGCGCATACCTCCCGGATATGACCTTGATCTTATACGTGCAGGGATTATAAGAGGGCTTTCCGTTGAACAGATTATATCGGAAATCTCCCCTGAAAGTGCCACAAAACAGGAAGAGGAGGAACAGGAGACTGAATTTACAGAATCCGACGTCAGAATTTCTCATCTTGAAGGAATGATTAAAGACCTCCGCAATCATGTTTCATCCCTTCAGGAAGAGATATCCGAAAAGAACAAAGAGCTTGAATCTCTTAAAAGAATTCTTAAGGCAGAGAGGACAGAAAGGTCTGAGGAGAGAAGAAAAAGTCAGGAGATTGCAGAACGCGATGCCCAGATAAAGGCTGTAAAAAAGAGGCTTCGAAAAGAAGAGAGAAATACAGGAAGGCTTTTAAAGCAGATACAACGTCTGAAGAGGTTTGCAGATCTCCAGATGGACGCTGATATTATTCCGGTTAAGATTCTTTCTGCATTTACAAGGGAGGGATTAAGACTTCTTGATGACGATCTTGGCGTGTTGGAGGGCGATATAATTTTTGTCTCAAATACAGAAGGATGGGGTAATGCAGCAGTATCCTTTCTGTCAGAGTCGCATGTGGCGGCGGTTATTGCTGAAAATTTTGACAAAAATCTCCTGAAAGCATTCAGGGAAGAGAAGCTGCCACTTTTATCCTCATCTGATATTTCTGTAACAGTAAGGGGAAGAACAGGAACAATTAACAGAGAAAAGTTAAAAAAAGCATTATCAGTGTGGAATCTGGGGCAGGATAAGTTTGAAAATGAGAGAAAAGCCCTTATGATTGAGTCTATCGTAAAGGAGTACAAAAGCGAGAGGGAAGTGGAGGCCAGGAGACGTGGATGACAGGGAGATTGTAAAAAAGATAGCCGCAATCATAGGTGAAAAAAACACTGAGGATGACTGTGCGGTGATCCCGTTTGGCGACCGTTATCTGGTTGCTTCAACCGATATGCTACATGAAAAAACAGATTTTCCCAGAGGAATAACAGACCGGCAGATTGGTTGGATGTCTGTTGCAGTTACTCTTTCTGATATTGCATCAACAGGAGCACAGCCCGTATCTGTTCTCCTTGCAGCAGGCCTTGATTCACCTTTGAGAATTGAGGATATAATAACCGGAGCAAAGGAATGCTGTGATAAATACGGGGCAAAGCTTTCCGGCGGCGATGTTGATTCACACAGCGAACTTACAATTGTAACAACCGGAATCGGAGTTGTAAAGCCTGAAAATTATATTTCAAGAAAAGGTGCCGCCCCGGGCGAGATTGTATGCGTCTGCGGAAACCTCGGACATGCACAAAAAGGACTTTTGGGTGATCCCCGCTATTTTAAAGACCTGTGTGAGCCGCAGCCAAAGGTTTCCGAGGGGATTTATCTTGGAGAATCAGGCATATCATCAATGATGGATATCTCAGACGGCCTTGCGATCTCACTCTATGACCTGTCAGAGTTAAACGGCTGCGGATTTGAGATAGAAAGGGATTTGATTCCGCTCTCAGACGGTATCGATTTTGATACAGCCTTTTACGGCGGCGGCGATTTTGGTCTTTTATACACATGCAAAGAGAGCACATTTGAAGAGAAAAAACTTCCGGGCTTTAAAATCGGAAAGGTAGTCTTTTCCTGCGGTGTCAGAGTTAACGGCACTGAAACTGCCAAAAAAGGCTACTCACACAGCTGGAATTAAAAAAATATCAGGTAATCCTGTCGGTTCATTACATTCCTCTTTTAGGTCGGTTATATAAGCCAGTGTATATTAAAATACTGTAAGAATGCCTGAAAAAATACTCATAAAGACTCCCCCGGGTTACGACCTTAAAAGCTGTATTGAGCTTTTCAAAAAAGAATACAGCACCTCACCCCTTAATACACATCTCATTTTTCCAACAGAGAGACTTGTAAATATCGTTAAGCAGAATCTGTTAAATGACGGCCTCACTGTTATTGAAGGAGCTGTTACAACACCAAAGGAGTTTGCAGAGAGTATTGCAGATAAAAACAGTAACTTCAGGCTTATAACAGAGGAAGAGGCAAAGATGCTTCTTTTGAGTGTTATTAAGCAAAACAGAACACATATTGAGAGCATTTCACATTCAAAGGAATTTTCACTGAGGCTTTTAAATGATATTTATACCCTGATAACAGTTTTATCAGAACGCCAGACGGACTATGCAAGGGTATTTTCAAAGAATTTATCTAAAAAAAACCGGGCCCTTCTTGCAATAATAAAGGATTATCAGCAGCTTCTAAAGGATAAAAATCTGATTGCCCCGGAGGAGATATACACTGCCTCAAAAAGATTTTTGGAGAAAGGAGATAGTTTCAGCCCGGATCTTACAGTAATCTTTTCAGGCATATATGAACCACAGGCATCTTTAAAAAAATTTATCACAGCTGTCGGCGATTCTGCAAAAAAAACCGTATATTTCATGCCTTTCTGCAGTGATGAACGAATATGCTCAGACTCCGGAGACTGGTTTTCTGCAGATATTACAGTTGAAAAAGAGGCTGACTTTCGTTCATCAGTTTATACAGGGATTTTTACAGGCAGTGTCACTGAAAAAAAGCCCGCAATGGTTTATGCAAAGCGATACAAAAGCATAAAAAAGGAGATATCCGGAATTGCAGCGGAGATACAGGCGCTTTTAAAAGATGGTGCTGAGCCGTTTAAAATTGCTGTCGCATTCCCTGACCCTGCCGGTGCAACCGCAATTATCGAAGAGATCTTTCCCGATTTTAAACTGCCCTTTTCATCTTCCGCAACATTTCCGTTCTCCCGCTCTCCTGTTGTTTCATCAGTCCTTCTTATAACAGAAGTAATATCCGGAAACTTCTCAAGGGAGAATGTCACAGAACTTTTTTCGTCTCCTTACATCCGGTCTGACATAAAACCCTCAGTAATCGACTTTGTTGCAGGAAAAGCAATAATTGAAGACGGCTTCTCATCATGGGAGAGAAATATTTCCAGATATATCAGAAGAGAGGAGGGATACCTCTTATCACAGGAGACACCTGACTACAGGAAAAAGGAGATAGTAAATGAGATAGCTACTGCAAAATCTGTATTAAACGGTGTTTTGCCGGCATTAAAAGAATTAAACAGCCTGATAAAAGATGATACATACCGGGGGCATATACAAAATCTGCTCCTGCTTCTAAAAAGGTGGGATGCCCCCCATATTGATGCAGACTGCGGGACGGAGATAGAAAAAAGGGATAATGACGATTTAAAAAGGCTTCTTCTGCTTCTAAACAGACTCTCAGACACCTCTGACACATCAGGTGAGGAGCAGGTATCATTCTATGAGTTCTCGAGGTTTTTATCATCCGCAGCCGGAAATATGCGTGTTTCCCAGAAAAGGGATGCGTCTGCAATTCAGGTTATGGGAATACAGGGGCTTCAGTACACAGAATTTGATTTTGTCTTCTTAGGAGGTCTTGTTGACGGAAAGATACCTGATATACCCTCACTTCTCCCATACACAAACGAGGCGGAAGATCAGGCGATATGGCCGAAGAAGAGACGCGAGAAAGTCAGATGGGAGAGATTTTACTTTATATCAGCCCTTTGTCCGGCAAAAAAGGCTGTTTATCTGAGCTGTCATAATGAGGCGGAAGGCAGGCAGGAGATACCTTCGCAGTTTTATGAGACTGCATCAAATGCATTATCGGCAGAGAGTCAGGATGATAAAGAACCATTGGATTCCTTTTCATATTCTGTTGCAAAGACCGGGGAGCATCTTTTAAAAGGAGAGGTTTATAGCGGATTCTGCCTGCCGGATGGTGTTTCTGCACAATCTGTTGCAGAAAGGATAAATATTGAGGGATTTCACAGGAAAGGACTATATGATACCTCATATGACGGCCTTTTACAGGACGAAGACGGTATAAATGATATTCTTGAAAAGAGGTTTGGAAAGAGTCATGCCTATTCCCCCACCTCGCTTGAGACCTACGCGGGATGCCCTTTCAGGTTTTATTTAAAGCATGTCCTCGGCCTTAATCCTCCGGCAGAGACAACATTTACACTTTCACCCTCAGACAGGGGATCACTTATTCACAATACCCTCTTCTCCTTTTATTCGGAATGGAAAAAGAATCATCCGACCGCCCCTGCAGAAAATGAAAAAGAAGAGGCGCTTTCGCTTTTAAAATCCTGTGCAAAGGAAAATATTGAAGCCTACGGCATGCAGGGTCCGGCATGGGATTCGATGGCAAGAGAGATACTCGGAGATACCGGATATGGAAAGGGAATTTTAGAGAAGTTTGCCGAAGAAGAGACAAAACTTAACGCAACCGGGCTTATTCCTGAATACTTTGAAGCCGGGTTTGGATTTAAGGGTGCAGGAACATCTTTTTCAGACGAGCCCGTTGAAGTTGTATCTGGAAAAGGAAAAAGCATATTTTTGAGGGGATTTGTTGACCGGATTGATGTTAAGGATGGCAGGGATTTTGTAATCGTTGATTACAAGACCGGAAACCACCCGAAACTCAGGGATATCTCAGAGGGTAAGGCTCTTCAGATTCCTCTCTACCTCAGGGCTGTCGGGTCTGCAAAGGATCTAAGAGGAATCGGCGGATTTTATTACAGAATCTCCAAAAAAGATGTTTCAAGAAGAGCAGAGCTTTACGACACCTCAGAAGAGATGCTTTTTTCAAACTTTAAAAAATCGCGATTAAAGGATGAATCTTTTGAGGATATTGTTGAGAGAGCTGTTTATTTTGCATGCCGGTACGCAGAGAATATCAGACGGGGAATATTTACACCCGCAGGAGATGCCTCCGGATGTTCTGATTACTGTGAATTCAAAAATGTCTGCAGATTTTCAGAGTTCAGGCTGTTAGAACAGGAGAATGAAGCCGAAAATCAGGAAGAGGAAAAGGCAGGTGAAACATCATGCTGACAGAAAGACAAAGAGAGGCACTCAGGCATGACATCAGCCTTTGTGTCACAGCAGGGGCAGGCACAGGGAAAACGCACGTTCTTGTAAACCGATACATAAGCCTGATTGAGAATGCAGGGTGCAGACCTTCCGGAATTTTAGCCTTAACTTTCACTGACAAGGCTGCATCTGAAATGAAGGAGAGGGTTGAGGCAGAGATCTTCAAAAAAGAGGGGCCTTTCTGGGAGCAGATCAAAGAGGAGATGATGTGGGCAAATATCTCTACATTCCACTCTTTCTGCTCAAAGGTATTAAGGGAGTTTCCGATTGAATCCGGAATCGACCCGGGATTTGCAATATTATCAGACAATGAATCAGAGGAGATAATAGCCGGTGCAATAAGCTCTCTTTTCAACACCACTCCTGACAACAACATTAAAGAAAGCCTCTCGGAGTGTCTATGTGCCTACGGTACATATCATCTTGAGCTTTTTTTAAGAGAGTTATACAGGCAGAGGAGATACTCTGAAGAGTTCTTTTTAAGACTCCGGACAGATGAGGCAGGGATTTTACAGAACTGGAAAGAAGCGCTTTCAGAAGAGAAGAAAAGAATTGCATCAGAGTTTAAAAGAAGTGAAAACCTCTTAAAAGCAGCGGACTCATTATTTGCACTGGCAGAGAACTTCTCAGGTGACAATGACAAGGGGGCAAAATACCTTAAATCCGTTTATGAATCACTAAGGCTTTTAAAAAGCGATAATACGGATGATATCTGCAAAGGTCTTTTCGGGATTGCAACGACATCCGGAGGGGCAAAAAACATGGGGAGCAAAAAAGTCTTTGGTGAGTCCAAGGAGCTCTTAACATCATCCTACTCTGTTCTTAAAGATTATGCCGACTCTCTGCCATCCGATATTTTAGCACTTGAAATAGGTGAAGATAAGCCTGAAACAGAGAGGACTCTTAAAATACTCAAATGTCTGGGGGAGATTTATCTTAAGATGGCAGGAGATCTCAGACGTGAAAAGCATATCCGCGGCGCAATCGACTTCACCGACATGATAAACCTGACATATGAGCTCTTCAGAAACAATCCCGCTGTTAAGGAGAGCTTCAGGGGAAGATACAGGTTTATAATGATTGACGAATTTCAGGACACAGACCCTGTTCAGGCTGAAATAACAGCAGCAATTCTGGAAGAAGAAGGTGAATCAGGAATTTGGGGATTAAACAGGCTTTTTATCGTCGGAGATCCCAAGCAGTCAATATACCTGTTCAGAGACGCAGATGTGACCCAGTTTAAGAGAACAGGTGAGTCAATAAAAGAGGATTACAAAGGCCTAACAGTATCCCTGGATATAAACTTCAGAAGCACAAAAGAGATTTTATCATTTGTTAACAGGTTTTTTTCGGAGCTTTTGACAGAGAGTGATAAACCATGGGATTTCGGGTACGAACCGATATCAGTATCTGACAAAAGGGCGAAGGATTCGGGATCTGTTGAACTTATAATCTGTCCAAATGCAGATACAGCACGGGAGAGAGCAGTTTTTGAGGCCGAAACCATCTCAAAAAAGATCCGGATGATAATGGATTCAGACGAAATCCATGTGTATTCAAAAAATGCGCCTGATAAAAAACCGCGTATGAGAAATGCATCATGGAGTGATATTGCTGTTCTTATTGAGAGAAGAACCAATCTCAAGTATATTGAATACGCAATGAAAAAATACGGAATACCTTACAGGGTGCATGCAGGACTCGGCCTTTACGAAAAACAGGAGATTTTTGATGCCTTATCAGTTCTCTCATTTCTGAAAAACCCTGACGACGACATCTCGCTTTATGCCGCCTTAAGATCGCCCTGGTTTGGTTTTTCTGATGCAGAGCTGTTTCGGATATGCAAAGGTTATGCAACAGGTCTTTTTGGAAGGTTAAAGAGAACAGACGATAAAAAGGCAAAAAAAGCGTCTGAAATGCTGTCGGCCTGGCTTAAATGTGCAAGAAAAAAAGCACCGTCAGAGATATTCAGACAGATTGTCAGGGAGTCAGGAATTATTGCAGTTTATTCCGGAATTCCGGGCGGGATACAAATCCTGGCAAATCTCGAAAAGCTCTCGGATATTATAAGAGAGAGGGAAAAAACAGGATTTTACACCCTTGACAGGCTTGTTTCTGATATCAATACGTCTGTCTCCTCAAATGAGAAGGCAGGAGAGGCCGAACCTGATGATACAGGAGAGGATTCTGTCACTGTAATGACAGTTCATGCCTCAAAGGGTCTTGAATTCCCTATTGTGATAGTTCCGGGGCTTTCAGACAGCCCTCCTTCTGATAACTCATCAATAATTATAGACGGTGATTTGGGCGCCGGAATTAAAATTCCTGACTTTGAAACAGGCGATGATTTCATAAATTCACCGCCGCTTTCTGTTCAGAGATACAGGCAGAAGCAGAAGATGCAGGCGGAGTCAAAAAGGCTCTTTTATGTTGCCGCAACAAGGGCAAGAGATCACCTGATTATGTCAGGAACTGAACCAAAAGAGATTCCGGGGTCATATGAAGCATGCAAAACAAGAATGGACTATTTAATGTACAGCCTGTTTTCTTTGAGTGAAGACGGAATAAAAGAAGGCGTCCATGATGCAGGATGCAAAAATACACCCTGCAATATCCGGATAACAAGGTCTGAAAGCATGCCGCAATATCCCGGGGCAGATAAAAAGGGCAGATTCATCCATCTTCCCGAAGGAATACCGGAGTCAGGTAATTTGGGGGATTCTCAGAATGCTACTAAATCCTCTCAGAAAGTAACAAAAACATTTTCTGCAACAGAAATTGAGACATATCTGAAAAGCCCCGAAAAACACAGGAAGAACTTTGTTGAGAAGAGAACGGATATTCCGCTCAGAGAGGGGATTTTGCAGGACGTTGACCGTGGAAAAATTGTGCACGAAATATTTGCAGGTAAAGATTCTGCATCAGTTCTAAAGAAGTACCGCCAGGATGAAGAGCAAAATTTAGGAGACTTCAATGGAATTTTCAGAAAATTTATGGATTCCTCTTTTATGAAGGATGCCCGTGATTCATACTGTGAACTTGCTTTTACAACCACAATCGGCGGCTACAGGTTTTCCGGCTCTATCGACAGGCTTGTTTTAAAAAGCGACGGATGGTATATTATCGACTATAAGACAGGAGAGAAAAAGGATGAGGATTCATATCTTATCCAGATGGCAGTCTATAAAAAAGCGGCCGAAGACATCCTCGGCTCTTCTGTGAGGACATTTATTTATCACACACAGACAGAAGAGTTCACAGAAATTTCTCCGGATGAAAAAGAGATACTGTCACTTATAATCAGGACATGCAAAAGCATATCAGGTGAATATATATGAGCCGCATTTTTTTGCTTGATGATAATACACCTTTCTCCCTTTCAGAGACTTTGTCCTGCGGGCAGGTTTTCAGGTGGCATGAAGAAAACGGCTGGTGGCAGGGCGTCTGTCAGGGACGGCTGATAAGAATCAGGCAGATTGGTAACAGACTTGAGTATTCCGGCTGTGACGAGACTTTTTTAGTCTATTATTTTCATCTTGATGCGGATTTAAACTCAATTCTTGATTCAGTAAACAAAGACGAGTACATAAATGCTGCAATAGAGAAACACAGAGGTCTGCGGATAATAAGGCAGGATCCCTGGGAGTGTCTTTTAACTTATATCTGCGCCCAGAACGCAAATATCCCTTTTATTGAGAGGATGCTTTCAAATATGTCGGAGATGTCAGGCGAAGTTATCAAAACAGAATCAGGAACTGCACATGCATACCCAACCTCTGAGAAGCTCTCTCTGGTATGTGAGACCGATGTTTCCGGGTGCTCTACCGGATATCGTTCTTCATACATCTGCAGTACTGCATATGAAATTTTTTCAGACAAAATGTGGGCTGATAAAATTTATAAGGCGGATTATGAGAGTGCCAGAAAGGAGATAATGAGATATAAGGGAATCGGCAGAAAGGTTGCGGACTGCATTCTGCTTTTTGGTTTTCAGAAGTATGAGTCGTTTCCTGTTGACAGATGGGTTGACAGGATAATGCATAAGTATTATGGTGTCGGTGATTCTGAAAAGCCGCTCTCCGGCGGGGAGTATGAGAAGATCAGAAAATTCGGGCAGGAGTATTTCGGCAGATATGCAGGATACGCACAGGAGTATCTTTTTGCTGACCGTTAGTCCGTATTTTTTAAAAAAAAGTAATCTTTATTTAATTTTTTACTAGATCTTACCAAAAAAAATCAGATTAAATAAGGAATAATTTTTTTTGTCCTTTTTTTATATTCGGTGTAGTCATCTCCAAACTCTTCTGTCATCATATCCTCTTCATTCGGGATTCTTGCTATGCATAATATGGTAAATGACAGGATTCCGAAAAGGCCGACAAACCAGTTTGATACAAGAAGAAACTGTCCTGCCATCATGAGATAGAACGCGGTGTACATCGGATGGCGGATGTATCTGTAAGGCCCGGATGTTACAAGCCTGTGGCCTTTGCCTATTTCAAGCTTCATTGACCAGTCACCTTTGAGTTCTTTTAAGACAATATACATGAGGACGATCGATGCAGCATAGATGATTATTCCGGCGATTCTCAGGGTATCTGAAAGGTTCATTGAGTATCTGTCAAAAAACGAAGAAAAACAGTATATTACCGGAAACACCATCATTCCAAGTGTGTTAAGGCCGAGGAGAAACATATCCGTCCTGCCGGATTTTATAACTTTTTTCTCCCTTTTTTTAATTCTGCTGATATCGGGGCCGCGTACTGCCATGAACACCAGAAGCAGGATTAAAAGAATTAGTTTGTATACCAGCTCATCCATTCTATCTGAATAGTATTCACTATTTCATCACTTAAACATTTCAAAGAATGAATAAATACCAAAAAAGGCTGATTAAGTTTTTTTTACTTTCACTCCCCGCACCCTTTTATTATATAGCTTAAACTTCAGAATAATCCGCATGACTAATACCAAAGAACCGGTTTTAGGGATTTATGAGGCCGGACTTTCTGAGTTTGACAAAAAGGGAGTTATAATCTCAAATATTATGGTAATCGCCATGCTTCTCGCGGGAATCTTTGCTGTTTATCTTTTCAATTCTGCTTTGGGAATAATATACGGGGTTATTATTGCCGTCCTGTTTCTGTTTGTAATGCGAAAGGGGCTTTGCACACGCTGCTTTTATTACGGGAAGAGGTGTGCCATGGGATGGGGGCTTTATACCGCAAAGCTCTTTAAAAAAGGAGAGGTAAGCGAATTTAAGGGATGTGCGGCATCAAAGTTTGCACCTGTTATGTGGATGATAATATCTTTTCTCCCGCTGATTTTAATTATAGTTTCAGCTTACCTGTCATTCTCAATTTTAAAGGCGATTCTGGCAGTAATTCTTGTAATATTTATGATAATTGCAGTAAGTCCCAGAAAAAGAACATGTGCTGTATGTAAGATGAGATATCTCTGCGGCGGAAGTGCTGCAAAGGACTAAAAAATCAGTGTTCAAATGTCTTTTTATTCAGATTATAAGACTGCAGAAAAAGATCTTATGAAAATTCCGGGAGTCGGGAGAAAAACCGCTGAAGACCTAATCGCTCTCGGATATGATTCTGTCGGGTCACTTGCAGGAGAAGATCCAAAGGATATGTACTTTCGGCTCTGCATGATGCAGGACGGCAGGTCTGATCGCTGCAATCTTTATATTTACCGCTGTGCAGTTTATTTTGCAGAAAACCTGAATAAAAAAAAAGACCCCAACCTTCTTTTGTGGTGGAACTGGAAGGATTGAATATATTAATTAAATTTTTAGGGTGAGCCAACAGACACCCAATTTTTTTCACACACATTTTACTGCATTTGTGTTATATATTCAGAGCACAATTATCAGAGTATAGAGTGAGGTTTTTTTTAATGGATGAATTTATGAAAGCGGCAATAGAGGAGGCAAAAAAGGGACTCTCAGAGGGGGGAATCCCGATAGGTGCTGTTCTTGTAAGGGGAGGGCAGATTATCGGACGCGGACACAACAGACGTGTTCAGAACGATGATCCCTTAATGCATGCCGAGATTGACTGCATTAAAAATGCCGGGCGGATAGGAAGATATTCAGGATGCACACTTTATTCAACGCTTATGCCCTGCTATCTCTGTGCGGGTGCTGTTGTTCAGTTCAATATTCCGAAGGTTGTTACGGGTGAGTCTGAAAACTTCACAGGCGCAAAGGAGTTTTTAAAAGAGCACGGAGTTGAGGTAGTTGACCTTGACCTCCCGGAGTGCAAGAAGATGCTTTTGGATTTCATTGAGGAGAAGCCTGAGTTATGGAATGAGGATATCGGGGTTTTGTGATTTTAACAGAAAAAACCATTAAAAAAGAATTATTTGTTTTAAATCACATATTACTGCTTTTATTTCTTTGCCGTCATTATGATTACGATAAGAAACATCAGAATTACAAAGACCGATACATAAAGCCCTGTTCCGGACACACCCTGAAGTATATTGGCAATGCTTGCAAGGATTGCAACAGCCGATGCGACGAAGATGATGATTTCTCTTTTTGTATATACCATAGGTGGATGTATGAAGGGGCGAGTATTTGGATTTATTGTGGAAAGAAGAAAAAAGTTCAGGACTGCATGAGGATCTAAAGAATGAAACCATTAAATTGCAAAAAACCGACACTCAGTCATATAGCGGCATATTGATAGCATTAAATCATAATAATCTATATTTACAGAAATTTTTCCGTAATAGTTGTCTGGTAAACTGAAATAAGAAAAACCTGTATTATCTGCCCTTTAATAAAAATGACCCGTTCTTTTTGTCAGAAAAATAAACATGGATGAAATCGTATGAGAAAAAATAATAAATTAATAAGGGATGTTCTGGTAATCTGCCTGCTCTTAGCCGGATTTGTATTTCTAACAGGATGTACCCAGAATACAACAGACCCCGGTGTTGTAAAAACAGATGCAGGGTATGTTTCAGGACTGCAGCAGGAGGACCTCAGGGTTTTTCTGGGAATCCCATATGCAGCTCCACCTGTCGGGGATCTGCGGTGGAAACCCCCCGCACCTGCAGAGCCATGGGAAGGCACTCTGGAAACAAAGGCATTTGCGGCAGTCCCTCCCCAGCCGATAACTCCTGATCCCACAACAGGTGAGCCTCTTATGAGCGAGGACTGCCTGTACCTCAATGTCTGGACTCCGGCAAAGAGTGCCGATGAAAAACTGCCGGTAATGGTCTTCTTCTATGGAGGAGCATTTGCAAAAATAGCTCCGGCAGGCTATATTCAGGGATATAACGGAACAACCCTTGCGGAGAAAGGAGTCGTAGTCGTCACTTCAAATTACCGGCTTGGTGCTCTCGGATTCTTCGCCCATCCTGAGCTGGACAACGAGTCCGCACATAACAGCTCGGGAAACTACGGACTTCTCGACCAGATTGCCGCTATGCAGTGGGTTCAGCAAAACATAGAAGAGTTTGGCGGTGATCCGTCACAGGTTACCATATTCGGGCAGTCCGCAGGCGCTGAAAGTGTCCTCATCCATCTTGTAAGCCCCCAGAGTAAAGGACTCTACAGCCAGGCAATTGTTGAAAGCGGCCCGTTCTGGGCGAACGGACCTACTATTGACAACGTCCATTCAAAAGCTGATGCCGAACATTTCGGGGAAGAATATGCAGAAAGTCTCGGATGCTTTGGTCCGGATGCAATTGCACAGATGAGAGAAGTCAGTGTAGAAGACCTTATTAACGCAACACCCTGGCCAAAATCCTCATGGGAGCTCACACACACGCTCCATTTTGAGCCGACAATAGACGGATGGATACTTCCGGACTCTGTTGATGCACTCTTCGCCCTTCACCGTGAGAACCCTGTCCCTCTTATCATGGGATCAAACGCCGATGACGGAACCGTGCTTTCTGCGGATGCAAACATGACAGTTCCGGAGTATACGGCATTCATTCAGAATTATTTCAAAACGGATGCAGATGAAGTTCTAACAAAATATCCTGCCAGTTCAACAGAAGAGGTTCAGCTCAGACTCTCGCAGATTATGACAGATTACGACTTCTCTGACGCTGCAAAATTTGCAGCAGGATCAATGGCAGACTTAAACCCGGACACATATCTTTACAGGTATTCATATGTTCTGCCCGGGCAGCCGGACGGGGCATTCCATGGCAGTGAGACTTTTTTGTTGTTTGGAATGGCAAAAGAGATAAACGCAGACCCGGTTGTCGCTGATAACATAGTTGATCTCTGGACAAATTTTGCAAAAACGGGTAACCCAAATGGCGGGTTGAATGTGAGATGGCCGAAGTATTCCGGTGAGAGCGGTCAATATCTTGATATAAATGAGACCTTAACAGTGAAGAGCGGTTATTAAGTTCCACCTTTTTTTAACATCCTTTAAAAAACATCTTTGAAATCAGCAGATACATTCTGCTTTTTTCCTGTATCCGCATGATTAATATATCCTCAGGTAAATAGAAAGCTAAAATATTTTGGGGGAAATATTGGATGACCGAGAAGATAAAAGGAGCAATCATTCAGAGGGACAGGGAGACTTACGCAATAGTCCCAAGAAGTCCGGCGGGGATAGTTAAACCCGAGAACCTTGAAAACATCATAAAAACTGTTCGCAAATACAATATACCGATTATCAAAATGACTTCAGGGCAGAGAATGGTTCTTGTCGGAATAAAGGAGGAGGATATCGACAAAGTCAAAATGGACCTTGGTATGCCTATAGGAGAAGCAACCGCACCATGTCTTCATTATGTCCAGACATGCCCCGGGACTGCAGTATGCAAATTCGGAAACCAGGACTCACTCTCACTTGGACTTGAGATAGAGGAGCTTTACCGTGCGATGGATCTTCATGCAAAGCTAAAAATAGGCGTTTCAGGCTGTCCAAGATGCTGCGGTGAGAGTTATATGCGGGATATAGGCGTATTTGGTTCGGGAAAGGGCTGGACTGTCATATTTGGTGGAAACTCCGGCGGAAGGCCAAGAATCGGGGATAAAATTGCAAAGGATCTCACAAAAGATGAAACCCTTGACCTTATCAGAAGACTTCTTGAATACTACTGGATTAATGGAAAATCCGGTGAGAGGACTGCACGCTTCATGGAGAGAATAGGGTTTGAGAGGCTTAACTCCGAGCTTCTGGCAGCAATTCCGTATATCCCGACAGAGTAAAGTGCACTTAAATAAAAAAACTGCGATAACCGGACGTCCTGCTGTAAGATCAGACTGGGAAAGGTGCATAAATTCAGGAATCCTGCTTACAGCATTTTTTATGGTTCGATAATATACGTCCGGAATCAGAAGAAAGATACAGTACTATTTTATCAGATAGTTGCTTATTGTGCTATATGCGTTCATTCCTCCGTTTTGCAGTTATAATCCTTGTCCTGCCCCTTATTGCTTCAGGCTGCATCTCATCCGGACCGCAGTCGTCTGATAAAGCAGCCTCTTCATCTGAAAGCACCGTTAATGCCTCCGAATCACCTCAAAACATTATTGACCGGATTCCGGTCAGGACTGTCAGGGTTGATGACATAGAAATTGCTTATAAGGAATTCGGGGCAGGAGAGCCCCTTATCTTTATTACCGGATACAAATCGACAATGGATCTGTGGCCGCCGGAAGTTCTCTTAAATCTCTCTTCAAAATACCACGTGATAATCTTTGACAACCGCGGTATGGGGCTTACAACGTCATCAGACAAACCTTTCTCCCTTGAACTTTTTGCTGATGACACGGCAGGATTAATTGATGCCTTAAATATCAGCCGTGCCAATGTTCTCGGCTGGTCGATGGGTGCAGATATCTCACAGGAGCTTGCAATCAGGCATCCGGATAAGGTGGGCCGTCTTATCCTTTATGCCGGATCAATCGGCGGAAGTGAGGGCATTGAACCGGAACCGGATGTTATGAGAAAGCTCACCGATAACTCCGGAACGGCGGCTGAACAGGGGGAAAGACTCCTCTCCCTTCTGTTCCCTGCTGACTGGCTCAGTGAACATCCCAATACGATGACATATTTCCCGATTCCCAAGGAAACATCCACAACTGAAAGCTATGAACGTCAGACTGAGGCGATGGCCTCATGGAACGGAACATACTCCCGTCTTTCCGAGATTAAATCCCCAACACTTCTTTTAACAGGAGCAGAGGATGTCCTCACTCCGCCGGCGAATTCATTTGTTCTCGGCGAAAAAATCCCGGGTGCGTGGATAATACAGGTACAAAACAGCGGGCACGGACTGATGTACCAGTATCCGGAAAAATTTGAAAGAATTATAGCCTTTTTCCTTGACGAGAGAAATTATGAAAAGTAGATGCTGAGATAGAGAGAAATAATACTTTTTTACTTAATTTTTAGATTTCAAAATTCTTTTAATTAGAGCAGATATCTTTCTGATGCCTTCAAGCCTTTACGGCAATAAATATTAAAACAGCCTGTAAATGAATGAACTCAGTCTAATCTGGTGTAATTAATTCAAAAAGAATGGAGAAAAAAAAAGAATTATTTGAAAAAGCCGATTCCAGATATTTACAGATAAATCCTGCTGACTTTTTTATCCATATCTGCAGGTGAAATATTTTCCATATCCAGTTTATATGACCAGCTTTCAGACATATCATTAATCCTTAAAACACCCTCAGGACAGGCTGCAACACATCCCAGACATGCAATGCACTTTTCAGGGTCTGCTTTTCCCAAATCCGCATTCATGGCACCAGCAGGGCAGATATCCTCACAGATTCTGCACATACTACAGGCATTATACTCCCTGAAAGGCAGTTTTGTAAGTATTCTGAACCTGAATTTTTCGATTTCAGAGAGGAAGTCATCAGTATACTCTGTCTTTTCAAAATCTTCAGGCAGTCCATTGTCCTCTCCCAAAAACCGTCTGTAAGTCTTTTCTGCATATTCCTCTGCAACGAGAAAATCACGGGTGTCGGGCCTGTTTTCCATCGCCTTCCACCCGCCGATATTGAAGGTATGGGAGGCCGGAAATTCGGCTGATGAAACAACACAGAATCCCCGGTCTTCAAGAATCTTCCCTGTTGAATAATGGGCAGGATGTATACCAAAGCCGCCATAGGTGAAAAACATCGAACATTTTTTGCCATGACCATCAAGCGTTGCCATCCAGTCTCTCACAACCCGCGGTGCACGCCACGAGTGAACCGGCATCCCGAAAACAACCGCATCAAAAGGTTTTAAATCAGTTATTTCATTTCTCACATAATAGGGGGTGATGTCCAGCATCTCCACATCTGCTCCCGACTCACCCATTTTTCTTTCAACAACACCGGCTATCTCTGCTGTATTTTTGGTTGCTGAAAAAAAGACCACCAGTACTTTCATATTCCTTTCTCCTATCCCTGATTTTCAGGAAATCTCCTTTAATAAAATTACTGACCGGCTCATAGAAATTCCGGGTCTGTCTGCAATCACAAAACCCGCCATTTCGGCAGACTTTATTGTCCGGTTAAAATCCTCTTCGTTCACATGAAAAACGGGTTCTGCCACAAGGTATTTTCCACCAGGTTTTAAAAGTTCATAAACCTCAGTGAACAGTCTGTTCATATCGGGCACTTCATGCACCATAAAAAATGAAAGTGCAAAATCAGCCTCTGTGTCTTTGATGCAAAGAGAATCCGACTCGCATAAATGCCACCTTATCGTGCCGGGGCAATCCTTTTTTTCATATTTTTTCCTTGCGTACCCAATCATCTCCTCCTGAACATCGCAGGCGATAACTGTCCCTTCTTCCCCTGTCATACCGGCCAGTGCTCCGGTAAATGTTCCTGGACCGCATCCTATATCAATTACAGTCATACCGGGACTGATATGATCTTTTAGGATTTTTTCAGGATTTACGAGCAATCTGCGGAATCTGTTGTCAAGCATCATTACGTGCAGTTTGGAGAACCGGCAGATTCTATCCGCCTCAGTTATGTCCGAATTATCATCTTTCATAATAAACCTCAGTTCTGATTGGTTTTGTTAAGTAAGTTAACATTTTATAAGCGAAAAAAAATCAGGCCTCTTTCTTTTCGCATTCGTCAAAGGTATCTTCAACTGCTGATAAAAATCTCAGAAGCAGCTCATACTCTGATCTTTCAAGTATGCCAAGCCTTTTGTGCATCCCCGCATATATTTTTGCGTGATGGTGTTCATGCCCAATATATGCGATATTTCCCTGTGGGGTTAATGAGAGCCTCATCTCTTTTTTGTTATCCGCTTCCCGGTATTTTTCAACAAGTCCCTTCTGAACGAGCTTTGTTACCATCTGTGAAATCGCGCTTTTAGAGATTCCAAGAATCTCTGAAAGGCCTGTTATGTTAATACCGGGATTTTTTCCGATGGTCATTATTGTATGAATCTCTGAACAGTGAAGAAGATCACCTGTCCCGAAGTCCTTCGGGGATCTTTCGTTCGCATCGATTTTGTTGACAATCCTGACCCATTTATCAGATAATTTTAAGAAATCCCTGTCGTATGCTGCACTACCCATATAATGTATACCCTACTTTTAACAATACACATTTAATTAAGCAACTTAACAATATATACTTATGGTAAGGCACCGTGATCACGGCATCCAAATCCGGATTCTAAACTCCCTTAACAAGATTTCTTCTCTGGATTATCTTTGCCGCCAGTATGAATACAAGAATAACAGAAACAATAACCATTATATCAAACCAGGCAGGGTAGAATGCATTCCCGGACAATGCCCCATGGAAGAGATCGACAATATATGTAAGAGGGGAGAGTGAAGTTAAGATAAAATACAGGCCTGTGAGCTCACCAAGCGGAATGAAGATTCCGGATATAAAGATCAAAGGAAGCCGCACAAGGCTTGAGAGCATCATAATATTTGACGGATTATTTGTCGCAGGTGAAGCAAGAAGTGTTCCAAGCGCTGCAAAAGCAACTGAACCGAGTACCATTGATATTAACAGAACTGCTGCGTTTACAACTGCAAGATTAAGAAACAGTGCACAGACGAACAGGACAATGGCAGTTATTAAAACACCAAAGACGGCGCCTGCCAGGAGATCGCCAATTATTACACTTTCAAGGATTACGGGAAGGGATATTAAACGCTCATAAGTCTTTTCACGCTTCTCCCACGGAGTTATAAGAGGGCCTACCGAGGACGCAGTAAAAAAGAGCATCATCCCCAAAAATCCCGGGAAGAAGCTTATAATATCAAGATCACGGCCGATGAAAAACGTCAGAAACATAATAAGCGGGAATAAGAGCCCGAAGATCATTACAGGCCCCTTGAAGTAATAAATCCGCATGTTCTTCTCGGTTACAGCAAAAATGCTTCTGAAAAATACTCTCCAGTCCATTTCAGGCCTCCCCGGTAAGTCTGACAAACGCCTCTTCAAGAGTAGGATTAGAGGTCGCAATCGAAACAATTTTCAGTTTTTCGCGTTCCGCAACAGATAACAGATATCTTACCGCAAAATCAGGATCATCGGAGAAGAGTCTCCATTTATCTCCCCACGACTCTGCCCTTATGAGTCCCGGTGATGAAAATATGTCTTCTCCAACCGGCCTGTCAAATGATACCTCAACATAACCTGACGTATCAAAGTTCTTTTTTAATTTTTCAGGACTTTCGGTTGCTACAATCTTTCCTTTGTTTATCACACTTATATTAGAGCAGAGTGCATTTGCCTCCTCAATGTTGTGTGTTGTTAAAAGAATTGTGCTGCCTTCGCTGTTCATATGGCGGATGGTATCAATTACAAGTCTTCTGCTCTGGACATCAAGCCCGGTTGTCGGTTCATCAAGAATTAAAAGCCGGGGGGAGTGGACGATTGCCGCTGCAATTGAAACCCTCTGGCGCATTCCTTTTGAAAAAGACCGGACCAGAGTATCTTTACGCTCCAAAAGACCAAGACGTTTGAGGATATCTACTGCCCGCTCTTCACGTTCTTTTTTCTCCATACCATAGAATTTTGCAGTCAGAAGAACATTTTGAAACGCAGTGAGATCGCTGTAAACAGTCCCGTTTTCAGGGATTACACTCATTTTCATCTTTGCTGCAAGTGGATCTTTGTGGACGTCTGTTCCGAATATGCTGACAGTTCCTGAATCAGGTATTAAAACACCTGTCAGCATCCGTATTGTTGTCGTCTTTCCGGCACCATTAGGGCCTAAAAAACCGTATATTTCACCTTCTGATATCCGGATGCTGACATCATCTACGGCTTTTACCGATCCGAACGATTTCCGTAGGTTATCAGCTGTGACTGCGTCCATAATTTTTCCTGTTATAATAGTTATTTAAAAACCTGATTTAGTTTCTGTTCAGTCCCTATTTAATGGAATGAGCCAAAGCAGGATGCCGCACTTTGTGTACCGGAGAACATTTTTTAAACGATGTGCAAAAACTGCCTTTTTATGTGGAGTTTGTCATGTATGCAGCATTCTTACCTGATGAGGGAGTTTACGTAAATTAGTTGTTGAGAACAGAATTTCCTCTTAATTTACCTCTTTTTGATGCTTCCACACAGTTGCGCCAATGACGACTGCAAACATCACGACTATAAACAGGTAAAGATACAGTCCGGCCTGGCTGACGCCTGTTGCAATGTTGATTACACCTGCACCTATTGCAACAAGACCTGCAAAGATAATTACGACTTCTCTTTTAGAATAATTCATTGAATGATAATTTATGGCAGGGGTATTTGTATTTATTGAGGTTTTTGGGGTTGAAATTTTGGAAAATCAAATATGAGAGATTCTGACATCACAAAATATAAAGCTGCTATCCATCTCCTAAGCTCAATTTATTAATAATTCCACTGTAAATATTGATCATTTCATTGTAAGTTTCTGGATCATCCTCATTTTCAGCAATCATATCTTCATATGCCTGTTTTTTAGCTTCATAAAAAGTTGTTTGAGAACTTAACCAGTTGAGCGTCTCAAAATCATTTTTTTCATACAAATCACAAACTTTTTTTAGACTCATCATTATTCTTGACATTGAAAATTCTTCCAAAGAATAATCCCTTTCCCTTAATCTTTCAAGGATAGTATCAAGATAAATTAAGCTTTGATCTATGTTTATTCCAGAAAGGCCATCATAATACACACAAAAAGTAAAAAATTCATGATATTTATACGGAGAGTCAATATATTTTTCAGTGAAACTATTTCTTAAATCATCATCAAGTCGATTTCTTCGGTTTATTTCATACCAATAATCAGCAAGATCATTTATGGATGGATGAATCAACGAAAGATGAAAAAAAGTTGGAGAAAGCTTTAACATTTGACGAATTTCTTCTTCTAATTCTAAATATTCAATTTTTAGTTTATTTGAAAAAATTAAATCTATAATCCAATCCTGATTACGTATATCATCTCGCAATTCCCAGAAATCTTCATATATTTTTAATATTGTCTCTAAATCATTCTTGATTTGATACGTAGATGCAGGTCGGCCTTTTTCATGTGTTAATGAATCCCGAATTAATAATCCGTCAATAACAAGTTGTTTTAATGGTTTATCTACAACCCCATACTTGTTTACATTTCCCTCATAACCACAATAATCAGCAATTTTAGATGTTGTCATTTTTGAGTCAGATAGTAAGGCATTAAGAATTTTAATTTTGATTGTCATAGAGATCAAATCTTACTTTCTCGGTATAATTCTAAATTTCACCGAGTATTATATAAGCATTACTCACTCAAATAATAAAATTGACTTAGTGAAAAATCCACAATTATCGCCTAAAATCTGAAATTACCCTATTAAAAATCTTAATTTTAAAATAAACCAATAAAATAATCATGGGCACCTTAGATGGATCATTGGTTCTTGTAGGAGAATTTATAATTGGAATGATCATTACTCAAATAATGCTATTTGTCCTTCTTGCTGTATTGGGAGCAATCGATTCAGCTTTATTAACCCAGCATATCAGTGAAGGATGGAAGTTCCAATTGGATGGTATCAAAAACACATCAATAATTCTCTTCAGTGTTATTGATATTTGTGGAGGATTAGGTTTCGTTGGACTTTTTAATACGGTGATAACAGGAAAATAGAA
>JAFGWE010000004.1 GCA_016937345.1 Methanomicrobiaceae archaeon
GCCGGCGGTATTAAAAGAAGCTATGAGCTCACAATTCTCAATTATTCCGAAGATATAAAAAGACGTATCCAGGCGATGTTAAACGACTACGCGGCAAGCACACAGCAGCTTGACGCAACATACCCGGAAAGATACATCAGTCTCTGCTATGAGATGGAAAAGGGGATACTCCCTTCGGCAGAGTCAGTTACAGATAAACTCTCAAAGATAAACCTTGAGCAGAAGAAGCTTAAAAATCTCGGATTTCTCTCATATGATCCCAAAACCGACCGGAACAGCATCATAACAGAAGAGGAGATTGAAGGTGAAACCGGAGTTTTGGCAGCACTCAGACTATATATAGACGATACAGAAAAAAAATATCTGATATTTTCCGATCTTGAACGAAAAATAGACCTCCTAATCCAGATAATAAACTCACTTTTCTTAAGCCTCTCATTTGAAATAAGGGCTGACAAGGGATTTTATTTCAGGGTCTCAGACCATGAGGGAATAGCGCCGGAGAAGCTCTCATCAGGCGAGCAGAACCAGCTTGTGATGTACTACGACCTCATATTCTCAACCGACCCCGGAACGCTTGTTTTAGTTGACGAACCTGAAATTTCTCTTCATATCGTCTGGCAGAGACTCTATCTTGAATACATCAAAAGAATCACAAACATAACCGGATCAGACTTTATTATAGCGACCCACTCCCCACAGCTGATACACACGAACTGGGAATACACAGTGGATCTGTCAGGGGAAAGTACTGATGGCTAAAATCGGACGAAGATTCGGGAGAACTACAAACAACTACAGGCTTGAGGACATATGGGCTGATCCAGAGGAGATAGGGGGAACCATTCAGAAGATGGAGAGAAACTATCCCTCACTCCGGAAAAAAATCTTTATAATAACCGAAGGGCCCTATGACTACGAATTTTATTCCCGTTTTTTCAACCCGAACCTGTGTGAGATACGATTTGCAAACTCAAGAAAAAACGTAATAACATTGATAACCGCAATCCTTGCAGATATGCCTGAAAAAGCGCAGGATTATATCATCGGAATTGTTGACAGGGACTTTTCTTTTTTTGAGGAGAAAAGCAATTCCGGGTTAAAAAACCTCTTCATGACTGACACCCATGATATCGAGACTATGATAATATCAGATGAAATCATAAAAAAAGTTCTTGACTATTATGCAAAAATTTCTGCCGGCGGGGCATTTCAGAGAAATAACCTTGCGGTATTGAGAGAAGGAAGCATGCTAAACCGTCTTATAGAATGTGCACGCTTAATCGGCCTTTCATTATATGTAAACGAAAAATATGATTTGAAGATGACTTTCAAGCATATCAACTGCAAAAAAAAGAATGTTTTTCTGGATTTTACAGATCCGTCATCTCTTAAAATTGATGAGGAGAAATTAATGGAGCTCATCTGCAAAAGAAACCAGACAAGATTTGAAACCTTCAGGGAAAAACTCTCGGCAGAACTTTTGGAGAATAAAAATTACTTTGAATACCCTATGCAGATATGCCGGGGCCATGACTTAATGTGCGTACTTTTAACAGACATCAACATAAACTACCCTTTAAAGACAGGTGAAAAGGTTCGCTCAAGAGACCTTGAAAGAGTATTCAGAGACTTCTACAATGAAGATGAATTCTTCAGAACAGAACTTTTCAAAGAGATAGAATGCTGGGCAAAAGATCAGAACCAAAAGATAAAGCAGCCTGTTTTCATAAGAAATATTAACTGACAAAAACTTCTCTTAATCCTCATCTTAAGATATATTTTTCTTCAAAAAGTTTTTCCCCGTTAAAACCATCATTATCTTCATGGGATTCTGGTTCGCAGCTTTTATCGGATTTATTGCAATGGTTGTTCTTAGTTCGGTATTTGGACATTACGGGGGGGCGGCAGGTCTTCTGGGACCTTTAATCGGCGGATTTGTAGCAGGACTTCTGGCAGGCGAAGGTGTGTCAAACGGTGCAAAGGCAGGCTTTTGTGCAGGTATATTCGGCGGGATTATTATTTCTGTTCTGATACTCATCTTTGGTGCGGCTCTGTTGGGAGCAGCAGGAATTCTTGCAGGTGCGGTTTTTGATATTATTATTCTTATAGTGCTTGCACTGACGCTTGGAGTATTAGGTTTAATCGGAGGCGCTCTTGGAGGCCTTTTAAACAAAGACTAAAACAGAAAATCAAAAATTTCTTTTATGGCATATACAAAAGTTTTTTTGCAGACAGAGCATGAATAGTATCATTCGAAGATGATTGTCACTGAAAAATCCCCTGAAGAAGTTAAAAGTCTCAGATTTGTTCTGCACAAACACCAGGCAAAATCACTCCACTACGACCTCAGACTTGAAAGAGACGGAGTTTTGAAGTGCTGGGCGCTTCCAAAGGGAGTTCCCATGGTTTCAAAGGAGAAACGGCTTGCAATAGAATCAGGGGATCACAAGACCGATCTCCTGTACTTCAGCGGAATAATACCTAAAGGCCAGTACGGTGCAGGGGAGATTAATATTGATGACAGCGGAAAATATGAGATCCTGTTATGGAGCGATATCAAAATTGAGTTTATTCTAAAGGGCGATAAATACAAAGGAAGATACATTCTTGTAAGATTTCAGAAGGCAGGACCAAAGACCTGGCTTTTAATGAAAGCAGATTAACCTTATTTTTTAACCCGCACAAAACCCATCTTTTTTGCACTTGGGATACAAATATATCGCTGTATTCAATGCACACCTTAAAATCAAAAAAAGTTCATTTTGAGACATACGGCTGCACATTCAACTTCGCTGATACAGAGAAGTTAAAAGAGATTGCAATCTCACAGGGATGTACAGTTGCAGAACCAAAAGACTGTGAAGCAGTTGTGATCAATACCTGTACTGTCGTCTCCCAGACAGAAAGGGCTATGATCAAAGCAATCAACGAGTACCATGACAAAGAAGTCTATGTCACAGGGTGCATGCCCGTTGTTCAGAGAGATCTTTTAGAGTCAGTCCGGCCTGACATTCGTATAATTCTGCCCGATGAAATTTACAAGTGCACAAGCCGGATAGGAGCGGTTACTGATAAAAACACAGGCATTGTGCAGATGGGAACAGGTTGTCTTGGCAAATGTGCATACTGCATAACAAGGTATGCAAGAGGGCATCTTAAAAGCTTTAAATCCGAAGAAATTATTGCTGAGACAAAAAGACTGATTGATGAGGGTGCAACCGAAATTCAGCTTACAGGACAGGATGTAAGCGCCTGGGGATATGATATAAATACAAATCTTGCAGCCCTTTTATATGATTTAAACGAGATTGAAGGCGATTTTGCAGTCCGTGTCGGCATGATGAATCCGGCAACAGTAATTCCGATTTTAAAAGATCTTGTCCCTGCATTTAATCTTGAAAAGATCTACTCATTTGTTCACCTGCCTGTTCAGTCAGGATCAGACAATGTTCTAAAAACCATGCAGAGAGGTTATACGGCATCTGAATATGTAGAAGTTGTGGATGCGTTTAAAGAGCAGATACACAATGTAAGGATTTCAACCGATTTCATCGTAGGGTATCCGACGGAAACAGAAGAAGATTTTGAAGAGACTCTAAAGCTTTTAAACATAACAAAACCGACAAAGGTCAACATTACCCGTTTTTCAGTGAGAACAGGCACTCCTGCCGAACGCTTTAGGGATATGCCAGACTGGATAAAAAAGAACAGGTCAAGAGCACTTACAATCGCTGCAAACCGGATATATGATGAAAACAATGAGAAACTGACTGGAAAAACCCTTGCAGTCTCAGTAACAGAACAAAAAAAGAAGGGAACAGTCATTGCAAGAGACAAATCATATAACATTATTGTAATTAAAAAGGACATCCCGCTCGGAACAAAACTAAAAGTTAGGATTACATCCCACAAAAGGCATTATCTCATAGCAGAGACTGTTTAGGTGAGATAATATCTCAATAAATTATCAGGGGTGATATCTCTCAGAAGGCTTTAACTTTCACCGGATGAAACCATCTCATCAATCAGAATACCGGGACATCTTTTTTTACAGCTGAAATGTACCCGGCAGATGAACATTGCAATCACATCAGGGAATTGATACATGTTATGGTTTTAAATATCCCCCTACTTATTTTGTACCTGTATTATGAAAATTTCTCAATATTCCGCAATAATACCTGTAATAATTATTATAGTATTTGCGGCATTAATCTCATTTCTGGGTGATTACTACTGGTTTGATTCTGTCGGTTATGCCGGCATTTTCATAAATATAATATCAGTATCAGTAATTCTCGGAATAATTGCAGCAGTTGTATTTTTTTGCTTTAGTTATATTAACGCAAGAGTTTCGCTTAAATCTGCGGCAAAAGGAGGCAGCGTTTCGGTTTTAAACAAGAGGGTCGTAATCCTGGCCTGCGGTCTCGGGGCACTTTTTACCGGTTTGTCCGTATCATCACAGTGGAAGACTGTGCTGATGTTTTTAAACCAGAAACCCTTTGGCATAAATGATTTTATCTTCGGACTTGATGCAGGATTTTATGTATTTTCACTCCCGTTTTTTAACCTGATTGTAAATTTTTTCATAGGAGTCATCATATTTTCGATAATTGTATCATTCCTTGGCTATCTGCTGGAATCAGAAATTATAACCCTTAATTTCAATGAATATCCGGCGACTGAATTTAAGGGGCAGTTCAGGCTGGACTCTTTCATCCCGCAGCTCAGTGTCCTGCTGTTTTTCCTGTTTTCAGCAATATCAGCAAGAATATGGCTCTCACGCTATGACCTTTTGTTCACTCCCGGAGAAACGGTATTCGGTGTCGGCTATACTGATGTGACAGTTACACTTCCTGTTATGGTGATTTTATCATTAGTCTCATTTCTGATTGGAATCGGATTTTTGATAAACGAAAAGCTGCGCAGGCCTGAAGTCCTTAAATATGGCATCATCATTTTTATTGCAGTTGCAGTTATCGGACTGGTAATCGGTGGCGGTGTCCAGACTTTGATTGTATCTCCAAACGAGTTTAATCTTGAAAAAGAGTATCTTTCATATAATATAAACAGCACCCTGGCTGCATACGGCCTTGATAATGTTGATGAGAGGCAGTTTACTGTTGATTATAATCTGACAACAGCGGATATTATTAAAAACAGTGCAACAGTTGAAAATATCCGTCTCTGGGACTGGCGGCCTTTAAAGACAACATATGAGCAGTTACAGCTTTTCAGAACATATTATGAATTCAATGATATTGACGTTGACCGCTATACCTTCGGCGACAGCTATAAAGAGGTCCTGGTCTCGGCAAGGGAGATGAACATTAAGGATCTCCCCTCACAGGCACAGACATGGGTTAATACCCATCTTGTTTATACCCATGGCTACGGGGCTGTCATGAGTCCGGTTGATGTTGTATCAAAAGAAGGCCTGCCTGATTTTTACTTAAAGGATATTCCTCCGACTTCTGATTATATCAGTCTAAGCCAGCCGGGAATTTATTACGGCGAGGGTCTTGATGACTATTCTGTTGTTATGACAAAAACTGAAGAGTTTGATTATCCCTCAAGTGATGACAATATTTACACAACATATCAGGGAGCCGGAGGAGTTGAATTATCCGGCATAATTCAGAGGCTCATTTATGCCATTAAATTTAAGTCTGTTGAACTTCTGGTGTCCGGAAGCCTTGATTCTGACAGCAGAATTCTTATGAACAGGAATATTTTAGAACGTGCAGATATTATTGCGCCGTTTTTGTCATATGATTCAGACCCGTACATCGTTGTTTCAGAAGGAAGGCTCTTCTGGATTATTGATGCCTATACCACAACGGATAAATTCCCGTATTCGGCAACTATTCAGACTTATGAATATGAAAAGTTCAATTATATCAGAAACAGTGTTAAAGTTGTAATTGACGCTTACAACGGGGATGTTTCATATTATGTTGTAAACAATAAGGATCCTCTGATTCAGACATATGAAGGGATGTTTCCGGGCGTATTTAAGGACTTTTCAGAGATGCCCGAAGACCTCCGCAGCCATGTCAGATATCCGGGGGGTATTTTTGAGATTCAGTCTGAAGTCTATTCACTGTATCATATGAAAGATCCAAGGGTCTTTTATAACCGGGAAGATGCCTGGAATGTGCCGGATGAGGTGTACAGGGGTTCAAGGCAGAGGATGGAGCCATATTATGTTATTATGAAGCTTCCGGGCGAGGAATCTGAGGAGTTTATCCAGATGCTGCCTTTTACTCCACGCAGTAAGGAGAATCTGATTGCGTGGATGGCCATACGGTCTGACACACCAAATTACGGAGGTATTGTGGTCTACCAGTTCTCAAAGCAGGAGCTCACATACGGCCCCATGCAGATTGAAGCGAGAATTGATCAGGATACTGAGATTTCACAGGATATTACATTATGGTCACAGTCTGGATCTTCGGTTTTAAGGGGCAATACACTCATAATCCCGATTGAAAACTCAATTCTCTACGTTGAGCCGCTTTATCTTGAGGCAACAGAGAAGGGAACACTTCCACAGCTAAAGCGTGTGATTGTTGCATATAACGATCGCCTGACTATGAAGGACACTCTTGCTGAGGCACTGGATGAGATATTCGGTGATATTGCTATAGAAAAGACTGTCGGGGGTGCCGGTGAGGGCATCGGCGAAGGTGAAGAAGTTGAAATTGTCAGCAGTGAGATTTTGGATAAATTAAACAGGATTGCTGAATTGTATGAAAGTGCACAGAAGGCACTTACTAATGGTGATCTCGGTGAATACCAGAGAAATATTGATCTGATAGGCGGGATAATAAATTCCTGATTCCTTTTTTTCCCGGGCAGTCAGATAACTTTTTTGAAGAGATGAAATATTTCTCACAAATTATATTATTTCCCGTGTATATACTAGATATTAATGTCTGATGGGGGGGCATCGGAATGCATCGGTAATTTTATTCTTATTGGAATTCTGGTTATCTTAGCGTCAGCAGTATCTGTTTATACATTAAATATTGCCTCAACAAATATTCCGGAGGATTATACTCCTCAGTATGCATTTGTTAAGGCAGAGGCGGCCCCCGCACTCTCCTCTGCCGGAACATGGGAGGCCGACTCGGTAAAAATTGAGTTTTTCGCAGGAAACGAGCTAAAACAGGAGTATAACGATTCTGAATATGCAGGAACCGAAACAATTCAGTTTCTGCTTTTTGATCCAAACGGCATACTCCACGAGGCAGTCCAGTGTATAGCAATGAAGGGCAAAACAATAAGTCCCGGAGAGATTTATTACTTTTTCACACTCTCTGACGATATCAACGGCCGTTATTATATTACAAACCAGTACTCAAGAATCAGTGATGACAGTACATGGTCAGATAACATGACATATCCAAAGCCTCTTGCAAACGGTACATGGAGAGTTGTAATCAGAGACAGCATCCTCAAAACAATAATTGCAAATGAAGAGGTTGTTATAGAATAAAATTAAGGATATAATCTCAGACTGCTTTTTGTTTTTTTCTGCCAAAAATCCCCTCAGCCGAACCCATAACTGTCAAAACCGCCGGCATTATTACAATTGCACCGACAAGCGAAAATATGACTGCAATTACTGTTGAAAGCCCGAAACTTGAAACAATCGGGAATACAGAGAGCATGAGTGCGGAAAAACCGCTTGCCGTGACAAGTCCTGATACCGTAACAGCCGATCCAATCTTTTTGACAGACTTTTTTATTGCATCGATATCTCTCTTAGAAGTCTTCTTCTCTTCAATATACCTCTCCATTACAAGTATGGTGTACTCCGATGCAACTCCGATTGTCATCGAACCCAGACAGGCGCTTATCGGATTGTAATGAAGACCGATTAAAACCATAGCAACCGCATTCCACCCGACAACGCAGATAATCGGAACAATAGGAGTTAAAGCCTCCTTTTTTCTGTAAGCAAAGGCCAGGAATAAAAATATCAGTATGAAGCCCAAAAGAGTCATCTTATCCTTACTCTCTGCAATCTGATCCATCAGATTTGTGTATAGATCAAAATCACCTGTCGGATAGACTGAGATGTGCGGCGGAATCTCCGACCAGGAGGCATCGGCTACAACCTCTTTTTTAAGTTCATTCTGCTGATTTATCGTAAGAATAGTGGTCGTATATGAAATTACTGCCTCAGATTCGCCTTTTATATACTGATTAAAATCATCGGCAGGAATATTTTTCATAACTTCATTTAGAGAAGCCTGATTTGAAGGAATCTCACCGTTGTTGTATTTCCTCAGAAGCGTTGCAACACTTGATACTCCGACTATCTCATCATGCCTTTCATCAGAATAAGTTCCAAAAGAATCTATCCACAAAACAGCATCAAGAGATTTGAGACTATCACCTCTTATATAAAGAGGAAAAGGCGTTACAGATCCGGAAACGTCCTGAACCTTATCAAGTGTCAGCTGGGCCGGAAGATCAGGAGGAGCCATTGATTTGGTATCGGTATCTATAGGAATTGAAGGATCAGTGTATATTCCGGCATATGCTATCACAACCGCAACAACGATTATCGGGACTGCAAGAAGTGATACTTTTTCAACAACCTTCTCAAGGAAACTGTTGTACCTGTTCATGATAATCACAGATTTTGACTGTACATTATCCTTGGGATTATAGTTTAAAATCGCCGCAAGTGCAGGAAAACCGAAGAGAGAGGTAAGGTAACAGCAGGCAACACCGATAATTGAGACAACCGCAAACGTCTCAATCATGGGAACAGGGGATATGAACATTGCAATAAAACCCATCGTAGTTGCAAGCATTGCCAAAAGGACTGCCGGACCGGTATTCTTTAAGGTATTATCAGATGATTTCGGAACAGAGTTTCCAAGCCTTCTTTCTTCATCAAAACGGGCATGAAACTGAACAGCATAATCAATTCCAAGACCAAGAAGAATAGGAAAAGATGCTATTGCACCGTTGTTTATTTCAACACCCAGAATGCTCATCACAGCAAAAGTGTACATAAGCCCGAATGTCAGAAGAATCAGCGGGAGATACCAGTACTGCATATTCGAGAAGAGAAGGAAGAGGACAATTGTCATCAGAATAAATGCCCCGCCTATTAAAACAACACCCGATATCACCATATCCTTCTGTAGTTCATCGTTGTAAGGCGTGTTTCCGGTAATTTCTATTGAAACACCTGGCGGAAGGTCTGCCTCATATGCCAGAACTTCAAGTTTCGGGAGGATGAGAACTGATGTGTCTGTCGATATCCCCTGGCCGATCTTAACATAAGCAAGTGCTGTCTGGCTGTCAGGAATCAGAAGAGTCTTATCAGATTCTGGTATCTGTGAGAGAATATAATCAGTATCTGCTTTGCTTTCAGGAAGCACACCCCCGTTTAGCTCTTTTAATACATCTGCTATTGAGACGGTCTCATATACATAATCAAGCCTGTTAATTTCTTCTTCAAGTACCAAAAGACTCTGCATTAGTTCATAATCAGTTGTGTCTGAGGTCTGTATGAGAAGAATAAAAGTATCCGATACAAACTGATCGTTATACTGATCATATCTTATTCCGTCAGGTGTCGATTTGTCAAGGTACTGGTCTGATGTCGACTGAAAGGAAAGACCGGGAAGAGTAAAAAGCCCTGCAATTAAAAGGAGAGTCATTATTCCAAGAACTAAACGCGGATTTTTATTTACCAGGCGGGATATTGCGCCATATAAAGAACTCATACAAAAGCTAATGAAAACATCTCCCTGTTCTCTCTAATTTTCAGACCGCAAAAGGCATGATTGTTTAGATATGATGTTTTAGATTCTTTTTATATATAAGGATGAAATATCCGAAATTAAAAAAAAACTCTTTAGAGTAGTAGATTTTTAATTATAGCAGGCAGATATAAATATAATCTACCGGCTGAACCACAAAAAAGGCCTTAACAGACCGTCATCTTCCGGTAAATTGTCCGGACACCCGGGCATCTGCACATACTTACAGAGGAAAAAATATGGAAATTCATAAAGCTCTTTATTTTCTGGCCATAATAGCACTTATATCAATATCCGCACAGCCCGTCTGTGCAGGGGATAAGCTGTTCACAGACGGACCTGACATCACAATCTCCGTTTATGGAACAAATGAGATCTCCTCCGGACAGGACACAACTTTAACATTACTTGTGCAGAACAAGGGTCTTATTGACATGAAACTTGTGCAGGATAAGTACATGACGCCCGACTACCTCCCGAATACTGCAAAGGCAGGCGTTGTTGCACTAAAATCAGGGAACTCACCTGTAGCCGTCAAATCAGATCCACAGGTATTCGGGGATCTTCCTTCAGGATATATGAAGACTGTGTCTTTTGACATCTACATACCTGACAATACAAAATCAGGCGATTACAAAATGACTGCACTTGTTGAGTATGAGTACATGGAAAACTCACAGCAGGTTGGAAATGATGCAATCTCATACACATTCAAAAAAGAAACCATTGAAGTTCCGGTAAATATCATAATAAAACCCTCAGTATTCTTTGAAATAACAGATATCAGCTCAGAATCCCTCAGTGCCGGAGGAGAGGGCTATATCACAATGAATATTAAAAATGCAGGGACTGACACTGCAAAATCACTTGCAATATTTATAAGTCCTGCAGGAAACAGTCCTGTGACTCCGGTTGAAAACGGCGTGTATGCAGGTGACTTCCCCCCGGAAGAGACTATAAGCCCGAGGTTTAAGGTTGCAATCTCAAATGATGCCGACCCGAAACAGACATACCCTGTTCTGGTCTACGGAGTTTACAAGGATTATGAAGGACTCTCACAGCAGACAGAATCTGTCACAATAGGCGTTGGATTTTCAGAAAAGATTCAGTTTGAAGTTTCAGGCGGACCTGCTGCAGCATATGCCGGTTCTGAAAACCTGATTCATGTAACCTACAAAAACACAGGGGGTGCAACAGCCTATCAGGCTCAGGGCAGAATCAGTGTCGTTGACCCGTTCTCAAGCAGTGATACAAATGTCTATCTCGGCGATATGAAACCCGGTGAGACAAAAGATGCTGTATATAAAATAAAAGTTGATTCGGGCGCGACAGTAAAGCAGTACTCTCTTGACTCCGAGATAAGATACAATGACATTGAGAACAACAACTATGTCTCAGATACTGTAAAAGTAATAATTGATGTTTCAGATAAAGGAGCCGGCACAACAATAATTGCAGCCGTTCTTATAATCCTTATAGCAGCTTTGGGCTACATCATTTACAGAAAGAAAGTCTCGCAGCGATAGGAAATATTCAGATTTTTTTAGGAGATTTTTCATATGCGAGATAAAAAAACAAAAATTCCGGGTCAATTATTCTTAATACTCATTTTTTTCTCACTGACAGCCGGGCATGCCTGCGGGGCAGGAGAGCAGTTTTTAGGAAGTGAACCCTCATTATATGCAACAATACAGGGCGATTCAGAATTATATCCTGGTACATACGTAACACTCAATATTGTTGTTGAAAACCACGCTGTCGACAACGAAGGATTACGCGGTCTGCAGTATGCATCATTCAGCATTAACCCGACAACTGCTCTTGGAACGATGATTGATCTAAGAGCAGAAGATGCACCCGTTAAGATCAAGACAGAGCCGTTTATGGCAGGCGACATTGCGGCAGGGAGCACTTCCGAAGGCTCATATTACGTATATGTCGATGAAGACGCCAAAAAAGGCAGATACAATCTGGTTTTGCATGCAGAATACAGCTATATCTCTGCAACAACCCTGATCGAACCGGGAAGATGGGACTACATATACAAAGAAAAAACAGAGGATATTCAAATCCCGATAGAGATTAAAGGGGTTGTAAAACCAAAAATTATCTCTGTATCAACAAAAAACCTGAGTCCGGGAAAGAAGGGCGAGATTGAAGTTGTTATCAAAAACATTGGATATGAAACAGGTTACAACGCCGCAGCCGAAATATCCGCAGCTTCAGGGGTAATCCGCTTTGTTGACGGCAGTGTATTCACAGGAGATTTCCTGCCGGGCGATACAAAGGAGATAGTCTTTAGTGCAGACGTTGAGGACGGGGCAGGAGAAGGCATCTATCCGGAAACACTTCTTATAACATACACAGACAGCTACGGAAAAATAAAGAGTTCAGTCTCAGAGAATTTCGGAGTGGAAGTAATAAAAGGTCCAAAATTCAGGATTGTATCAGACAGTTTTGGAATGAACCCCGGAGAGAAAAGCACTCTTTCTGTTGTATTCCAAAATTACGGCGATGATACTGCATACAGTGCAATGGCAAGAATTATTCCTGACAGCCCGTTTAATGCCGAAACAGACACTGCAATTTTAGGGGACATAAAACCGGGCGAAAATAAGACTGCATATTTTAAGATATCAATGGACTCTGATGCATTAATAGTCCCATACGGAATAAACACCGAGATAAAATACCGCGATGAGTCAGACAGGCTAATACTCTCCGACCAGATGAAAATCGTCGTTTGTGCAGAGGACGGGAGCATTTTAACAGATATAATTACAAACCCAATAGCAATTGCAGTTCTTTTAGGCGCAGTATTCCTTTTCTTATACTTTTTTAATCAAAAAAGATCCTAAAAACTGACAGAATAAAAATATCATTTTAGAAAAAAACCAGATTAAAAGTTAAACTATGCCGGAAGAAAATATCCGACTCCCATTTTTTTATCTGTTAAGTGCAAATATCTAATCAATGGAAATTATAGAGAAAGGTTTTGAAGAGATATTAAAACGGATAGAAGAGGATAAGGATAAAAAAGAGGAGCTTTCAGCAGAAGTTTTAAAAAACCAGTCGAAACTTCTTGAAAGAATGGGTGATAAAGCAGCACCTCTTGTAAAGACTGTCGGAATTAACATGCTTCTTTCAGCCAAATCCAACATCCACGGAGAGATGTTTGAAAAACGATACACCGATAAGAAGATGTTTGTCCTTGGAAAGACTGAACCCATGCCATACCGGCCTGATGATGCATCAAAGAAAGTTGACAGTCAGTTCTGTATCCTCTCGGAGGATAAGAAATTCTACGAGATAATGTACTCATCATCAGAGTTTGCCACTGATTCATACCTAAGGGAAATCCCGGCTGAAGAAGCACTCTCATTATACGGAACAGAAATAATTTTCATGATCTATAAGGCATTTCACCAGTACCTCAAAGAAGAAGATGAACTCGTATCAGCACTTGGAAAGACAATCGCCTTTATTCAGGA
>JAFGWE010000036.1 GCA_016937345.1 Methanomicrobiaceae archaeon
ACCTTACAGAGTTATTGATATAAACGAACTCTTAACAGAATATGATATAGAAAAACCGGAAAAACTTGATGTTAAAATTACATACCATGATCCATGCCACCTGATGAGGGGGCAGGGTATAACAGAAGAGCCCAGAAAAGTTTTGGGAATGGTTGCAAAAGATTTCATAGAAATGCCGGCAAAATGCTGCGGTTCAGGCGGCGGCGTGAAGTCAGGACTTCCTGACGAGGCAAAGGCCCTCGGAGATGAACGATCGGAAGAGATTGACAAAACAGGATGCGATATCGTCATATCATCATGTCCTTTCTGCGAGTTTCATATCCAGTCATGCACGGACAAGCCTGTCAAAAACATAACAACCCTTCTTCTGGAAGGATACAGGAAGAAGGATGAGAAGATAAAAAGGCAGGTTTAGAGAGATGAAAACATCAGAAACCGCTTTTTTTGCGGCTCTTTTTATACTGGTAATTTTTTTATCAGTTTCTGGATGCACTGAAAAGACAAAGAATACGGAAGAGACAAATCTTACAATCATATCGCATAATACCTGCTGGTCGCCGGCGATGTCATCAATTATCGGAATCGACATGACTCCCGAGTACAAAGGATACGGCGACTGCATATTCCACTGGACTGCAACAGGGGTTTCTGCCCCGGATGTAAATCTTCTCTTATGGGGTGCTGAGACAACTGGCGAAATTACAGATGAAGGCAATGATACATGGACAGAGCCGGGAACCACATTATTGTGGAGTTACAGGAATTTTGAGATCGAAACAATGCCTGAAAAGTTTACATTAAACATTGAGGCAGTTGACAGAAAAACAAATGAAACTCTTGCAGAAACCGAAGTGAAAATCTCAAGGAAGACAATGGTTTTCTGTATAGAGAGCACATAATCTTTTTTTAGCTATCTTCCCAAAAGATTCCGGATAGTTCCTCTCATATTAAAATTCAATGACAAGCCCGCATCCGACATCCACAACCTCAAAAAACTCAGAAAGAGCGATTTTTGCCGCAAGGTCAGTGCAGTGGCAGGGATGAATCTTTTTTAAGCCGAGATTTTTCAGGAATTTTCCGGTCTCATAAAGCCTGTATTCATCCGCACCAAGAAGATGAAGTCCTCCGATTATATCCCGGAATTCGTTTCTGCCGCAGATTTTGGCAGCCTCTTTTGCAATAGAGCATATTCCCCTATGTGAACATCCTGTAATAATTACAAGACCGTCATTGCCCGAATAAAGAAGGGCGGAATCATCAGGCTGAAGATCAGGTGCAGAGTTTCCGGCAGAGTCCCTTAAAATCCCTGCGGAAACTGGTGTCTCAAACGGGGTTTTTTCCACAATCTCACCCATGAAAATGATATTGTCTGTGATTCTAACAGGCTCATTTGAGAGTATGACATCAGCAAAAGTCTCTGCCTCCTCTTTTTTTAACGGACACCCGATGTCACCGAAGCCTTCTGCTGTAACACTGCGAAATATTTCAGGGTGTGCAACAATAACCGGTTTTTTACAAAAAATCCCATCTTTTCGGGCATTATCATACATCTTTTTAAGATGCAAAAGGCCTCCTGTGTGATCGATATGCCCGTGTGATAAGACAATATAGTCTGTTAAAAGAAGATTTATTCCAAGCTCTTCTGCATTCTTTAAGAAAACATCAGAATATCCGGTATCAAAAAGAATATTTTTCCCCGACTCCTCAATAAAAAAAGAGAGAGCGGGTTCACCTGTCAGGTAAACGTCTGTTATTGTATTATTATCACACAGAACTGTTATTTTCATGCAATTCTCTCAGGCTGTTTCAGCGTTAAAAGTTATATTCTGCCCGGATACATCACCGGACGCAAGCTTTTCCTGAAGATTGTGTGTTGCATATATTGACTGAATAATTGTTGCAATAACTGTGGAGTATTTCTCATCACCAAGATTTAGTTCAAGCTCAAGAAGGGGTAATGCATCCTCGCCGATTTTTATAAGAGCTATTGTGGCAGACTCCTTTGAAACCGCATTTCCTGTTTCCGCCTCATTTATAAGTGCAGGAACAGCTGTTTTTCCAAGACCCGCAAGGGTGGTTCCCGCCCAGTTTCTTTCATACTCATTATCCGAGGAGAGAACGCCTATCAGTGGATCAACAGAGGGGCTTCCGATATAAATCAGTGCAACCGCCGCCCACGTTGAAGCAGTATCATCTTTCTTTGAAAATACATTTATTAAGGGATCTACAGCAGGCTCCCCCGCCATTATAAGGTTTTGAGCCGCAGCCTGGGAAACGCTCTTATCTTCTGAGAACAAAGCACTGATATTTCCGGCAATAACCGGATCAACGCTTTTATCTGTCCCCGTACATCCTGAAACAGCTATAAATAAAGCCAGAATAAGGGCACTGCATATTAAATTATTCCTTATATTTTTCATATTCATTAAACGGTTTTACTTTTTTTAGATGAAAAAACCAGTGGTCTTTTAAAAAAAGGAGTTATCCTTCCGGATTCATTCCATTCAGCTTATATGCAATTAAAAACGATTTAAAGAATAAGGATTAAAAATGACTGAAAAATTAATAGAGTGCCCGAAATGTGGAAAAAAGGCACTTTTCGCCGAACACCCCGACGAATATGAAGTGTGGCTGAAATGCAGGGAATGCAGCTATTTCAGGGGAATGAGTAAAGAAGAATGGCATAAACTTGAGAACAGTCCGAATCTTGAGGAAAAGCTCAAAAAATATTACAAAAAAGAGACAGCCGAAGGGAAGGATACAGCAGGCAGAATACTCTGCAAAGGGTGTAAAAAATCCTTTGAAAAGAAGGATATGGGACCATTCGGCCAGTTCTGCAAAAAATGCTGGTATAAATTTGCAATTGCAATACTTGCCCTGATGGTAATTGCATCATACATGGTATGGATGATGCTGATCTGAAAAAAAGACTGTCTCATAAAATCTTTTTTTCGTATAACCGGCCGGTTAAATGTCAAAACCACAGAGATGGTGAATATTAATATAAATTCAGCCTTAAATGTGAGCATTATATCACAGATTATACGGTGCATGAGATTTTTTACAATAATCCGCCTGCTGTCTGTGAGTGGATTTTGATTTATGGACTACAGTGCTGTATCAGTTGCCGGAAAAAGGAGTTATAACGAGGACTCCTATCTCGCAGCACAGATAGGAAAAGGACTCCTTTTAGCAGTCGCAGACGGCCTTGGCGGCCATGCAGCAGGAGAAGTAGCCTCAAAAATTGCCATTTCAACAATAAGAAAAATTTTTTCAAAGGGCTACCATGAAGGAATGGATGCCGGAGAAAAAAAAGAGCTCCTTATATTCGCATTCAAAGAGGCTGATTTAGAAATCATAAAAAATGCAACAGGAAAATGTGAAGGAATGGGAACAACCCTTGTTGCGGCTTTTATTGAAGATAACAGCGTAGTTGCCGCAAACACAGGCGATTCACGACTTTATCATTATAATGATGAAATAAGGCAGATAACTGTAGATCACTCTCTTGTTCAGGATCTTGTAAGAAGAGGTCTTGTGGACAATAACTCCGCAAGATTTCACCCGATGAAGCATGTCATACAGCATTCACTTGGAGGGGATTTTACCGTTGATACATTCAGTTTTGAGATATCAAAAGGAAATGTTCTTTTGCTTTCAAGCGACGGCCTTCACGACTATCTGGAAAAAAGTCATATAGAAGCAGTTCTCCGGGAGAAAGGGGCAAATGTAATTGCTAAAGAACTCATTAAATCAGCCCTTCTGACATCAGACGACAATATAACAGCAGTTGTCCTTATTGCCTGAATCAGACTGACACAAAATTAATACCAAAAAACATAGATAAAAGAAATTAGCAGAAAAAGGCGGGCGAAAATTAAAAATGAATGATGATATCAATGAAAAAACAATTGCGATTTCAGGGGATCCTGATTTTTATGAAGATCTCTCCGACTACTTAAATGTCCTCTCAAACCCGACAAGGCTTCGGATTCTAAAGTTAATAGAGCACCATCCGAAAGAGGTCAGGGAGATTGCAAAGGAGATTGATACAAGCTATGAAAATACAAAAAAGCACCTTGACAAACTCTTAAACACCGGCGTTATAAAAAAAGAGGCAGGACTCGGCCGGCAGACATCCAAAGGCTCACTTCCGGTATGGAAATATTCCCTTATTCCCGGTGGAATGGAGGGAATTATACGAAACCTGAGTATATTCTCAAACATTGACATAAGAATAGGTGAAGGAGATTTAAATTCAAAACTTCAGTCAGTCCGCAGTATGCTTGAAGACGAGAACAGGACAGGAATCCCTGTAATAATCATCCTCGGCGGTGATGACGATGGTAAAGCATACCCTCTAAAGGAGAACGAGGTTTTAATCGGACGTGAGGATCAGACACTGCCTGATATTTCAGAAAATGGTGCAATAATACTCTCACCGGGATATGAGGCAGTAACAAGGGTTACAAAACCTCACGGGAAATTTATCAAAAGGGGTGATGACTGGTTTTTTAAGGACTGCAGGAGTACGGGCGGCAGTTTCATAAACAACAAAAAAATTACACCGGAGAAGGAATTTTCCATTAAAAACGGCGATATGCTTGATCTTGCAAAAGGTGCAAGAGGTGCAAGACTGATATTTAACATAAACTAAAATTTTAATTTTTTCCGCCCTTAAAGCAAAACATATCTAAACTTTATCTGCAGATTATAAATAAAAAGCATAGAAAACCGGAAAACAGGTATGACAGGAAGAAAAGAAAAGGAGAGTAAATTCACTTTTGCAGATGCATTCATGCGAATTTTCCCTTTTATTCTTCCTGCACTTTTAATTCTTGCAGCAATTGCAGGCCCTGTTTCCGCCGGTGAAGTGAGAACGGGTCAGAATATTTACTTTACAATAACGGATGCCTTAAAATATACGGAAGATGGCGGCACAATAATTGTATCAGCCGGGGAATATCCTGAAAATATCATTATAGACAGACCGGTTCAGCTGATAGGTGTCGATTCCGGAGATGGTAAACCGGAGATTATTACACAAAACGGAGAATCCGGAGTAATTATCAATGCAGACGGGGTTGCAATAGAGGGCTTTACCATAACAGGCAATTCGGACTGTGCAATACTGGTAAATTCCGACAACAACATAATATCCGAAAATGAGATTTTAAACACCCCTGTAGGGATCACCCTTTACTCATCAGCAGGCACATCCATCTCGGGAAACACCATTAAAGGGCACAGAATTGGTCTTTTTATCGATGATTCTGTTGACTGCGACGTATATCTCAACAACTTTGAAAATATCATAAATGCAAAGTCGCTCTCAAAGGCGGTAAGATGGTCAACTGCAAGCCTCATTTATATGTATTCCGGAAATAATTTTACATCATCCCTGGGAAACTACTGGAACGACTACTATGGCACAGATGAGAATAAAAACGGCATTGGCGATATACCCTATAATCCATATGAGACTGATGCAGGTGCCTTAAGCACACAAAACCAGCTTTTTATAAACAACATAAATCTTCAGAATCTTGCATCAGCCGGAAGCAGCTACTGGCAGAATCTTTTTTACACTGCAAATTATGTAAATGACGATTTTCCTCTGATAGAGCACAACTCCATGTACAATCCTGTTGCACCGGCGGGAACAGAGACAGAAATTTTAGAGCCATACGTTCCGTCAGATATTTTCCCTGCCAATATGACAGGAAGGGATTTAAGGCCGCCGGAGACACCCCCTGATGCAGAATGGTGGAATCACCAGTCACCTTTTGAGATTGTATTCATAATGCTTCTGATATCCGGAGTTTCCGCCGGGCTTATAGGTCTTGCAGGAGGTTTCGGGATTTTATACCCTGTCAGAAGAACAAGACGAATCGAGCTTATATTCTTTGAACTGGGATATTTTGCACTTGCAACAGCACTTCTGTACACTATTATATCGTACACATCAAAACTGATCTACAACTCAGTGGATTTTGGATATATTCAGATTATATTCATTCTTATGACAGCCTACCTGATTGCATCATCAGGAATTCTCGGATTTGGATTTTTGAGATCAAAGGTACCCCTGCTTCTGAAAAGAATCCACCCGGTATTTGCCGCTGTAACGACATTATCCTTCTTCATCTCAATATATACGGCCCCTCTTGATCTCGGGCCGATAACATCAGTTGCCTACCCTGCCGCCCTTATACTTTCAGTATTGTTTCCGCTCGTATTCAGCCGCCTTTTTTGGGACACCGAGCAGATGTGGATTAAAAATTCCAATGACAGGTACTACACAAAGAAAAGCTCTTCAGAACAGGATTTAACTGTCGTATTCCATGATGAGGGGGAGATTATGAGAACAGGACTCGGTAGTTCATACTTCCCGGAGTCCTTAAACGAAAGGTACCAGGATGTCGAATTTATCGGAAAAGGAGGTATTGCAAGGGTCTTTAAGGCGACGAGAAGATCAGACGGGAAGATTGTTGCAGTAAAGGTGCCGATAAATTTCGACGAGATTACAGGCCATCTTTTTATGAAGGAGATGAGAATCTGGGAGGATTTAAACCATCCAAACATCGTCAAACTCTACTCTGTAAACATCCTCCCCGTGCCTTTTGTTGAGATGGAGTATGTCTCAAAGGCAGTATCAGACCTTAATATGCCCCTTTCACAGAGAGATGCGTTTGAGATACTATCAGATGTTGCACACGGCCTTTCATATGCGCATAAAAGGCACATTATTCACAGGGATATAAAACCACAAAACATTCTCATTACAGAAGACAACACGGCAAAGATAACAGACTGGGGTCTTGGAAAGATAATGGGTGACGGAAACGATACCACAACAATTGGATTTTCACTCAATTATGCCGCTCCCGAACAGATTGCGCCGAAAAAGTTTGGAAAGCCGGATGAGAGAACAGACATCTACCAGATGGGGATTTTATTCTATGAGATGCTTTTTGGAGTAAAGCCCTTTACAGGTCTGGGAGTTGCGGATATGAGCGATGAAATTCTTAACAAGACTCCGGTGCTGCCCTCAAAAAACAGAGAGAAAGACTCAGTATTTGATGAAATTATATTGAAGATGCTCTCCAAAAAACCTGATGACCGCTACTTTAGTGTTGATGAACTGATAAAAGATCTCAACATGCTTAGCAAAAAGATTGATAAATAATTCAAAGGTTTTTCCCCTTTTTAGAGCAATTAAACCACTTTAGACTCGTTTTTTTAAATTCGCATACAACCCTTATGTTAAGCAAATCAGATGTTTAACCAAAAGGTTACATGAATGAATGACTTCTATTTTACCCATATATATAGAGAGATAATGTAATCTAATTTTAAGGATGGTGAGAAGGATGTTTTACATCTGCTCTTAAAACCCATCTGAGAATGCGTCCGTTAAAAAGATGAAACGGACAAAACCAAAAAAGGAAAAAATACCTGAAAAAGCGGGTAATTTCTTCAACACAAACCTGAAAGACGGAGGTGATGCAGAGGTATTGAAAACTAAGGCATCATTTAAAGAGAATTATGCAATTGATTCGACAGACCAAATCAGGTAGGATCATACAATCCAAAAATCACCAGATAAAAAACCTATATAACCAGAATTAAAACCGCCCCATATGCGGGAAATCTCTGCAGAATCCAAAAAATCACACTCGACTCCATACATCGCATGAAGAGATTCAATGCGCCCGGGTTTTGCAGAGAAAAACCAAAAAAATTAATTTGTCCAAAAATCCTAAAAAAATTATTTTTTTTATTTTTCCCAAGACTTAATTATTCACTTTTATTCCTGAATCCTCTTTGATATTACGTCTAACTTTCTGATTATACAGATTAATCAAGGACATTTTATCCAATTTTATGGTATCTGCAGGAATAATAATATAACAGGCAAAACGCCGGGCAAAGTTACTGAAAAATCACTCTCAAAAGTATGATAAAAACTTCAAGGCTCCGGCAGAATAAAAAAGCCTGAAAAATATGAGGCTTAAATATGATACAAAAAGAATTAAAGACTGCACCGGGTATCCATATGACAGGTACAGGAATATTTACAATATTAATTGCACTGGCGCCATAGACAGGAATGAATGTTTATCCAGATTTATAATATCCAATTTTTTTTCATATAACCATCCGGTTATATGACTGAAACAGATGTATTGAATCCATTTATGGCCATTATCCACAAAACGTAAGTTACACGGGAATAGATAGTGATAAAAAAGTGATAACCGGAATGTGCATTAAAAAAATTGTTTCAACAGGATTTCTGCTGTTTTTAATATCAGGAGCAGTAATATCTTCAGGATGCATGGGCAATGCACAAAATATTTCCGGAATGAAGAATGAATCAGGCTCAAATGACATGTCCCGGGAAAATCTGAATATTGATTACGAACTTGTTTTTATGAAAGATATCTTAAATGAGATGAAAAGTCAGGGAAAAGATATCTCATCCCCTCTTGAAACATACAGAATTGCACGAATGCAGGCAAAAAACGGCGACATCGACAATTTTAAAAAGTCCCTTTCAGTGTTTTATGAACAGTGCAATACAATCATGGTTGAGATACCTGAGAACAGGGTAATTAATAATAAAATAAACCTCTGAATAAAATTTTTCAGAGATAAAAACCTTTAAAATTATTTTTCCCAAAAACGTTCATGAAAATATATTTCATACAACTGTTTTCATGTAAGTTAAGAAGTGACTTTCATGTAAAAAACTGAAGGATTCATCCGGTAAGTTTTAAAAGTGCATCCCTTCTCTTCTTTTCTATCTCTTCCTTTAACATAAAAAGCATCTTCTCATTTATTTCTCCTCCCCGTGCCAGCCTTTCAACTGCCAAAGCCTCCCCGGAAAGAGAAGTCATCCCTGCAAAATAATCCTGAACCAGGAGAGATAAATCAGGATAAAGCCTGTTGTATTCCTCTATATATTTTAAAGATACATCACGCCTCTCATTATAATACTTTATACACTCTTCTGCGGCAGTGCTTTCTACCTGAAGATCCCCGGAAATCTCCGACACTTTTCCGGAGACATGGGCCGAAACAATCATAATTGCGGCCTCAAAATCATACTGAAGAGTCAGCCTGTTTCTTCGAAAATGCCGGGATATAATCATATCAGGCAAAAACCGATCCAGTATCCCTGAAATACCATTATAAAGGGATATCATAGCTGAATCGTGTCCGGGCCATTCGGGAGGGATCGCACCTGAGAGGATATCATCATACTTTGAATCAATTATGTGCTCAATCTGGCTGAATACGGGCTCAGTTATAAAACCCTGTTCATAGAGATCATGATATGCCTGATGCTCAATAGAGAGACTGTAAAGCCAGACTATCTTTCTTTCCGAAGTAAGATCTTTTCCGTGTTCTCTCCAAAGTGAGGAGATACTTTTTTTGGTATTTATTATCTCCTGATCATAATCTTCAATACAGGAAGTGAGGATTTCATCTGATATCCCGGCCTCGGGACCAACTGAGAGAAGCATTTTTTTCCCTTCACTCTTTGCCTCAAGCCTTGCGAAAAGCTCCATTATCTTATCCATAAAAGAGATTTTTTCAAGGCCGATGCGGGTTGTCAGCCACTTCATAGTCCCGCCGGAGATTATGATTGTAACCAGTGCAACTGCAAGGGTATATGAGATAATAAGATCCCGGAACTCAAAATCAAGAGGAATACTAAGTGCAAGGGCAAGGGCCACAGCGCCTCTCAGGCCACCCCAGAATATAACCGTCATATCTTTTAATCCGACAGGCCTGCTGCCTTTCTTTCCGAACATATTCGACAAAGGGATAAGCCCGAAGACAACAACAGCCCTTGCAAAAAAGACAGTCATAATTACAACCAGAAGACCTGCGAAAAATAGTTTGTCAAAGTTAAAATTACCAAAAAAACCGTACGCCGTAATCCCGACCAGAAAGAAGAGCATGCTGTTTGTGATAAAGCCTGCAAAATCCCAGAACTCCTCAAGGCGTTTTGATTCATCCCTTTTAATCTGGTTCTGGACAAACCATCCGAATACAAGTCCCGCACTCACAACTGCAATTACGCCTGATACATGAAGATATATCTCACTTACAATAAAAGCTGAGTATGCAATTATTATCGAAAGTGTTGCCTGAACCAGCGGGTTGTTTCTGATATAACTCATCATAAGAACAAGGACAGCACCTATTGTAAGACCTGTAAGAATCCCTCCGCCAAAGGACAATAATATGTCAATTATGAATTGAGACAGGTTTGAAGCTATATATCCAAACGGATTAATGCCAATAAACCAGACAGCCAGAAAAAGATTGAACATAACAATCGCGGATGCATCATTAAAAAGGCTTTCACCCTCAACAAGCATTGTAAGACGTCTTGACACCCCGAGCTCCTTAAAAAGCGATATGACGGCAACAGGGTCGGTTGCTGATATAAGTGCCCCGAATATAAGGGCTGCTGCAAGGTTAAGAGGAGTTGCCGCATCTGCAATTATGCCAATAATAAAAGCAGATATTATAAGCCCCGGGACTGCCAGGAGGAGAATCGGCCGGATGGTTTTTAAAATAACCCTTTTATCGATTTTAAAAGCGGATCTGAATACAAGAGGGGGTAGAAAAACGTAGAATATTATATAAGGGGATACAGTAAAGCCTGAAACTGAACCTGAAATTTCAAAGAAGCCGGCTAAAAAACCGGCCGCCATACCGATTATGACAAGCCCCACAGTATAGGGAAAATTCAGTTTTTTTAGTGCAACTGCTGATACAGACACCAAAAAGAGAATTAATATTATTATAATCTCGGTATACACAACAGGCGCTTCAAACAGGATGCCCACCCCGGAAAAAACGGACTATTTTTCTTTATTCATAATAAAGTCATAAGCGGAAAGTGCTGCCTTTGCCCCCTCACCGGATGCAATTATTACCTGCTTTCCTAAAACATCGGTTACATCGCCAGCTGCAAAAACACCGGGCCTCTTTGTTTTGCCGTTTTTATCAGTAACAATCTCACCGTTGTTATTAAGCTCAACAAAACCGTCCAAAAACCCGGTATTAGGCAGATTTCCGGCTGCAAGAAACATTCCGGCAACAAAAAGCTCTTTTTCATCATTTGTATCCCGGTTCTGTATTTTTATTGACTTCAGGGTATTATCCCCCAAGACCTCAGACACAACATAGTTTGTAAATGTCTGTATGTTAGAAAGCCCCTCATACTGTTTGACATAAATCTCATCAGCCCGTATTTTGCTTCTTACAATAAGATACACCTGTTTAGCGATCCGGCTCATCTCAATCGCAGTTGTTAAGGCATGGTTTCCGCCGCCCACTATTGCAATCTCCTTACCCTTAAACAAAGGTCCGTCACAGGTTGAGCAGACACTGATTCCCCGGCCCATATATTTCTCCTCATCTTTTATGCCAAGCCACCGCGGTTTGACACCCGATGTTATAATAAGGGCTTTACCTGAAAAATTCTGACCGGAGGCTGTACTCACCTTAAAAATCCCGCCGTCTTCCAAAACATCTGACACACTGTCAAGTTCGACTCTTATATTTTCAGATTTTATCTGCTCCTCAAACTTCTGCATCAGCTCTCCGCCTGTGACAACCCGAAATCCCATGTAGTTTTCAATAGACCAGGATTCAAGTGCCTGACCGCCTATATTTTCGGTTACTATCATACATGAGAGCATCTTTCTTGAACAATACATTGCAGCAGTAAGACCGGCAGGGCCGCCTCCTATTATCAGAACATCATAGACATCAGGCAGTTTTTCTGTCCCGAAAAGTTCATTTAGGCGCTGTGTATCAAAACCGATTATAACCTCATCATCTATTACGGTTACAGGAACACCATACTGCCCGGTGAGTTCAACCATCTCCTTTGCAGCATCCACATCCTTTCCGACATCAATATTATTATATGCAACATTGTGCCTCTCCAAAAACGCCTTTAAAAGACGGCAGTACTGGCAGGCTTTTGTGGAATATACTTTTACTTCAGGCATAATTACTGCTATAAATGCCGATATTATTTAAATGTCGCCCAAAGTCAAATATTAAAAATAAAAGAGAGGATTATTCAACTTCCTTAAACATTCTTGCCGGAACACCGCATATCGGGCACTGTGCCGGAACCTCATCAAATTCGATATTACCGCATACCGGGCAGAGGAATATCTTTTTTACAGAGAGATCCTCACCCTTTGACACTGCATCAAGCGCCTTCTGATATTTTTTTGCATGAACCTCTTCGGCTTTCATTGCATGGGTAAATACGGTCTTTGCCTCAGACTGCCCCTCCTCTTCCGCTTTTTTTATAAAAGAGGGATACATAACCTCATATTCTTCTGTTTCGCCTGATACAGAGCCTTTGAGGTTATCCTCCGTTGTGCCGACCTTCTGCATCACAAACAAAAGCCTCTTTGCATGTATTGCCTCAGCTTCTGAAGCTGCCTTAAAAAGCTTTGAAACATTTGTAAACCCTTCTGCCGCTGCCTTCTCAGAAAAATTGATGTACTTGCGGTTAGCCTGTGATTCGCCTGCAAAGGCCTCTTTTGCATTATCCATTGTTGACATTATTTTCACCTCTGTTTTGTATTATCAAAAGTAATGATTTTATGATATAAATCATTTTAGATGGCAAAATGTTGTTATCTCCTTTAAAAATTACTTTATTATGTCTCATATAATTCAAGTCTCTTTTTTGCCAGGAAAAACACAGGAATTGAAAGCACTTCCATAATTATGACATAGAAAAAAAGTGCAGGCATTGAAACAGTATACAAAAATCCTATAATTGTACTCCCGACAAGCCACGATGCTCCGTAAACAGTATTGAATATCCCGTAAACAGTTCCTCTCTTTGAAACATGGGTATAATCCGCAACCGCGGCTCTTAAAACTGTCTCCTGTATTCCCATTATGCATCCCCAGACTAAAGCCGCAATAATGCATGATGCATAATCAGATGAGAATGCCAAAAACGGCATTACAAGTATCATTAAAGGAAGAAATATCAGAATAACAAGCCCTTTTTTATCATAATACCGCCCTGCAAGAAGTGCCGCCACAGCATCAACACCCATTGCAATAGCGTAAAATAACGGGATCTGTGCATCAGGAACAATTCCTGTGGAGCTGAAATGAAATGCAATTATGGGAAATGCCACAAAACCGCACATGATAAGAGCAGTAAAAAGACAATATGGAATCAGGCTCTTTAAAGGCGGATGCGTCTCTTTTTGAATTGCATTTTGTTCATATGATACAGGATCAGGAATTTTACTCCTTGTTATTACAAGAGTTGCGATCATCAGAAGAAATGGTATCAATAAAAGGCCGAATCCTTCACGGAAATCCCCTCTTGTAATAAATATTGCTGTAAATACAAGAGGCCCGATTATTGCGCCTGCCTGATCAAGCGCTTCATGAATGCCAAAACCCCACCCGCGGCCCACTCCGGATGTTATATTTGAAAGGATGGAGTCTTTTGCAGGCGCCCTTATCCCCTTTCCCATCCTCTCCACAATAAAAAGCATTGCAGCAATCTCCCATGAGCCGGCAATTGCCAAAAGCGGCACAGCTATCAGCATTCCATAGCCAATAAATATAAGTGCCCAGTAATGCCTTGTGGAATCTGCGATATAGCCGGACAAAAGTCTTAAGGCATAACCTGAAAATTCACCAAAACCTGCCACTATCCCGACAGTTAATGCCGAAGCACCGAGAATATACAGATAAGGTCCTGTGACACTTCTTGCACCTTCATAGATTATATCCCCAAACATTGCCACTATTCCAAAAAGAAAAATCAGATAGTAGCTTTTTTTTCTTGTGAGAATGCCAGGTGATTCCTCTGCCGTGACAACTTTTACACCATCATTTTTTATTCTGCTAATAATTTCTTCAATGGACTTATCCATAATCAGGATTATTAATAATATAAATATTTAAATGCATTGTTTATTACTATCAGTAATATGGAGGTTGTCAAACATTGCCCTTCACTGATTGGATTTTTATTATTTTATGATTTAAATATTACCACAAAACTTCAGGAAAAAATTAAATATTCTGGTGGGCTTTTTAAATCCCATTTTTAAGGCTAAATTCGGAGTTAAAATTCCTAAAGCTACTCCTCAAGTGTTGAGAGATCTCCCGGGTCGAGCCCCATCTCCTGTGCCCGTAAAACACGTCTCATAATTTTTCCGCTTCTGGTTTTTGGCAGCGTTTCAACAAACTTTACCTCATATGGCATTGATATCGGCCCGAGTGTCATTCTGACATGATATTTCAGCTCGTTTGCAAGCTTCTCCGACCCCGTGTATCCTTCTGTCAGTATGGCAAAAGCCTTTATCAGGTTTCCCTTGAGATCATCGGGAATTCCGACAACAGCCGCCTCGGAAACGGCTTTATGTTCAACAAGGGCTGATTCAACCTCTGCTGAGCCGATGTTGTGTCCGGACACAATAATTACGTCATCGGATCGTCCTATTATCATTATATAGCCGTCTTCATCCTTTACAGCCATATCACCGACAGTATAGCATCCGGGTATATCATTCCAGTAATATTCATATCTTGCCCGGTTATTCCATACACCCCTCATCATCGCAGGCCAGGGCGTTTTTATAACAAGTTTTCCATTAACACCCGGTTCTACAGGATCTCCGTTTTTATCCACGACATCCGCAACAATGCCGGGGATAGGCTTTCCCACAAAACCGGGCTTCATGGGTTCGCCGACAACTGTTGTCAGCATGTGCATCCCGGTCTCGGTCTGCCACCAGGTGTCAACAATCGGAAGTTTTTCCTTGCCTATTACCCTGTAAAACCACTCAAATGCTTCAGGATTTAATGGCTCTCCAACAGAGCCCAGTATTCTTAAGCTTTCAAGGTTGTATTTGTTCGGCCAGGAATCTCCGAATTTCATAAACATCCTGATTGCTGTAGGAGCAGTGTACAGGATAGTGACACCAAAGTCCTCAATAATCTCCCACCAGACTCCAAGATCAGGATAATCCGGAGTTGTCTCAGTGAAAATTATTGTCGCACCGGCTGCCAGAGGGCCATAAACCACGTAGCTGTGCCCTGTAATCCACCCGGGATCCGCCGTGCACCAGTACACATCGGAATCTTTTATATCGAATATGTACCGGGAGGTGTAATACGTGCCGACCATATATCCTGCGCAGGTGTGCATAATGCCCTTCGGGGCACCTGTCGTTCCGCTTGTATACAGAATAAATAGCGGGTCTTCCGCATCCATTATCTCGGGTTCACAGTGGTAACTTTCGCCTTTTACCAGATCATAGTAATCAATTTCCATCTCGGCGTAAAGCTCAATCTCTGGCCGGGCCCTTCTGTAAACGATTACACGTTCAACCGAAGGTGCGTTTACAATTGCCTTGTCAACAATTCCTTTAAGGTTGATTGTTTTGCCGCGTCTTATGCTCACATCGGCTGTTATTACAAGTTTTGCCTGGGAATCAACAATTCTCTGATGTAATGACTCCGATCCAAATCCTGCATAAACAATTGTGTGAACAGCACCGATTCTTGCACATGCAAGAATTGATATTATATGTTCAGGAACAAAAGGCATGTAAAAGCAGATTCGGTCACCTTTTTTGATGCCGAGCTTTTTTAAGCCGTTTGCAAACCTCATCGACTCACGGAAAAGCTGACGGTAGGTAAGAAGCCTCTCGGCCCCGTCGTCACCTTTCCAGATTAAGGCAACCTTATTTTTACGGCTGTTGTTTACATGCCTGTCGAGACAGTTTTCCGTGATGTTTAACTTCGCACCTGAAAACCATCTGGCATCAGGATAGTTCCACTCCAAAACACTGTCCCACTTCTTGTTCCATTCAAGTTCGCCGGCTATACCTTCCCAGAATTTTTCCGGGTTTTTTACAGATTCACGGTATACTGTCTCATAATCCCCCATCCACCTGTAATCACGGTATGAGGAGTCTGGGATATACACCGGAGCATCCATATGATGTTTTTCTTCTGTCATCGGTAACCCCCCGTAACATCCGGACTAATTTACATTATTAATCATTAACAATTATATAGTTTACGGTCGAAGTTATATTCGTCAATTGCCGATATAATGCCCAATATTATTCATTTTAAAAATCCAGTAGCAAAAAAGCGTTAAACCTATAAATAATTGAAATAATAACGAAGAACAGGGAATCGGAGAAATATCTGTTGCGTTATGAAAAAAATTAAGGATACACTGGTCCGGGACCGACCGCGTGAAAAGATTGAAAGGCTTGGTGTAAAAAATCTTAAAAACCGCGAGCTCATTGCCGCAATTATCGGGCGGGGAATTCCGGGAAGAGATGTAAATCTGATATCTTCTGATGTTGAGAAAATTCTTGATGAAAAAGAGGGCAGAATAGAGATATCTGATCTTCTGGCGCTTGAAGGAATCGGACTTTCAAAAGCCTCACAGATTGTTGCCGCATTTGAACTTTCAAGACGGTACTCAAATGAAAAAATAATAAAAGTCACCTGTCCGGAGGATGTTTTGCCGATGGTGGAATTTCTCAGACAAAAGAGGCAGGAGTATTTTGTCTGCATCACATTAAACGGCGCAGGCGAGGTGATAAAAGACAGGATAGTAACAGTCGGACTTTTAAATCACAGCCCTGTACACCCGAGAGAAGTCTTTTCAGATGCAATAACAGACAGGTGTGCATCTGTTATATTTGTACACAACCATCCGTCAGGAAATCCCGAACCTTCCCAACAGGACACCGATATTACAAAAAGGCTCTGTGAGGCAGGAGAAATTCTTGGAATTGAGGTTTTGGATCATCTTATCGTATCACAAAGAGGTTATGTAAGCTTTAAAAAAAGAGGGCTCATTTAAAAGTCTGATTATGCTGATTTCAGGCTTTTATTTCATACTTATCCTTATCAGCGATAATCTGAGTGCACATCTCAAATGACTTTTTATATGCTGCATCGGTGATATCAGGCCTCGTCTCAATATCTTTTATATTATCCATATCATTCTGAAGAACCTGTGCATACATCGGACAGTCTATTATATCACAGAAAGCCTCCATTGTAAGTTTAACTCCGTCAAAGTCATTTGGAATATTCATACCTCCGATTGACAAAAGAAGTGTTTTTCTCCATTTTTTCTGCTCTTTTGTGATGAGAGGCTGATGGCGCATATATTTTGCCATAAAATATACCTGAAACCTGTCGATAAATGATTTTAGAGCACCCGGAATTCCCATCGTCATAACAGGGGCTGCAACAATAAGCCCGTCTGCTGTTTTAAACCGCTTAATGAAAGGTGAAAATTCATCGTTTATCATACAGCCTTCATTTTGTTCACAATAGAAATATTCCATGCACGATGAAAATTTAAGCGCTGTCACATCCACTTTGACAACACTGCATCCTGCATCCTCTGCACCCTTTATTGCTTTTTCAAGAAGTTTTGCGGTATTTCCATCCGGAACCGGACTTCCCATGAGAGCTATAATCTGACAGGTCATAATTAATGTTTATCAGTATCCCAGATAATTAAATTTAATCCTCTCTTTTCCTGATAAACAGATTAAATGCCCTGATAATTATAAGAAAAAGTCATGGTCAAAAGAAATAAATAGATGCAGTCTTAATCAAAAGTTAAGGTGAAATTTATGAGTGAAACACCAAACAGAGTGAAAGCCGGAGATAAAGTCGGCAAAGGTAAGTATGTCTGTGTTGACTGCGGACTGGAATATGAGGTAAAAGATTCCCAGGAGGATTTGAGAAAATGCCCTGCATGTGCCTGCGAGATGTATGACTGCTTCCCGGTAACTCACATAAGGGACGATATAAAGACACCGGAAGATGTAAAAAATCCTCCAAAGAGATAATAATTCAGGGCTGATTCCCTGTATTATTAGAAGACACTTCTGTTTTTTTCAGAATAAAGGGAGGGGGGTAAAATGGTTAATGTAAAAGAAGAAGGCGAAATTTTCGTCTGTGAAATCTGTGGTAACGTTGTTGAAGTAAAAGAGGTCGGGGGCGGCGAGCTTGTATGCTGCGGCGAACCGATGAGTCCTGAGGAGAAGTGATTTAAATGTGCGATGAAATGGATAAACTTGGAAAAAATATAGGCAAAGTGCCTGTTATCTTTAAAGAGCTTGAAAAGACTGATCCCTTAATGCATGAGAAGATCCTGGCAATTGACAATCTTGTATGGAGTGACGGTGCACTGACACGCCAGCAGAAAAAGATTATTGCAATCGCAATTGCAGCATCACTGCGTGACGAGCATGCTGTCTACGCCCAGATTGCGGGTGCAAAAAATCTCGGCATCAAAAAAGAGGAGATAGAAGAAGGCTTGAGAGTAGCATTTCTCCTTGCCGGAATGCCGGCATACGTCTATGGAAAGACAAAGCTTGAGGAAGCTTACAAATAATTTTTTCAAAGGGGGGATTTTTAAATGTGTATGGATATGGAATATTCCGAGTGCGTGGATTTCCGTACAATGCCGGTTATAGGTGAGCCTGCACCTGATTTTGAGGCAGTGACAACACACGGCCCGATTAAACTTTCGGACTATATCGGACAGTGGGTTGTTCTGTTTTCACATCCTGCGGATTTTACACCGGTCTGTACAACAGAATTTATGGCTTTTTCGGCAATTTTTGAGGAATTAAAAGCTATGAATGTCCAGTTAATAGGCCTTTCTATTGACAGTGTGCATTCACATCTTGCATGGGTCAGAAACATAAAGGAGAAGATGGGCATTGAGATTCAGTTCCCGATTATTGCCGACCTCAGCATGGATATTGCAAAGCTTTATGGAATGATTCATGAAGCCCAGAGCACAACAGCAGCCGTCCGTGCAGTATTTTTCATCGATCCGGAGGGAAAGATGCGGGCTATGATCTATTATCCGCTCTCAAACGGCAGATATATGCCGGAGATTATAAGGATTTTAAAGGCGTTTCAGACGAGTGATAAACACCATGTTGCAACTCCTGCCAACTGGCAGCCGGGCGACAAGGTCATTGTTCCTCCGCCTTTAACCCAAAAGGATGCAGATGAGAGACTCAAAAAAGGATATGACTGCAAAGACTGGTATCTCTGCTTTAAAGATATCTAAAAAAACTATTTTTTTAATTTTTTATCTTTTCAAACCCTGTAATTCCTTAATTTTTCCGGAGCGTTGTCTCCGTAATGCCTCGGGATTATATGGATATGCATGTGCATTACAGTCTGCCACGCCGCATCGCCTGCATTTATTATAATATTATAACCGTCAGGAGAGTATTTTTCATCCAGAATCACACGGCATTCTGATACCATATCCCACATCTCATCCCTTTCTTTTTTTTCTGCATCGAAATAATATGAAAAATGCCTTTTTGGTATTACTAGGACATGTCCGGCTAAAACCGGAAAGTCATCCATTTTCGCATAACACAGCTTTTTATCTGCAATGACAGTCTTTTTATCAGGGTTGCAAAAAGGGCATACTGGCATATCTCCATCTTTTACAATCTCTTCATATTTTTCTTTCATAAACAAAATTCCTCAAAAATTATGGCACTTATAATTACGTTATGAAAAAAACATTAGATTCTCTCATTAATGTTTTTATATTAATATCTACTAATACCGAGTGATTATGACAATCTCTGTCCTCGGTTTTGCAACAAGCCCCAGAAGGCACGGAAATTCGGAGGAACTTCTGGAGATCCTTTTAGACTCAATGCAAAAAAAAGAGGATGTGACAACAGAAAAGATTGTGCTGTCTGATTATGACATAAATCCCTGCCGCGGGTGCAATGCATGCGAAAAAAAAGGCGTATGCGTTATTAAGGATGACATGGCAGCCCTTCTTGAAAAGATAAAAGAAGCAGATATTGTAATTCTGTCATCACCCATATACTGCATGAGCCTCTGTTCACAGGCAAAGGCATTTATCGACAGGACACAGGTCTTCAGATCGATAAAATACGTCTTAAAAGAAGATGTTGTGCCGCCTGAAAGAAGGGGTAAAAGGATAGGGATTTTTCTTTCAACGGCAGGTCAAAACTGGGATTATGTTTTTGATGCCGCAATCCCGGTTGTAAAGTGCTTTTTTCATGTATGCGACATAAAAGACAAAGACATTGAGTACCTGATGATAAACAATGTTGATAAAAAAGGCGCTATAAAAAAGCACCCTTCAGCAAAAAGTCAGGCAGAAGAGCTTACATCTGTTGTCCTAAAAAAAATAATTGAGTTAAGGGAGTCCTGAAATGGTAAAAGTAATGGGAATATCGGCAAGTCCAAAGGTACATGGAAATACTGAAAAACTTCTTGACAGCTTCTTAAAAGGCGCAGAAAGCGCAGGAGCAGAGACAGAGAAGGTGAAATTAAAAGATCTTAAGTACAGAAGCTGCCAGGGATGCAACAGATGCCATCTGTCAGGAGTCTGTGTTTTAAATGATGATCTGACACCCCTTCTTGAGAAGATCATGACAGATGTTGATATACTTGTTCTTGCATCGCCTATTTACTCTATGACAATAACAGCTGAGATGAAAGCATTTATTGACAGAACGCAGTATCTCTGGGCAAGAAAATTTGTTAAAAAAAATCTTGTCTTCACAAAGGAGCACATGAAAAATCACAAAGGAATTTTTATATCTACAGCAGGACAGGAGATGAAAACCGTGTTTGAAGCTGCATATCCTGTAATTAAGGCATTTTTTAACGATTCCGGGTTTGAATACTTCACAAATATAACAGCTGAGGGAATGGACCGATACAGCGGAATTGAAAGAAGACCTGATATTTTAAAAGAGGCTGAGGATGCAGGAGAAAAGGCGGTTTTGGATCTCTTAAAAACCTGATTTTTTAATTATTAAAAATAACATGGATTTAACCATATCAAAAAACAGATATAATTAAAGATAAAGGAGATGAGTTTTTTCTGACAGACAACAACTGCCAAAATTTCATAAAAAGAAGGCTTGAACTGATATCTGATATAAAAAAGGCAGAATACGATGAAGAGGAAAAGCTTAGAAAAGTTCCGGGTTTCTCACTGAAAAAACGATATACAGGTCTCATTGTTGCAATTGCCATAATAATTAATATCGGGCTTTTAAATTACGACAGTGAAAATTACTTAAACTACTGGGTTATCAGTGCATTCATATTTCTGATGGTAAATCCTTTTTTAATGATGATCCCAACCGAGAGAAAATCCTTTAAAATGCCGGGTAAAAAGAAAAAACTTAACAGAAAAGAGGCCATGGCAGAGGTCCGGGCCGGTCTTTCGGCACTTAAATTTGAGAAGAAGATCTTATCAGAGATGGCCTGGAATCTTTTTTTCATAAACTGTCATCCGCTGGTTCCGGGTTTTATGCTGCTTTTTTTAGGAAGCATCTTTTTTGCAGTTGCCGGGTACTTCACAGGAGCGTTTGAATACACATCCTCTTTGATAATTATAGTACAGTCTCTTGCTATAATTCTGTTTTACGTTGGGATAATGCTTGTAAAACCCTATTCTTCCGGATATTTTTCAGGTCTTTTAGGGGTCAGGGTAGCCGTCCGTGAGCGCTTCATGGCAGGATGGATACCGGTTTTAAAATACATCCTTCTTATATCAATAGCTGCAGTAATCGCCGGAACTCTGATAATATTTGCACTTCTCCTTCCGGGAATGTCACTTGGAAGAGTGATGGGTATTGAGGATGTGGACATAAAAATAGTCATGTTTCTGCTTATATTCGCATCACAGGTTATACTTGTAAGGTTCCTCCAGGGCGGATACAGCAAAAAACTTGTAACGGGATTTATGAGCTATAAAATTGAGGTGTTCAACAAAGGTTTTCTTGAGTCATTAAACAATATACCTGAAACACCTGAAGGCCTGAGTGAGGAGGAAATCTCAAAATACTGTCAAATTATGGATAATATTGAAACTGCATCGGTAAAAATCCGTTTTTTAAAGAGCGATCACCATCATTTCTTCGGATATTTCCCGGTCTGCATGATTATCCCCGATATTGCTCTTATCCTCGAAATTATTGAGAAATACAAAAAATACAGATTACAGAAGAACAACGAATAATTATCCAATCTTTTTTATATCAAAAAACCAGAGAATAGACTAAAAAGGCACCAGGATTTAACAATAAAAATCGTGCTTTTTTAGGGGAGGAGAGGATTTATGAGAAAAAGTTTTTTCAAACCGGAATTTTTAGCAGCTGCTTTTCTTATGGCTTTAATTTTTATAACAGCAGTTCCGGCGGCGGCAGTCTCAGATGAGACAACGGTTGCAGGCGTTATTACAAAAGTAATGCCGGAAGAAGGCACTATAGAGATAAAAGCCGAGAGTATATGGAACGGAGAGACCTGGACAGGCGTTTCTGTTACCTTTGTGTCCAGGGAATTTATTTCAGGAACTGTGCCGGACAGCGCCTTATATGGCAAAATTAAAACAGGCGATCCCGTACAGGCAACATTTACAGGTGACGAAGAGTATTCGGTAAACTGGCTGTGCATAGGAAAGGTTCAGTCAGGCGGTTCAACCGGGAAATACTTATCAGATGCATTCGGCGATCCGAAATATGTGATATCCCCGTTTTTCAACAATTTTAAGATAACTTATCAGATGCTTCCTGACTGCAGCAGATGTTCGGGCTCAACATGTGCCTCAGATTATGCAGGACTCAGAGTATCGCAGGGATGGGAAGAGAAGAACCTCATAACCGAATACACAATAGCAATGGGGGAAAGACATGTTTTTACCAGCCCTGACGGCTGTGAATCAGAATTTTCCGTAACCCTGATATCAGGAAAAGCCAAAGCAGCCTCCTGTCCGGGATACCCGGCAGCAGAAGGCCCTGTATCTGTAAACAATTTTGTAATCAGCGTTGTTCAGAAAGGGACAGTTTCTGATATGACACCTGCACCGGTTGTAACACCAACAGAAACGCAGAGTACACCCATGCCCACACAGACATCCGGATTTGTGTTTGCAGGAACTCTTATTGGTATTTTTGCCGCAGTTTTTGCGAGAGGAGGAAGAAAATAAATTCTTAAAATTTGAGAGATATAAACAGCAGAAAGAAATTAAAGGGAAGGAAGGTCAGGAAAGAAGATACATGCCCCCTGGAGATAGTCCATGATAAAATAAGGGGTAAAATAAAAGACCGTTATTCTCCGGCAGCTGAAATACCGCGGCAGGGCATCCCTATACCAATTAGAGGATGATATTAAGGTTATAAGCCAGAAGATGCTTCTTGAGCAGCTAAACGAACTTCGCCAGTCAGGCCTTGTTGACAAGATGGTTTTCTCAGGATACCCGTTAAAAACCGAATATTTCCTGACAGAGAACAATGGAGATAAAATTATCAGAGCCCTTGAAGTTACATTTGTAATCGTTCACCTTGACACTTATAACCACTGCATAGAAAAAAGAGAGGATATCAGGGAATATTTTTCACCCGAAAAGCTTGAGGATTTGGGAGCTGACAAATTTTATATCCCTGAGGACAACGGGCTTTTGGAATTTAAAAAAAAGAGAGTCGTTGAGTTTAAGATGCTAAATTCAATCAATTTTTAATAGAGCCCTAAAAACCTGCCATCATTTTTCTGCAGTAACTTCTTCCCATTTAAATTATATCCGGAAAAGCACCGGCATCTATCTCCTCAAGTGAGCGTCCTTTAGTCTCAAATCCAAAGATAACTGTCACCACAAGCCCGATTATGCAGACGCCTGCCACCAGAAGAAGTGTTATTGTAACACCCACATCAGCCTTTAATACAGGAAGAAGAAATAATCCCAGCACTGCCCCGGCCTTTCCGGTCGCTGCACAGAAGCCATGTGCTGTCGCCCTGATACGTGTAGGGAAAACCTCGGCAGGAATGATAAATGTCGTTGCATTTGGTCCTGCATTCATCATCAGGTTAAATATCATAAAACCCAGGAATACAAAAGGCAGTCCTGAAGATGTAAAGGAAGTTGCCATAAGTATCAAAAGACCGGCTGCCATCCCGATAAGGCCTGCAATCTGAAGCCTTATACGCCCCAGTCTTTCAATAAAAAGTATATTCAGCATGAAACCGGCTATTAAGAACACATCCAGAATAACCGTATTTTCAGTCTCAAAAAAATCCTGGGCAATGACATTTAACCCGTCTCCCGAACCTGCCATAACACCTATCAGTATAGGAGTAAAGATGCCGACTCCATATGTTGCAATATCCATGCAGAACCACGGAACAGCTGCAAAAACAGTCCTTCTAAAATATTTGGGAGAAAACAACGCCGAATACCCTTTTTTTTCTTTTTTAGTAACAGCCTCATAATATTCTCCCTCTTTTGCTACAAGTGCGTCGATCTCGTCTCCATCCTCCGGACTCATCTGTTTTACAACTAAAACAGCATTTTTGATCCGGCCATGCTCAATGTTCCAGCGGGGACTTTCAGGAACACCAAGACGGAAGAGAAGTATGATTACCGCCGGAACACAACCCGCAATAAGCATCAGACGCCATGAAAAAGCGTAAGGGAAGAGATATAAAATACCGAGTCCGATCAGGGCTGCGGTAAACATACCTACTGCCTGAAAAGAAAAGGCTCCGATTAACATCCGCCCCCTTTTTTTTGCAGGCATAAACTCCGATACATAGCTTGCACAGATAGGATAATCAGCCCCTATTCCAATTCCAAGAAGGAAACGGAATGCAATAAGAGAGAAAATATCCCAGGATAATGCAGTCATCACCGAGAAGAGCAAAAAGAAGACAAGATCGATTATGTATATTGCTTTTCGCCCCCACATATCAGTCAGTTTTCCACCGAATGCCGCTCCGAAAACCGAGCCGAGAACAGCCGCCGCTGCTATTGCACCGGTCATAACAGGACTGGGACTGAACTGTGCAATTATTAAAGGCAGTGCAATTGAGATGATAAAAAGATCAAAGCCGTCAAGAAAGATTCCCATGGACGAAAGAAGCCATATCTTCCAGTGCAGGGGGGTCATCTCTGCTTCATCAAGTTTTTTGTACAGTATATTATGCGGGCCGGATTGCTGATCACCTGTTATAGTGCTGTTCAGGATAAATTCCTCCTTTTATCCCCTAAACTGATTTTAAACAGATTTAAACCAGTCCGGATAATCTGACATTGAAAAGAGGCATCCTCAGATTCATTAATTAGATAATTTCACCTCTAACGAGAAATACCTGAAAAAACCCTTTTGTTATAGATTATTCATAATTTAATAAAGATTTAGCCATTCAAAAAAACTGATGATGAATAAAATAAAAATATGAGATATGGCTGTTTCTCAAAGAATCATATTCAGTATAGCAGATAATATTCCGCCATAGTCATATGAAAGCAGAAGAATTGCAAGCGATGCCACAATCATCACAATAAAAACAGCCGGATTCCATGAGAGAACCTTTCTGCCGTCAAGAACACTTACAGGCAGAAGATTGAAGAATGCAATCATAGCATTTACGGACAGTCCGATTGTTCCTGTCATAAACAGAACAAATGCCAAAAGGCTGTCTGCAAAAGGATAGCCCAAAGCCGCACCTGCAACAATCATTAAGAAGAACGGAATACAGAGCAGAAGATTTGTTACCGGCCCTGCAACCGAAATTATTCCGTCCTCCTCTTTTGTCATTTTTCTTCCCTGCTGCCCGTAGATTACTGTTGCACCCGGCGCTGCAAAGACAACTCCGACAAGGGCTGCAAGTGCAACTGCAACTAAAAGCATCTGGTTGTCCTTGTGAAACTCCGCCCAGTATCCGTATTTCATCGCAGTAAACTTATGCGCAAGTTCGTGCAGAAGAAATCCCAGACCGACTGTTAAAAGCGATATCACAAAAAATAACGCAAAAATAAACGGAGTGATACCTCCGCCCCTGATAAAGATAAGAGTGAATGCAATCGCAATTGCAATCCACCCGATTAAAAGATCATTTCTCTCCCTTGCAGGGATTTTTGATATAATATTCTGAATCATCTATACCATATATTTGGATCACCTGTAACATATTCCTGTTGGAGAAGGACTTCTTAAAAATTTTAAAATCAGATCTGTGAATCAGGTTTTTTACCTCTTTTAACCAAGATAATCTGTAATGGATCTTAAAGATGCAAGAGATGAGATTTCAAAAATAGATATGCAGTTAATTGAGCTTATTAAAAAAAGACAGGACTGTGCAGATTTAATTCATAGAGCCAAAAAAGAGGAGAATATCCCTGTACGCGATGAGGCGCAGAGAAAAGAAGTTCTCAAAAGGGCATATGAAACAGCAGAAGAGATTGGAACCGACCCTGAAATGACAGAAGAAATATTTGAAATTCTTATCAGAATGAACGAAAAGAGACAAACAGAGCTGGAAATTTAATCATCCGGAAACAGCCTGGCGCATATTAAAAAATCCTCATCATCTATCCTTGCTGCCGAAAATAAAATATCAGTCTCTTTTCCCCCCAGAATCACAAAAGAAGCTCTGAAATCATTTACAATCCCTTCAGTTCTTAATATCGTAAAAAATTCATCTCTAAATGAGTTTTTCTCCCAGACCTCCGCAAATAATTTTCCGGATAAATATTCCTTATCAAACCCGAAAATTTCTGCAAAACTCTCATTTACAAGCCTTATCTGAAAGTCAGGATGGGTTATTAAACACATCCCGACGGGATTTTTAAAAAATATCTCCCTGAAAATTAGAGAACCGGCTTTTTTACTGGAAAAAGATGATAAAATACCTGACATTACAACCAGTATAATTTTAAAAATAAAAAATATTATGCCCCGGGATTAGAGGCCGGAATCAGCACTTTTTTTGATCATCGTACCTATACCGTCGCGGGTGAAGAGCTCAAGAAGGATTGTATGATCCTTATTTCCATTCACAATATGTGCATGCTCAACACCATTGTCAAGACACTTCAGACATGCCTCAAGCTTTGGTATCATTCCGCCGACAATAACACCATCATCGATAAGCTTTTTTGCCTCGTCGGTTGTTAAGCGGTGGTATGTCCTTGTTCTCTGGGCATTCATGATTCCGTCAATATCAGAGAGGTTTACAAATTTGTATGCCCCGAGTGCAATTGCAATATCGCCTGCTGCGGTGTCTGCATTGACATTCAGGCTGTGACCCTTCCTGTCGATTGCAATCGGAGATATCACAGGAATGTATCCCTTATCCAAAAGGCCGATTAAAAGTTCCGGATTTACCTCCTCAACATCCCCCACATGGCCAAGATCAACCTCTTCCTCCTTATCACCGACAAATACCTTTTTTGCACAGGTCTTTTTTGCAAACATCAGGTTTCCGTCCTGGCCTGCAAGACCCACACCTTTGGCGCCGAACTTTGTTATCAGAGAAACGATGTTCCCTCTTATTTTTCCGACAAGAACCATCTGTGCAACCTCAAGGGTATCATTATCGGTTATCCTTAAACCTCCGACAAACTTGGGCTCTTTTCCCAGAGCCTTCATCTTCTCAGTTATCTCAGGACCGCCGCCGTGAACCAGTACTACCCTGAGGCCCACATAGTGCAGAAGAACAACATCCTGTATAACAGTGTCAAGGACCGCAGGGTCGATCATCGCATGACCGCCTAACTTTATTACAATCGTTTTTCCATGAAACTGCTGGATATAGGGCAGTGCCTCCATAAGTACGTCAACGCGTTTCATGTTGTATACTTCCCGTTGATTTCAACATATTTCTCGGTGAGATCACATCCCCATGCAGTCGCCGAGTATTCACCATAATCCAGGTCAATGTCAATAAATATCTTTTTGCCGTGCATCAGCCCCTTCGCCTTTAAAAGAGCATCAGGATGAATTTTATCGTCTGCCAGAATTTCACCCTTTCTTGCAAGAACAACAGTTACATCTCCGTCTGATATTGAGACAGTCACAGCATCAGGGTCAAAAACTACTCCTGCACGACCGGCGGCGGCGATCAGCCTTCCCCAGTTTGGATCTTCACCATAAACCGCTGTTTTTACGAGCGGTGAGCCAACAACTGTTCGTGCAATCTCTGCCGCATCCTCTTCCGAGGGAGCATTTCTGACAGTGACTTCAATCATCTTGGTCGCACCCTCGCCGTCCTCTGCAATCTGTTTTGCAAGCGAGATGCAGACCTCCTCCAAGGCAGAGCAGAACTCACCAAAATCTGCTTTTCCCTTAAGGCCGGTTGCGGTTATAAATGCACAGTCGTTTGTCGAGGTGTCGCCGTCAACAACAACACGGTTGAAACTGCGGTCTGCGGCAACTAAAAGTGCCGATTTAAGCTCATCCTTTGTAAAATCCGCATCAGTATAGATGAAAGCAAGCATTGTCCCCATATTGGGCGCAATCATGCCGCTTCCCTTTGCAATTCCGGCAACAGTAAAGCCGGGGCGCTCGCATATTGCATGTTTGGGGAAAAGATCGGTTGTCATTATAGCATTTGCGGCATTGATCCCGGCCTCTTCATCATGCTTAAGCAGTGGTGCAATCCTTTTGCACTGATCCTCAATAATATCAATATGGAGAAATCTTCCGATAACACCTGTGCTTGCAACGCCTATTTTGTCAGGAGTTGTTGAGAATGCTTCTGCTGCAATCTCTGCCATTCTCCTGGCATCTAAAAGACCCTGTTCACCGGTATAGACATTTGCATTACCTGAGTTTACAATGACACCGTCCAAAAACCCGTTTTCCATCCTCTCCTTCATTAAAATTACAGGAGCAGCAACAAAAAGATTCTTTGTGAAAACAGCCGCAGCAGTCCCTTTAGCCCTGATAAGTGCAAGACCAAACTTACCTTCCTTAATTCCGGCGGCATATACACCTTCAACAGCACATATACTCTTCACGTCTCTAATCACTCTCGTCTTCGGTTTTTTCCTGTTTCATGCTGATTCCGCGTACAATATCCTGTCTTGTGACAATCCCGACAAGCCTGTCTTCATGCATTACAGGCAGGCGTGCGATTCCTTCGGAGAGCATAAGCTTTGCACCCTCCTCAATATCCGCATCAGTCTCAATTGATACGACATCACCGCTCATAATATCCGAAACCGGACTGTCGCCAATATCTGAGAGTGCCTTTTTTGTCTTTTCCCAGTTGACAAATTCACGGATAGGCACCTCAATTATCTCAAGCGGCGATGGAAGCCAGAGATCATCACTCAGATCTCCTGTCTCAAGAAGAGAGAGTATGTCAGTCTCTGTAACTATTCCAACAACACGTTCGCCCTCCATTACAGGCAATCCTCCGATTCTGTTCTTTCTTAATATTCCGGAGGCATCACGTACTTTTGAGTCCAGCTTAACGGTTATTGGATTTGGAGTCATTACATCTTTAATCAACATTTCAAAATTCCTCTCTTTTTTTAGGGATAAAGCGGTGCTGTCATAAGGCCGTCTGTCTCCTTAAATCCGCACATTATATTCATGTTCTGTATTGCCTGTCCGCTTGCACCCTTAACAAGATTATCAATTGCAGATACTGCAACAACTCTTGTTCCCTCGCTTTCAACTTTCACGTCACAGAAGTTGCTTCCACGGACGCCTCCGAGAGTTGGGTTCTGGAGACGTACAAAGAATTCATCTTTGTACATATCATTATAGAGCTTTTCTGTCTCCTCCTGTGAAAGGGGTTCATCGAGAAGAATGTGGGCTGTTGTAAGAATTCCCCTGTTTACAGGCAGAAGGTGCGGGGTGAAGTGGCAGTTTGCCTTTGAACCTAAGAAAGCTGCCTCCTGTTTCATCTCGGAGAGATGACGGTGTGCTGTCCATTTATATGCGGTAAAGTTGTCTGCAACATTTGTGTACTGGTTTGTAGCCGAAGGGCTTGTACCGGCACCGGATACACCTGTCTTTGAGTCATATATTATTGTGTGTGCAAATTTTGCAAGAGGCGCTGACGCAAGGGCTGCACCTGTCGGGAAGCATCCGGGATTTGCCACAAATTCTGCTCTCTTTATCTCATCGCGGTGGAGTTCGCAGAGACCATAAGGCGCTTTGAAGTAATTTGTGTGAGTGACACCGTATGTCTTTTCATACACGTCTTTTGGCAGCCTGTAATCCGCACTTAAGTCAACGCATTTTATCCCGCGTTCCTTTAATTCCCCTGCATAGCTCATAGCGGCAGTGTGAGGGACCGCAAGAAACACGAAATCAGAATCAAGGTCGCTTACATCAGGATTTGTGAATGAAAGACTGCAAAGGCCGGACATATTCGGATGAACCGAATCAAAGGTCTTTCCCTCCTCTTTCCTGGACGTGACACATGTAACCTCGGCTTTTGAGTGACAAAGAAGGAGACGAACCAGATCTCCTCCGGTATAACCCGACGCCCCGATGATTGCAATATCCATAACAAATAGTATTGTTTTCAGGCGGAATTAATCCTTTGTGCCATAGCGCAGGTAAAGCCTTTTTGCAAGGGTTTCTACCTTCTCACGCCCTTCAAGACCCAGAATCAGATCTTCCGGAAGACCGGTCTGCCCGTACTGTGCACCTGACCACGCACCACATATAAACCCTATAGTATCCGTGTTTCCTCCGACACTGGTTGCAATATCAAGAAAGTCAGGCTCTTCACCATAGCGTTCTATGAGATAGAATGACAGCGGCAGGGTCTGGTAAACACTTATATCATTTCCTATCACCGTAAGGGCAGATTCAAGGCTTATTTCTTCTTCTGCAAGCCTTAATGCTTCTCCGGTCTTTATTCCGAGACTGTTGTCCTCCAAAAATGCATTTTTCTGGGCCTCGTGAAGAGGATTTTCATCGCCGTCAATTGTAAAACGTATAAGTGTTGCAAATGATATCGCTGCAGCATGTGCGCCGGGATGGGTGTGGGTTATTGAGCATGCAGAGACAAGATTCTCCCTCATCTCAACTATATCATCATATACAAGTGCAAAGGGAAGACCAAGCGGTATACAGCCGGAAGTTGTGGAGAAACATCCTGAGGCCTTATCCACGTCAGCTGCCATATGCCTGCATGCCGCAGAGAGAGTCCCGTCGGGAAAACGGAGACTTTTCTCCTCATAAAGCTTAAGTAGAGATCTTCTGTAATTTTCAGGAGTGAAATTTCCGCTCGCAAAAAGTTCCGATACCAAAAGTGAAATCTGAGTATCATCCGTATATCCCCCGGCAGGCAGATTTACATTGGGATGACGGCGTGGAGCTTTTTTAAATCCGCCTTCCTTTCGCCCGGTTCTTGGAGGGCTGGTCTCATACGGCATACCAAGGGCATCCCCGATAGCCGCCCCAAGCATGGCACCCCTGTATTCATTCTCCATTGAATAGATTATTGAAAATTAAAAGAGATTAAATCTTCGCAGAATTTCTAATAAAAATATTGATTCCCGACAAAAATACATCCGGGATACATAAAATAAACTTTGATTTGCCTCTCCTGAAACGGAATCTCATTTTTTATATTGCAATCCGAAGTTTTTTTGAATATGAGCTGATTAGCCCTGAAAAAAATAATATTTTTGTCGATATACTTATTAATTAATCACTTACAAACTTCATAAAGCCTGAATTTATTCAATTATTGAATTTTTGGGAGGGGTATATTTTATGTTGCATATTTTGATGGTGGATGAGCAGCCCGAGATCCTTGAGATTGCTTCCATTTACCTGAACAAATGTGGTGATTATATAATTGACAAGGCCTTTTCGGCAACCGAGGCCCTCTCTAAACTGCAAATCAGCTCCTATGATGCTATAGTATCAGACTATGACATGCCCGAGATGGACGGTCTTTCCTTTCTAAAAGAAGTCAGAAGGATGAATAATACATTGCCTTTTGTTATCTTTTCGGGAAAGGGAAGGGAAGAGGTAATTATAGAGGCATTCAGATGCGGTGCTGACGGATTTGTCCAGAAAGGGAAGGATCCTTCAACCCAGTTTGCAGAACTTAATCACCAGATCTTAATTATATCAAAGAGAAGGCAAGCTGAAAATGAACTCAGAATGAAGGAGTACGCAATAGAGACCTCCATTAACGGCATATTAATGTTCAACGATGAAAAGCTCGTCACTTATGTGAACACTGCCGCAATGAAACTTCACGGATATGAATCCAAAGAAGATATTTTAGAGAAAAATATCTCAGAAATTTTCGATTTAAACACAGACGGCAATAATGATACGGATTTTTATTCCGAAGTCTCTGAGAAAGGGTGGTATTTCGGAGAGCAGAAGGGCCTGAAAAAAGACGGCAAAAGATTTGATGTTCAGCTCTCTGTAATCCGGATAATAAACGAAATGACAGGAGAGAAGCACTATTTTGGATCTTATGTTGATATAACAGAGCGAAAAAAAGCCGAAAAAGCCCTCCTTGAATTTATAACCGAGGCTGCAAAGAGGCTCAAATCACCGGTAACACACATCTGCCGGAATCTGGCAGAGGTAATAGAGCAGTTTGACACCACAAAAAATCCAGAGCTCTTAAAGATGAAGCTCTCAGTACAGCTCAAAAACGCACAACAGGTCATTGAGAATTTAAACGAGTTAAATGAAGCAATATCAAATGGATATGACTCAATACCGGAAGATTACAGGGACTTTTTAACAAGGTGAAGAATTGTCTGCTCTTGATGATGTGTTAGCCGGCTTTGGTAACGGACGAATTGTCCTTACCATGGCTTCAGCGGATAAACTGGGGGATGCAAACTGCGAACTGGTCAGCAGCATAGCCACCGCCGGGTACCGCACCATCGTCATAACAATAAATAACCCGTCGCCGCTCCTAAAAAACATATATATTTCAAAGGGAATAGACATCTCAAAAGTTTATTTCATAGATGCCATCACAAAATTTGCTCTTGGAAACCTGCCGGCAGATATTGACAATTCAGTCTTTATCAGCAATCCCGCAAACCTTACAGACATCGGAATAGCATTAACAGAGATGCTTAAGGAAAATCCTGAGGAAAAGACATGTGTGATAATCGATTCCCTTAACACTATGTTAATATATCTCTCAACCCCGTCACTCACAAAGTTCATTCACTTTATTTCAAGCAAATTAAGACTTTTAAAGAGCTCTGCCTTTTATCTGACTGTAAAAGAGGGAATCGATCCAATGCTTATGATGCAGCTTAAAACATTCTCGGATGAGACCATTGAGATAAATTGATAATTAAAAAAAAATTAAAGTTTTTATTCATCCTCTTCAGTTTCAGACTTCTCTTTTTTCTCCTTTTTCAAAGTCCTTTCAAAGCATTCTGAGGCATCCCTGTATCTTCCAAGCTTTGTTAAGCAGACGCCCTTTCTGTATGATGCCGCAGAATCTCCGGGTTTAAGCGACAAAACCTTATCATAGGCCTCAATTGCAGCCTCCTGTTTTCCAAGCTGTTCAAGGGCAAGACCTTTTCCATACCAGCTGTTCGGAGAATCCGACCCGGACTCTATTGCATGCTCAAACGATTTTCCTGCATCATTATACCGGCCTAGATTTATGAGAAGCATTCCGCGTGCGTTCCAAAGAGCCGCATTTTTGTGATCAGCCTTAATTGCAGCCTCGTAAGCCGAAAGCGCCTCCTCATACTGCCCGGTGCGCTCATATGCATTTGCCTGCATGAGTAGCGCTCCTGAGAGATCCGGTTTTTCTTTTAGCACTTTTCCAATGAACCGGATTGCCTTATCATATCCTCCCATATGCATCTGGGCAGTTGCGCACTGGAAAAAGCTCTCGATATCCCCGTCAGAGTTTTCAAGCGCAACTCCGTAGTTTGAAAGAGCCTCTTTATATCTGTCAGACTTGAGAAGTGACTCAGCAAGAAGAAGTCTTGTTGTGATGTCCTTTGGTTCTTTGTCAATTGCCTTCTGATAACTCTCGGCTGCCTCACCAAATACCCCAAGCCTGAATTTCATATCCCCTTTTATCCTGCTGGCAGTGTAATTTTCAGGATCAATCTCAAGCATTGTGTTGCAGGCCTCAACACAGTCCTCATACCTTCCCATTAATGCGAGAAGTTTTGCAAGCTTTATCCAGGTATTGAGATCTTTTTCATTATCTTCAAGAATTGCGGCATAGTGACCTGCTGCAAGCTCAAAGTCTCCGGACTTCTCACATAATCCTGCAATCTCAAGCCTTGCAGGAATATCCTCCTCTTCTGCCTCCAGGAATTTATTAAATTCCTTAATTGCCTCCTTTGTTTTTCCCGAGCCGGAGAGGGAGAATGCATATCCGCGTAATGCAACCTTGTTTTCAGGCCTGATTGCGAGAAATTTCTCAAATTCTCCGACTGCCTCTGCAAAACTGCCGGTCTCAAGCATCAAAAGAGCCATATCAAGAAGAATTCCCTCATCATCAGGTCTGAATTCAGATGCCTTCTTAAAAGACTTTGCAGCTTTTTCAAACTCTCCTGCATTCCAGAGAGACATCCCGAGCTCTTTCCATCCGTCGGGATCCTCATGGTTTTTCCTTACATGGTGTTCAAATGCCTTTGACGCCTCTTTGTAGCGCCCGAGATGTTTAAGTCCGTTTGCAAGCGCAAGTATGATACCTTCTCTTTCGGGGTCCAGATCAAATGCTTCGTTATAGGTATCAACAGAAGCCTCAAGATTTCCGCATTTCTCAAATATCCCTGCTTTCTGACAGAGGAGAGACGAATCAGCAACACCGGCGTTCTCAAGGTTTTCTATTGCAGAGATTGCCTCTTCATAATGGCCTGTTTTATCAAGAATTGTGATGTAATTCCTCCAGGCACTCACATCACTTCCGCCCTTTGCCATAATCGGCTCAAGAATCTCGAGGGCAGATTCATAATCACCGGATGACATCAGAATTTCAGCCTTTAAAGCCCGTGTTGCATCATCATCAGGTGCAAGTGAGAGGACATTGTCAACACCCGTTAATGCATCATCAAAGAATCCGGCTTTAAATCTTGCCTCGACTATTTTCTGCCATGCAACCACATTTGAAGGATCGGCCTCAATAACCTTCTCAAAGCATGCAATTGCCTTTTCATTATCACCAAGGTGCATGAAAGCACTTCCCTTCTTCTCTAAGAGACCGTTTTCTTCGGGGAATTTTTCAATAACCTTTGATAGTGATTCTATTGCACTTCCATACTCTCCAAGGCTTAAAAGAGCATCTGCATGGTTTCTCCAGGCATTAATATTTTCAGGGTTTAATTCAACCAGCTTTGAAAAGCATAAAAATGCATCCTCAAACTTTCCAGTATGCATAAGAGCTTCGCCCTGCATCTCAAGCATACGGGACTCTCTTACATCAATATTCAGCTTTGACTGGGATGCACTTGTCTCTTTGTCAAAGAGACTGAGGTCAATATTGTTATTTATCCAGTTTACACTGCCTGCAGAACCCTTCATCACATGGCTGAAGCTGTTTAGGGCATCATTGTACTTCCCGAGTTTTGAGAGGCACATCCCCCTCTGATACCAGGCCGCAGAGTTGTCGGGAGCAACTTTGAGTATGTTGTCATAACAGAAAACTGACCGTTCATATTCACCAAGATGCCCGAATGCAACACCCATCATATGCCAAGCAGATATGTCGGCCGGATTCTTTTTTACAACCATTTCAAGTGCATATACTGCCTCTGAGTACAAACCGCTCCAGAGAAGGTTTACAGCCCTGTTAAATCCTGAAACAGCATCAGAAGGAGTCTCAACACCGACATTTCGATAGACCTCAGCTGCCTCGGAATATTTGCCAAGCCTCTCACTTAATGAGGCTTTGTGGTAAATTGCAGAGATATCGGAGGGATTTGTCTTTAGGGCGACATCATAAAAACCAAGTGCATCATCATTCTTTCCAAGCTTTTCAAGAATTTCACCGGTTTTTATCATTACTGGTATATTTTCCGGCTCATTTGTCAGAACATTGCCAAAAGCCGTAATTGCACGATCAAATTCCCCTGTCCTCATGCAGAGAAGACCAAGCCTTTGTCTTACTGAAATATCTGAAGGTTCCATTGAAAGAATTTTATCACAGCAGTCTGCAGCACCGGAAAAATCACCAACAGCCTCCATTGAATCTGCTTTTTTATACCATATATCAAGTATTGAAGAGTCATCGGCAATTACTTTGTCAAAACATAATATTGCGCCGGAAAAATCTCTTGAAGAAAAAAGCGAGTTTCCAAGTGCCTGCCATGCATTTATATCATCCGGGGATGCAGCAACAGCACGTTTGAAATACCGCTCGGCATCCTCATATCGTGCCAGATGCATAAGTGCAGTGCCGGCCCTGTAACATAGTGTGCCGTTATCAGGCTCTATTTCAAGTGCTTTTTCAAGATTTTTGACAGCATCAGAATATTTTCCCTGATCAAAAAGAGATGCCGCCTTGTCAATCCATGGATTTGGATTGTTTCCCTGTCCTATAATTCTGTCAAAGATTGCCATATTTAAGTGCAGACTCCTAAAAGTTGTATCTCTCCGGATTTTATCTTTGTATTTTAGGCAACATAATATTGGCGCCTAAAATATTACATAAATGTTTATTCTTATCATGAAAAATAACTTGCCTTAAATATTTCGCTAAAAATTCTGAAATTACTAAAAGATATGATATTAACAAAATAAAAAAATTAAAAGCCGTGTCATGAAGGACGTTTGCCGGAAAAATTAAGGATCCGGTGCTGTGGGGGGACAGGCATTCAGATCTTTATAATGGGGGGGATATTTTTCGGCGCTATTTTTTTCAGGACATCTTCCTGACAGAATATAAGCCGGGAGATCCGTTAAACAATGATGGGGTTTTGGGGGGGGATTGATCATAGGGATTAACGAATTTATGGGGGGACGGCTTATATTCTGACCGTAATATTATGGTTAGAGCAGTCAGACTGCCGTGCATATCCTGAAAAAGCTAAATAGCTACATCCTCATGCACAGAATTGTTGTTGATTTAATATAATATAAAACTTGGGTATTGGATAACCCATATAATTTATCGATTTTGGATTATTACATATATAGTTTTTTCAAATGTATTAATATCAAACAAAATATTATTCTTACATATATATGTTGGACGATAATCCGGAACATGCTTCAATTCTGAATCTTTTAAAAGACAATCCGAGAGGAATGTCATTAAAGCAGATAACAGATGCCATGGGTATGAACAGAATCACTGTTGCCCGTTATCTTGACATACTCAAAACGTCCGGAAGGGTTGATATGGAGCCCTGCGGTCAGGCCAAGGTCTACTACCTCGCAGATCGCACCCCTATATCAGCAATGCTTGATTTTACCTCATCTCATATTTTAATAATAAACAGCAGAAAGAAAATTATCAGTGCCAATCTTTTATTTTTAAATCTCTTTGGATTAAAAGAGGAAGAGATACTCGGTCAGAATATCGATGAAATTATCCAGAACGAGGATTTAAGCACAAGACTCCTGACAAAAATCTCAGAAGCCCTGTCCGGTGTTTCCATATCAGAAGAAATAAATGTCAAAAAAGACGGCAGGCAGATCTGCTTTAGAATGAAGATGATCCCGACTGTGTTTTACAGCGGTCAGCCCGGGGTTGCAATTCTTCTGGAAGATATAACAGCTGAAAAAAAGATGGAGGAGGTTATGATCCTTCAAAAAGATCTTTGCTGGAAACTGTCTTCTGCAGGGAGTTTTGAAGAGGCGCTCCCTCATGCAGTCAGGACCGCAATATATATTCTTGAGATGGATGCAGGCGGAATATATCTCGTAAATGACAATACAGGCGATCTGGAACTTTTCTTTTCCGAAGGTCTTGGAAAGGATTTTTTAACGAATTATACAACAATAAAAAAAGATTCAGCACTATACAACATAATTCTCGAAAAAGAATCCATCTTTATGAATGAGAAGGATTTTCACACTCTCCCCCGGGATCAAAGGGATGACCTCAAAAAGGAGGGCATTATCTCAGTTGCAGTAATACCAATCAAATACAGGGGAAAAATTCTTGCAAGCTTTCATATGGGATCAAAAAAGATGTCAGAATTTATTCCCCGGACCTTAAGAGAGACAGAATCACTGGCATCTCTGAGTGCAAATGTAATTACAAGGCTAAAAGCTCTGGATGAACTTAAAAACAGTGAAAACCATTACAGAATGCTCTTTAAAGATGCTACGGATATGATATTTCTGGTAAGATTTGACGATATTGAAAAAAATGGCAGTATTATTGAAGTAAACGATATGGCCTGCAAAAGGCTTGGCTATGATAATGAAGAATTCCAGGTGCTTACAATATATGACCTTGATACAAATCTTTCAAAAAAAGAGGTCACCGCTCAGAAAGATATTCTTCAAAAGGGCGGGAGAATAAGTGCCATAAGATCACTCCTGTGTAAAAACGGTGATGAAATCCCTGTTGAATTAATATCCCATCTTATTATTCTTGATGGCTCAAAAACAGTGTTTTCACTGGTAAAAATTTTAAATAAAGCAGATAATGAAAGTGAAAATCCATGAAATGGCATGATAAAAACCTTATGCAGATACTTGATGATACAGAGGAGTCGCATCACTTAAACGAGCTTTTAATGCTGCGCTCAAAGAACAAAAAAGATGCATCAGCAGATGATATTTTAAACAATATTGTACATCCCACCCTTGAGGATCTGGAATATTATCTGAAGTATTATGCTAAAGAGGAGACAGGAAAAGATGAGCTTAAAAGAATGATTTCAGCATGGATAGATGCGCAGATTAAAAAAAATTAATTTCTTTTCAGGCTTTTTTTAGTCTCAGAACAATTTTCAGTCCGTCTTTGTAATTGTCGGGATTCACATTTTCAGCAGTTATATCCCCGCCATAGTGATCTGCAATAAGCCAGCATACCGGGAGACCGAGACCTCTTCCTTTTCTGCTGTTGCCGCCGGGCATAAATCTCAAAAACAGGCTGCTTTTTTTGCTGTCCGGAATACCAGGACCGTTGTCTGTGATCGAAAAATCCACAAAACCGTCTCTTTCTTCGGACATTATTTTTATAACAGGATCTTTTTTCGTGTAAGATATACTGTTTTCAAACAAATAGAAGAAGAGATCGTCCAGAAAACTCCCTGCAATGACCATGTGACCGCAGGGTTCATAATTTACCTTTAAATCAAGTTTTTCAGCTGCATTCATTATTGAGACATCCGGGGAATAGGGCCCCGGAGGCTCATTGTCATCATGAATGTCCCTGATTTTTATAACTTTACTGATAATATTGCTGCTCTGCTTAATTCCGGCGAGCATCTTCTCAAAATACGGCCTATCATCCTCTGATACAGTCTCCTGCAGAAGTTCTGCAAATCCCTGTGCCGCAGTATTTGCATTATTGATATCATGTGCGAGAATGTCGATGTACAGATTGGCCTCCTTATTCGCCTCTTCCAGGGATTCATTTAACTGAATTATCTTATCAGCACTTAATTTACCCTCAGTTATATCTGTAAATGTCATCACAACAGTATCATTGGGAACTCTTGATGCAGATATCAGGGCATAATTTGTTCTTTTATCAGGAGAATGAACCTCCATCTCATGATTCTCCAGCGAGCCATCAGAAATTATTTTATCCAGAAACTGCCTGCATTCCAGATCCCCGCCACATAATACAGCCACATTATCAACCGGCTCTGAAAAACCCCAGTCTTTTAATATATCAGCGAATTTCCTGTTCATCTCAGTTATTCTGCCGGTTTCACCGTCAACTACACAGATGCCCTCCTCAGAGTAGTCAAAAATACTTTTAAACCTTGCACGATCCGATCTAATCCTGCCTGAGATTATTGAGACAATAACCGAAACACTGACATACACATAAAACTGCATTGTTGCAGAGACTACACCTAAAAATTCAGGGGCTACAAGAATATATATGAGTACCAGGTATAACGCCGCAATCATTGTTGATATTAAAATCCCCCTTTTCGGATAAAGAAATGAGACAATTATTATGGGAAAATAAAAAATATGAGAGAGAACCATGACTGTGCTCTCAAAGATTATCTGATATGTAATCTCCATCATCAAAAAAAGCAAAAGGACGATGACAATTGATATTTCTGTAGAAATAATTTCATTCCCTAAAAATTTGAAATGTCTCTCAGGCTGCATTAAATTTATCGTATAATCCGGTTTAACAATAAAGTTTTGCATATAACCCGGAAAAAATAAGAAAAAAATAAGAAAAAAGTTCAATTGGTACCAAAATTATTTCTTAAAATTTAAAAAAATTAAAAATTATTCATTTTTCTTAAGAGAACCGGCATATTTTATTAGGGGAGAGATCCCGTCAGCTGACGGATGAACCTCAATAAATCTCTCAAAGTCTGATACATTAACCCCTTTTTCCATTAGATACGCCATATATGAAGCGACAGCAGATGATGACGGCGCTCCAAGGTACATGCCCCTGACATCTCCTGTGGCCTTTTCAACGCTGATAACCGATCTTCCTGTGTTTCTTTCAGGAACCGACCAGAAAGAGCCCGGGCCTGCCGGAGAAGGAAGGCCAATATCAAATGTTTTCTCTCTGTTTTTGAAACAGAATGAATGCTCATAAAAAAGCTTTAAAGACTGAGGAATGAACTGCGGCATCTCAGGCGGTGTCTCCCCGAGCATTGATCTTGCAGCAGAGATACCCTGCATGCGGGCATATGGCGTCATAAAAACCCTGCCTGTGACATCCCCTGCGGCATAAACCCCTTCAATATCAGTCTTATATCTGTCATTAATCAGTATCTCCCCCATATCCCCTTTTGAAATTCCTGATATGTTCTCTGTCCGGGGAATCAGTCCTGCTGCAAAAAAAACCGCATCGCAGTCAATTCTGTATGGTCTTCCGCCATTCTCAAGTATTACAGATTCTACCTTATTTTCACCGCAGATCTCTCTTAAAAGAGTATACTCTCTGATATCAACATTTCTTATATCCTTAACAGCGGTTTTTCTAAGAATCTCAGGCTTATCCCTTAAAAAAAGACTCCTTGAAACAATAGTGACATCAGCACCAAAAGCCGAGAATATATAAGAGTATTCGGCTGCGATTATCCCGCCGCCCACTATTACAAGATTTTTGGGTATTTCTCTGAGTCCGGATACTGTATGGGGATTATAGACTCCTGAAAGTCTGTTTCCGGGGATATCAGGAATAAATGGCTTTGAACCGGTTGCAATCAGGATTTTATCAGTTTCAACTACCCGGTTGTCAACCAAAAGTTCGCGGCCGTCTAAATGCGCTTCTCCCTTTACAATAGATACACCGGATGCCTCTGTTTCACTGTTAAGTATGCCGGAGATTGTGGACTGGATATTGTTAATGCCGGCCCAGAGATCAGGAAGTGAAACCTTTGGTTTTGAATCAAGAACTGACAGCTTTCTCAGTTTTTCCGACTCATCAATGACTTTTGCACAGTCATTTAACCCGCATATAACCATACATCCCTGATGAAGGCACTGGCCGCCAAGAGAGCCCTGCCTCTCAATAAGTTCCACCTCTTCTCCTGCGAGGGCGAGGTGTATTGCAGCAAGTCTCCCGGCTGGTCCGCCTCCAACAACGGTTATCATAATAATCAGATCAAATCAGGGCTATAACAGTTCAACACCGTCATCCAGGGGCTCTCTTAATATTTCACCTGTGAAGGCCTCAACCTCTACTATCTTGTTTCCCCTTATCTGAATTACCGGAAGATATACAAGTTCGAGCTCTATTTTGATGTTATCCTTATCAGGCGTAACCCGGATATCCTCATATGAAATCGTATCACCTTCGGATGTACTGACACGGACGCTTTTTGTAAGGCTTTCCACTATTTTATCCATCAATAAATCCCTAAGGGCCGGCTTTTTCAGTTTTGCATCCAGAACCTTTGCATCACCGGGAACATTCTTCTTTTCAGGGACAAGGCGTAAAAGATCCTCGGGATCAATATCTGTTCCGTTGCCGGATATTGCATTTATAAGACCCTTCTCCATAAAATTAAAATCAATTACATGGTTTTTGAATATCTTCTCACCTGTACTTTCACAGACGTAAAGATAGTGCGGTATGTACACCCTGTGCAGGTCTCCCTTTACTCCTGCAATCTGCCTTGCCCTTTCTTCTGAAATCACCGACGGAAGGCATGCAAGTTCCGGCCCCAGATCCTTTGAGGGTTCCTTGTTATAATTTTCAGTGTTTCTGATATAGCCTGTTGAATTATCCTTAAAGTCAAGTGCAAGACTCTCTCCCAAAACATCTGCAACAGTAGCCTGACCGGAATATTTTGCCAGCTCCATATGCCCCCAGACAGTGCAGTTTTCAACAGAACCCACGTTTTTCATTGTGAAAAGCAATTTTTTGCAGTCGGAAACACCGTCTTCAAGCTGAACGCGAAACTTTTTACTCAAAAAGAAGTCTATGTCCGAAGAGTCATCAGAGCAGAGAACAACAAGGCATTCACAGCCCCGGTACGCATTCAAATCTATACCGCCGTTTCCTTCCTCTACATCATAAGAAGCAGCTTTTAAAATTGTTTTTACTGCGCTAACAGCACGTTCTTTTTTCATCTTAATATTCTATAAGGATCTGGAAATGAATTATATTTTCGATAATGAAGCAGATAAAAACTAAAATTAAAAAGAATCAGTCGGAAGATATGATCTCTGTTTCGTGGGAATGCTTCAGATGTCTGTTCACAAAGTTCCAGTAGGTTAAAAAGAAGTTGACAAAACCATAGGACTCAGAATACAATGCGGATGTATCTGCCTCATCCGACTCAGAATCCATTATTAAAAGAACCTTTTTCTTATCAATTATATAAACTCCGGAGGCACTGTTGGCAATCTTTGCATTGCATTTATTAAATTCTTTTAATAACAGAACATTCGTATTTGAGGGTATTTTTTTCTCCCATTTATCAGTAACAATCTCAACTCTCACACTGCTGTTTAATTCATAAAGGGTATTCAGAAGAGAATCCTCAATAAAATCCCATTTACTCATAAGAAATACTTCTTTGGCAGCAGAGATCAGTGCTTCTTTTAATTTTAATTTTATATTTTCCTGGCCGGATATGCTCCATATAAATTCCTGTCTGCCTTCAGAGCGGTTCTGCCTGGTTTCATAAAGATTGCTTAAAACATTTAAGGCTAAATCCGCATCATTTTTTATTGTGCCCATCAGGCTGCGGACTGCCTCATCAGGAGGGACGGCACTGAATCTTTTGGGTGTTGTATTTGAGATGTTTACAATGTTTTTGTGGATCAGTTTGTCTATCACAGAGTAAACCGATGCGCGTGGAACTCCGGATATTTCATGGATCTCAGTTGCTGTTGCCCCCTCCACCTGCAAAAGTGCCATGTAAACAAGAGCCTCGTACTTGGTAAGACCAAGAGACTTCAATGACTCGTTAATTCTTTCGGATTCAGGCTGATATTCTCCCATTGGCATACAAATATATATCGACAGCCCTAATAAATGTTGTCACAAAAATAACAACACACATATCCATTCAATAGAGACATGAGATGAAAAATATGAAATTTACATATATTGCCATGATATTGCTCATTTGCACGGCATTTACAGTCTTTCCTGTAATGGCGGGTGAAAAATATCTTTCCGGAAAACCTGAGATGAGTGTCGCGATATCAGGAACAAATGAATTTGAGCCGGGCGATGATACCACCCTCACTGTAATTGTCCAGAACACAGGCACAAAAACTTTCAAGATTATAAATTCAGACATAATTGACCGCGATGATGTGCCTGATACGGCAAAACTTGTATCAGTATCCCTGAATGCAGACAATGCACCCATAAATGTGAAAACAGACCCGCAGATGATAGGTGATGTTGATGCAGGAGATTCTGTAACCGCTGCCTTTAAAATAAAGGTTGACAAATATGCAGAACCGGGAAATTATGACCTGATTACAACACTGACATACAAATACCTCAGCAATGCAGATCAGATTGGCCAGGATTCATTAAAATATTACTATAAGGATATGGAACTGCCCTTAACACTCAAGATTAAGATCAAACCTGACCTTCAGATTGAGGTCTTAAATATTGTTCCGGACTCTATGAATGTCGGTGCGGAAGGCTACATCACAATGGATGTAAAAAACGTCGGATATGAGATCGGGGAGAATTCTGTTATAAAACTCACAAAAGCAGAAGGCAGTGCAGTTGTCCCGACAGACTCCAGTGTTTATGTGGGGGAATTTGCACCGGGTGATATAAAGACCGTCACTTTTAAAGCAGCAGTCTCGAGCGATGGCGAGGCCAAAAATTATCCTGTGCTTGTATCTGTTGAATACAAGGATTCAGACGGAGTTTCGGCATCCTCAGACTCGGAGACTGTTGGTGTTGATGTCGGCGGAAAGGTTGATTTTAAGATTGTATCAGAACCGGCAGAACTCAATCCGGGACAGAAAGGGCACATTACAATAGTCTATAAAAACACAGGCGCAACAACCGCATACAATGCACAGGCACGTATCAGTGCAGTAGACCCTTTCACAAGCAATGACGATACGGCATACCTCGGGGATATTGCACCCGGTGAGACTGCAACTGGGATATACGAAGTCTCAGTTGACTCCGATGCCACAATAAAGACATTCGCAATAGATACTGAAATTCGCTACCGTGATTCACTTGATAACAGCCAGATCTCGGATTCGATGAAGGCAGAGGTACAGATTGTAAAAAGATCAGGAATGGAAATATTCACAAACCCGATTCTTCTGACAGTAATAGTCTTTTTGATTATCGGGGCAGGGTATTTTGTATGGTCACGACGTAAAAAATAATGATGAATATTTTCTGGGACGGCCCGCTTCCAAAACCTTCTGAGCGGACGGTTGTAGACATGCAGAATGTGCTCTCTGATACAGGCATTACTGCAGACAATAAAACACTCTATTTTATGTACAGAAGCCTCTCAAAGAGCGGAGAGGATTTGAGATGGCTCTCTGAAAATAAGTTAAGATATGATATTACTGTAATTCCGCCGTGTATTTTAGGCCGCGAATTCGTAAAGACAAAAGGGCATTATCACCCCGAGGGTCCCGGCGGATACGGATACCCTGAGCTTTATCAGGTATTATCAGGAGAGGCCCATTTTATTCTCCAGAAAAAAGATCTCTCTGATATATGTGTAATTTTAGCAAAAGAAGGCGATGTTGTGCTTATTCCTCCGGGTTTCGGCCATGTTACAATAAACCCTTCTGATAAGACACTTGTTATGGCAAATATTGTATCAGATGACTTTGAAAGCGAATACGACGATTATACCAGGATGCAGGGGGCGGCATATTATGAGTTTTCAGACGGAAGCTTTGTCAAAAACCCAAAATACGACCACATTCCGGACATCAGGATGAAGGCACCTGATGAGATCCCGCAGATGGGCCTGTATCATAAAAAACCAATATATTCACTTATAGGCGATGACGGCCTTTTGGATTTTTTAAATAATCCATCAGTTATAGAAGAAATTATTCCGGAATTCTTATAAAAAAATTACTCTTTTAAAAGATTCGGCGGAGAACTCCTCTTATGGGATGCAGACTTTACTTTTATCAGAATCTCTTTTTCGGTTTCATTCTGCGGCTTCCAGTCATTTGATTCAAGACTGATAAGAGCTGAATCAATCTCATCATATGAATAACCTATCTCATTCTCATCACTCTGGCCGGGATAGAGTCCTGCCGAAGGAGATTTATTTATAATATCCTCCGGAACATTCACCTCTTCTGCTATCCTGTATACATCTTTTTTATAGAGATGTAAAAGCGGCTGGATATCTGCTGCCTCATCGCCGTGTTTTGTACAGTAACCCAGGAGATACTCACTTTTGTTAGAGGTTCCGCAAACAAGCGCCTGGTTCCGGTTGGCATAATAATACAGGGTTGTCATCCTGATTCTTGCCATCAGGTTTCCCTTCAGATAGGGGCTTTCAGAATACCCGGGAATTTTTTCAAACTCTTTTAAAATTCCGGAGATTGGAACAACCAGATATTCTATTCCAAATCTTTCACAGAGGGCTGATACATCATCAATGTCATTTGACGGTGTTACACAGGACGGCAGGAAATATCCAAGGACATTTTCAGCACCTATTGCACGAACACAGAGTACTGCAGAAACTGCCGAATCAATTCCGCCTGAAAGACCTATTACAACCTTCTCTCTTCCCGATGACCAGACAGTATGTCGTATCATCTGCTCAATTTTTTCGCATTCGCATCCTGTGCATAATTCCTTCATTTTGATTTTCTCCCGAGAACATGGATATAAGTTTTTTAAGCGACCATATATCGCCAAAGGCAATTATATTATCACCCGGCATAATTTTCTGATCAGAAAGTGGATTTATTACCGTATTATCCCTTCCTTCAACAGCGATAATTTTTGCACCTGTTTTCGACTCACACCACCCAGCCGCAACATCTCTTTCTGTCATGCTGGTCTTCATTATCACCTTCATGTTTCCGGGAAGGTCTAATAAAACAGATACAATGTTGTGAAGAACAATCCCTGCTGCAATCTGGCCGCTTGTAGTCGGCAGAAGGGCAACATAGTCTGCACCTGCACGGTAAAGCTTTTCAACAGAACCCGGCTTGTTTGCCCTTGCAAGAATATGAATTCCGGGATTTAAGTTTCTTGCAAGAAGTGTTGTAAAAATATTTACCTCATCGTCATTTACTGCTGCGATGCAGACTTCGGCCTCTTCAATATGTGACTCCCTTAAAACCGATTCCTCCTGTGCATTGCCTTTTATTGCAAATGGCTCTTCTGCATTTGGATCTATAACATAAGACTGAAT
>JAFGWE010000037.1 GCA_016937345.1 Methanomicrobiaceae archaeon
TAAATGTACCTGAAGATGTCTTGAAAAATGGGACTGACTGATTTTAGAGTTAATTTTATATGCAAAAAGGCTGGTTGGACAAACTCATTTTTAATAACTATTGAATATCTCTGATAATATCAGGAATTAAAAAGAAAAATTTTTTAGATCTTTGTTAGTATGATTTCGATACTTGAAACATTTGTTTTGCCGCTTTCAGTATCAACCATTTCAGTAGATGTTTCAATACCTGATTTCTTTACATCCTCTAGAAAACGGTTTAGAGCAATCTCTGTTGTGTCAACTGCACGTGAGATGGCCTTTCCCCGTGCTTTTACTGAGACTTCTTCAGCCCCCTGATTGAATTGTGTAACAACTGCAAGAACATAGTTCATAACAGGTTTATTTCCAACGAATACTGTATTGTCTGACAATTTCTTTTCCCCTCCTTTAAAGATACTTTTTACTTACAATGAGTTCTGCATTAAGGACAGAAGCACCTGCCGCGCCGCGTATGGTGTTATGCCCCATAGCAATAAAGCGGATTCCTTCTCGGATTCTTCCAACAGATACAGTCATTCCCCTGCCACGATTTCTGTCCAGTCTTGGTTGTGGTCTGTCCTCCTGCTCAAGCAGAAGCACGGATTTTTCCGGCTGGGTGGGAAGACCTCTGAAGGGTGCCTGATAATTTCTGAAGTCATTTTTTAGCTCTTCTACAGAAGCGTTGATATCCACCCATACTGCCATTGTGTGCCCGTCAATAACAGGTACACGATGACAACTCGCACTGACTGAGAATGGTGCATCAGTAATCTGTGCACCATCAAAAGTACCCATGATTTTTAAGGTTTCCATCTCCATCTTCTTCTCTTCCGAACCAATGTATGGAATGACGTTGTCATAAATTGACATTGCCGAAACTCCCTCAAAACCAGCACCTGATATTGCCTGCATAGTTGCAACACGTATATCAGATAAACCGCGATGACGAATGGGATTTAGTGCTGACACCATCATTATGGTGGAGCAGTTGGGATTGGTCACAATAAATCCGTCATTTCCTGAATCACGCTGTAAATCAATAAGGCCGAGATGATCAGGATTCACTTCCGGAACAACAAGAGGGATATTTTTACCCATCCTGTGCGAGGAAGCATTGCTGCAAACTGCAACTCCTGAATTTGAAATATCAGTTTCAAGATTTTTTGCAAGCTCGGCTGGAAGCGCTGAGAATACAAGATCCAAATCTTTTACACTGGCAACATCTGTGTTGCTCACGACAATATCACTTACAGAATCGGGAAAAGGTTCATCAAGACGCCAGTTAACTGCATCCCTGTAACACTTTCCTGCGCTGCGTTCTGATGCCGTTAATGTCTGGAGATTAAACCAGGGATGATTGGCAAGCAGCTGTACAAACCGTTGCCCTACAGCACCGGTTGCACCAAGTACTCCTACATTGATCATGGATTAGAAGAGAATACGTTGAAGTAAGTATAAAATATTTGTTTATTTATTTTATACTGGTTTATTCCATGTGAATGGCTTCAGCAGGACATTCGTCCACGCATGCCTCACAGTCTACACACATATCTGCCTCGACAAAAGCTATTCCGTCTTTCATTGAAATTGCTTCAGAAGGGCATACGTCCACACAGGTTTCACATCCTGTGCATGAATCTGCGTTTACTACTGCTACCATAGTTAAATCCTCGGATTTAGGTCGGCAGTTAAACTAAAATAGATTTCGATTTTTTCAGAATATAGTGGTTAAAAATAAAATTATTTTTTGAAACCCAAAACATCATCCATTGAATAGATGCCCGGAGGTTTTTCATGCACCCATGATATAGACCGGATAACTCCGTGGGCAAATACAAGTCTGTCATATGCGCGATGTGTAAGCTCAATTACCTCATCGTTTCCGGCAAACATGACTTTATGATCCCCGATTATATCTCCGCCGCGAATAACATGGACTCCTATTTCGTTGCCGCGCTCACCGACCATTCCTTCACGCCCGTACATCTCCTGACGGTCGCCTGCTTCTTCTTTAATGATATTAAGAATTGTTTTGGCAGTTCCGCTGGGCGCATCCTTTTTAAAATGGTGGTGTGCTTCAATAACTTCGATATCGTAGCTCTTTAGCTGCTTTGCGGCTTCTCTTATAAGATGCCAGAATATATTTACGCCAAGACTGAAGTTGCTGGAGATTACTGCAGGTATATTTCCATTTATGGCGGCTTCAAGTTCTTTTCTTTGTTCTTCAGAAAAGCCGGTGGTTCCGACAAGAACAGCAACACCGTTTCTTGAAGCTGCTTTTATATTTTCAACCGCAGCATGTGCTATTGTGAAGTCTATTAAAACATCCGGCTTTTTTTCTTTTAAAAATTCATCAATTCTTCCTGATTCATAGACTTCTGCGCCGTAAAAAGAACCGGATTTAAGATCTATGCCCCCTACAAGCTCCAAATCCGGGGATTCATTAACAAGACCTCCGATTTTTGTGCCCATCCTGCCGAGTGCGCCGCAAATACCAACTTTAATCATATCTGGCCAAAACCTCCCTTAAAGTACTGATCTTTCCTTTATCAAGTGCATCAAGAGGAAGCCTGAGAGGCCCTGCAGCCATACCTCTGATTCCTACAGCCTCTTTCACAGGGATTGGATTTGTATCAATGAACATTGCCCTGAATAGGGGTGAGAGGGAATAGTGAATATTCCTCGCCTCTTCAAGATTGCCGGATTTAAACATTTCATACATTTTGACCATTTTTTCAGGTTCAATATTTGCAGTGACACTGATAACTCCTCCGCCGCCAAGCGCAAGTACGGGAAGAGTCATTGCATCATCGCCTGAAATCAAATTAAAATCAAGGTCTCTTGTCTCTTCAATTATAGCTGATATCTGAACAATATCTCCGCTGGCCTCTTTTACACCAACAATACCCGGATGTTCTGCAAGTTCTGTTATCAGATCAGGTAAAAGATTTTGTCCAGTTCTCCCCGGAACATTGTAAATAACGATAGGAATATCCAGGTCGGCTAACTTTTCATAATGTTTTATAAGGCCGGAACGGTTAGGCTTGTTGTAATAAGGGCTTAAAACAAGGGCTCCATCTGCACCAAGATCCTTCGCAGCTTTTGTGAAACGTACTGCTTCTGCTGTATTGTTGGAACCAGTGCCTGCAAGGACAGGAACACGGCCATTGGAAATTTCAACGGCTTTTCTAATGACTTCTTCGTGCTCTTCAAAAGTAAGTGTTGCTGATTCGCCTGTGGAACCGCATGGAACAATTCCATGCACGCCACTGGATATAAGAAAGTCAATGTTGGATTTTAGACCTTCCAGGTCCAGATCCCTTTGCTGATTATCCTTAAAAGGAGTGATTAATGCTGGATAGACTCCCTCAAACATAAAAAATTATATGGATTTTCTTCTATTTACCTTTCTTGTAATTGATCCTGCAACTCTGTTGCGGACCGACTTTGAACCAATAACTGCCACTTCATCAACAGCAAGCTTGTTTTCATCGAAATCCTTTGTAAATTTGTCTCCGTGTTTGGAAAGCAGTTCTAGGCTAAGTGCCTTTATGTATGTTGGTTTAATTCCCATTTTTACTACCCATTAGTTTTTATTATTTATGCGCTCGGCTATCATAATAATATTATTGACAATTGTCAGAGGATCAACTCCTAAAATTCTTATCAGTGGTTCTTTTCCTTGTGCTCCGCGATCATAAATGATATCCGGCACATCATCTTCTTCGCAGCAGAAAGCAACGCCCCAGTCCATGGTACTGATACCCGCAGGCTCTTTTTCTCTGTTAAAACTTCTGACTTCCATAAGCAAATCTTCTGCTTTTAGTATTATTTGTTCAGAAAACCGGATAATTGCAGCACTTCTGATATCTGAGTCAAACTTCATTGCAGTAAGTACAATTCCTGCAATATCACTGTCTGCGCCAAAGTTTATTTCACCTGTCTGACATATTTCATTTTTTATTCGTTTAATTCTGCCATTTATAGCAGCAATATCTGAAGATAAACGCGCATTCGGAATTGCATAAACGATGTTCATGCCCGCATCGGGTATGAATGATACAGGCATTAATTGTTTTAATTTCTCTGTTGCAGAGGCAAGTTCTCTTACCACTTTTTCCTTCTCTTCAAATGTCATGATATTCTGCCGCACCATTATCAATGATCAATGCTTTTTACTTCTCTAATTATATCTGATGATAAAAAAGTAAGTATGTAACATTTTCTAAAGGGATAGTGCTTTACATAATAAGGATTAAAACAGTTTCCATGAATTCAGTGGTTCTGGACTGTGCAACGGCAGCAATCAGTATTGTAATTTTTATTCTGTCACTTTTGATATTGCCTGCATTTTTACCTGCGGGCCTTGCAACCCTTGCTGCAATAATTCTTTTTATAATAGTAATGAGCGGCGGCGGTTATTACATAAGCAAAAATCCAATTTAAAATTATATAATTTTTCAGTCCAAAAAAATAAATTTAAAAAAACAGTTGTCTGTTTTTTATTTTTCAACAGAGCTGTCTTTGTGATTATTTTTCTTGGTTAAAACTTCAGTTCTATTTTTATTAGTCTCTGATTCAACTGTCTTTTTAAAAGAATCCTCTTTTTTCTTTTTAATCTTATAATAGCTGAGTGGGTGAGCAATATTTTTGTTTTTGCACAATGAATCTGCGTTTACACACAGGCCATAGGTCTTCATTGTTGCACATCCGGGTGGTGTATATTCCGTACCACTTCGGCCGGATATATGCTCAACCTGATACAGGGTCTTGTCTACGTCAAAATCTGGTGCACGTGTATATACTTCCACTATACCTGTTGTATCCATGCCGATTGTGTGCATAAACGCTGTTAATGAGAATCTTGCAGTATGTGGTATGTTTGTTCCTGCAGAAACAGCGTTAATTATGGCCTTCATACAGGGGGGAAATGCACTTTCATTCACTTCCCCAAACTGTTCCATCAGTTTTTCCTGATATGCCCTGGAGATCTCCCCGACCATTGACTGAAGAAGGCTGCATATGCTGTCTCCTACCGGAAGCGGAAGCTGCTTATGAAGAACCGATCTAATTCTCTCTTTTAACAGCTCTTCTGATTCTTCTCTTTTGATAGAAACATATCCTTCATTAACATCGCGGTTGACAAGCTGCCACCTTGCATCGCGAAGGTTGGGAACAAGTTCGATATAATCAGGTACTTTTATTCTTCTGCTTTCCAGGTCGATTCCCATGCTTATGGCAACATAGTCTTTTTTTTCGGGTTTTTCTGTCTGAAGAAAAAATGCAGCCCTTTCGGATTCATACCTGCATAATTTATCATTCATCTGTCTTTCTTTCATACATGAGACTACAAGTCGTGATATTGCATATGAAAGAATTTCAGCTTCGGGATTATCCTGACGGTCGTCTTCAAAGATATAATTATTATTTAAAGCAGAATTGATTCGGGATATTGCCTTTGCTGAAATTTTTTTCCCAAATTCGCTTTTAATAAAATTTTCAACGGAATATGCCCTGTCGTTGACCAGACTCTGTGCTTCTTTTAAAAAAGGATATTTTGCGAGGTCTTTTTTATCAAATTCAACTGGCATATTAGTCTGCTTCAATGCGTGGTGCAAGTAGATATTCTACTCTTCCGTTGCCATCGGCGATGTTAAATGCAAATTTGACCGGATGATCTATTCCAATCTGAATTTCAACCTCTTCAGCCCTGCTCATAACACGCCCCATATCTTTTAAATAATCAAGAGAAAAGAGTGATCGCGCTTCTGTTGATACAAATGATTTTAGATCGCTCTTTTTTATTTCAAGATTTATATGATCTGTATCGCCGTCAGCCTCCATATAGAAAGTTTCTGTTTCAGGATTGATACCAAATGCAATCTTATCAGACACTAGTGCTGCTGCTTTTATTGCATTATTCAGCTGCGCGCCTGAAATCACTACTTTGCCGGGCAACTGTATTGTTGGCATATTCGGATCCTTTCTGACTGTATTTACATCCAGAAGAGCTATTGAGTATTTATATCCGCCAAATGCCATCTCAAGTTTGTAGCCGTCTTCCGGTAGTTCCAAAGATAATGCATCATCTTTACCCATCATTCCGACGATGTTTTTCATCTTGTTGATGTCAATCCCGATAACATTCTCACCTGACTGATATGCGGAGAATGCATTCTGAGAAAGTTCAAGTGATATCATAGCCACATTTGCTGTGTCAACAGCGCGAATTCTGAATCCTTCTTCATTTATATTCATCCGGCATTCAGTTACTATTGCCGCGATAACATCGATTGTTTCCCTAAAAATTTCTGTATCAATAGTTGCCTTTAACATCTATTTACCCCGTTTATGCTTTACATATTTAAGCGTAGATATTTATAATTCGACTCATTTCCTAAAATTTATCATAACAGAAATGCTTTTTCACATTGTGTTACAAAATCCCGGAAAGATTTTTTATGATTTAGTTATCAGATAACTGGTAGCACTGATAATTTATCATATTTACTTATATCTAACTCTATTATAAACTATATAAGCATAATTTTTGACCAACTTGATATTATCAAGATTTCGGTCTCATCATTTATATCTTATGTATTTGTGGGATTTATTACTTTCACATTGCGTGCCGCTATTCTATTAATGCTCAACAATATACGGGTGGCTTGTCATGGAACCTGAATTGCTGCCATCTGAATATCTTGATTTCTACAACAAGAAATCATCCAGATACAACAACCAGCTAGCACTCAAAAAATACTTGGAGGTTGTTACAGGAAATGTTGTTGAGGATCTTGATTCGGCCTGGTGTCAATATCTGCAGAATCCAGAGACTAAGATTTCGACAGATCTTCTAAAATATGACGCACTTTGTAAATCTAGAAATTATACTCCAAATACAATTATACAGTATTTGTCGGCCGTTGAAAGATATCTTCGGGATGGGTGTAACTTTGAGCTATCCCATCGGCAAAAAAGAATGCGAAAAAACCGGCTGCCAAAACGAGTAAATATTACTCGTGATATTGCACTAGACTCAGAGATGATAAAACAGATAATTTCAGGTGCTGATGCAAGATTAAGAGCCGAGATTCTCATAGGATGCAGCGGTGGATTGCGAATAAGTGAGATTGTCGGATTCCGGATATCAGATATAGATCTAACTAAATCTCCTGTTGAACTTTTTATCACTGCCAATGTTGCCAAAAATGGTATTGCAAGATTAACATACATATCAGACGAAGCAGCTGATGCTGTTAAAGCATGGCTGAAAATCCGTGAAATGTCTATGCAGAGTTCTGCAAGCAGGATAAAAAATTACAGCTTAAATAATGAGTCATTGTTCCCTTATTCAAAATTTAATGAGATATTCAGGCTTAATAAGAGACTGAAAGATATTGGAATGTATTCCCGCGATGAAAATACTGGAAGAAGTAAAATAACATTTCATTCGTTCCGAAAGTTCTTCACATCGCAGTTTAAACTGGCAGGCAATCCCACAGTTGCAGAGGCTCTTACCGGCCATGAAGGATATCTCGATGCATCTTACAGGAGGATCCCTGAGGCAGAGATGCAGGCCGAATATCTGAAGGCCATGCCTCGTCTGATGATCCATGTTCCGGAGGATTACTATAAGATCAAAGTCGAGCAGGCCTCAGAGATAGCAAAATTGCAGATATCTGCAGCAGATCAACAGCATGTAATCAACCAACTCCTTGACGAACTCCGACAATTGCGAAAGCAGCAGGAAATAATGAGTATTACTGGAGGGATTGTCCCTCGCAGGAGCAATACAATCCTACAGAATGATGAATATGAGGGGGCGTAAAAAAAGAGATTTTGAAAGTCATCCTAAAGTGACTTTGATCGAGACATGATCGCTCCACGGAGTGATATCATCGGAAAGGAAATACCACTTCCCACCTTCAGCAAGAGCAACAACGAGATCAAAGTTCCCCTCTCCATGCTGTACTTCCTGAATGACCTCTTTCGGGATCTGGAAGTCATAAGTCGGGAAAGATATATCGTTCTTCGCCTGATCCATGTCGTTCGCTTTGAAGTCACAGATCTTCTTCGCAACCAGTTTCCCGTCTGCAAAGATCCCGAGTGTCACTCCGCCGACTTCGACGGGTTTGACGCTCACATACAGACTACGATCTGACATCGAGTACTCCATGTCAGTATCCTGACGCTGCGGTACATTGCTTGCGGAACTGGCAATTCCACCCCACACCCTGAAGATCTCTCCTTTACCTGCATCGACTGTCGTTGAGATCATCGGAGCATCAAGGCCGGTGATTGCATCAATCGCACCATTAAGGATTGTGTAAGTCCCTTTAGATGTTGCAAGATCATAACATGACACTGGTGGGACTGCTCCTTCTTTTTCGTCAATAACATTTCTCAGCTTTGCCTTCTCTACAGTCCCGAGGTTTGCAGATATGATCTGCCATGTAGTCGGAGACATCTTCCAGGCATCAGGTGTATCATTCAGTTCTTCCGGGACTGTGACCATCGTTGATGAACGACTCATAGACGCCTTGAGGTTTGCAATTCCATTCGTTGCGACAGAGAGTGCCTGACCGATACCATACTTCTTATAAGTCTGATATATTGCTGCACATGTCGCAAAGAGAGTTGTTAACACTCCTATCGGGTTAGACAGGAATGCAGTCATCAAATCTGCTTCCATATGGATCAGAGGTCGCTACTAAGAAGATATAAAAAAATGTCAGGATTGAGAGGTTATCACCATGTCGGGGAGGCATTAGAGCCGATCACTCCCAAAACAACAGAATCGGAAGAAAATATTTCAAAATACGTATTTACGGCTGCATCGCTTGAATTGGATTTAGTGTGATTCTGCATCCACAATTCGATTGTGTCGCCACCATGAACCCCGGGAATGTCCACTGTGTATGTAGTGCCCGGAGCCGTCAAAGTAGCAGTATAATATTCTGCTGATTTCGCAACACCGTTGACATATATTTTCCCACAGGAATATCCTCCGCCGGAGGAATACAGATTAAACGATACCTTAAACGTGGACGATTTATTCTTATCGTTGTCGAAAACAGCAGGGACATAATCCAACGGCACCGGAATTGACCTGACTAAAACGTATGTAAGCGATGTGGTGCTCACAGCGTTATTATACACCTTCCTTGACGTGTCGCCAGTCACGGCCTTCATAAAGTTCGCAGACATTTGATTGAGGTTTGTGATACTCTTCTGGTTCCAGTCCTTGTCTGCGTCAATCACCTGCTCAGATAACAGAGGGGCCGGGATTGCATCAACCCATGTTATTGCCGAGTTCCCGGCTGCACACATCAGGAAGGAAAAACTCCCGTCAACAGCCATTTTTGTCGCAGTGGATGCAATCGCCGTATTGGTCTGGCTCCATGTATCAGTATCAGGATCATAGATCGCATTATGAACAAACCACATGTTGCCGTCATTATCAACACAGAACATTTTTCCAAGGGTTTCCATGTTACCATTATAGGCTTCCTGCCACCCTTTTCTTCGACTTATTTTAGTCAGTCCGAGGTTGTCGGTATAAGTATCAGCCATTCATCAGTCCTCTTATGATTCATATTCCTCATCGAACCCTGAGATCGAATACGGTGCTGTATATATCAATCCGGTAGCAGGTCCTACGATTGCTCCTGATAGTATGTGCCTGACAAGGAAGATGTCATCCTCACCGCTAACACCACAGATCCATATTGCAGTGATAGTAGTATCCACTGTGAAATCCCCGATATCAACCTGTCCTGTGAACTCAAGGTTTGCACCATCCCTGGTTGTAACTACACTCTTTCGTAGTGCTTCATTTACCGGGACAAGATCCTCTTCGGTCACTGCCCCGGTATCGAACACCATGAAAGTGTAAAAGTTTTTTATCATCTCAGCATTGTATGCCAGTCCTGCATCGAGGGTTGCCTCGCTCGTTGATTCTACCATAATTCTGTCTCCTTATCTACCAATAGCCAACCCCGACTGAAATATATAGGTCAGTCGGGCCGTGGTTGTCTTTTTCTCTACGCTGTTCACTTCTGAGATGGAAGTATCACGAAAACAAAAGTTCATACAATCTCCTCCTCGGTCAGCCTTTCTGGGAAAGCAATCTGATAGACCTCTCCGTCTTTGATCTTTCTGATGTTGCCGAGGGTTGCAGGCCGTCTTATTGACATATCGAAATACTCTGCATCAGCATACGGGTTTCTCTCAACTGACAACTGGCCGTCTGTCAGCCGGATTGCCGGGTTGCCGAACATCTCCGGGACGATAGTTTTCCTGATGCTTCCGGAGGCCCACGATACCGGGTTGTATTTCACAATTCCAATCTTTCCATCCTTAAGTCCGATGTGCACAAATCCGGGTTTCTTCGTCCAGGAGTATTTTTTCGTCCCGATATACAGGTCAAACAGCATCAGGTTGCTAACATCGGCCCACGTTGCAGGTTCTCCGTACTCCTCCGGATCTATCTCCACGACTGAAGATTCTGTCACCTGAAGGGTTTCATATACAGGATTCTCTTCCTCATCGTATCCGAGTAGGATCTCCTCAACGACAGGTTCTCCGTCTTCATCCAGAACTGGCACTTCGACAGGATAGGATTCCGGGATATCGACAATCACTCCGTCATCCTGTTGCTCTATCACGGAGAAGGGGAAGGGCCAGTCCTCCCCAACTTCTGACACTTTGCGCATCATGCGAGTTCCTCCTCTGTGACATACACAATCGGCTTAAAAATGTTCTGTGAGACCTGTATCGTGCTTGCAGGCGGATCTCCCGATGCTGTCTGAAGAGAGACTTCGATAACTTTGTTCCTGTCGTTATCATTCGTCTGAAGTTTCCAACGGTTGTTTTTGACTGTTCCGTCCATAGCTACATCTTTGGAGGTGTCAGTTCCGCCATCGCTGTCGATGTGTGTGTCGTCTGTGACGTTCTTTGCGGTGATTCTCAGGCTTTCAGACTCGGTTGCACTGGTTGATTTGGCAGAGACAAAAGACATCCAGTCTCCGGAGACGATATCTTCTAGAGTTGCAGACCATGAGATTTTTTCTGTTACTCCGTATCTGCCCCCATGAGACAGGCTCGGAATACCAAGACTGATTCCATTCGGGGAGTTTGCCTCATGTCCGATAATAACCAAATCTTTGATTTTCGGGTGGCACGATAAATTCATGCCATATTCTGAAAACCCGAAGTATCCGCTTATTGGTTCGGGGGCATACGCGGCTGTATCTATTGTAAGAACACCATCACACCACCCGTATAGGTGCGCCCCTGTGAACAATATTGCAATATCATAATATGTGTTTGCGGTTCGGCTCGGTATCAATGTCCCGACCACGATTGCAGATCCCCCCTCTATATACATCTTCAGAATGCCGGACGATTGGATGTAATATTTCCCGCATTGTGCTTCACTTGCACAACTGGCAAATCCAAAATACACGCTATCTCTCCCTGCCGCTACATTATCAGATGAAATTTTAAATCTGATGTAATGCGCTTCCGCATTGTCGAACATAACCGAGTTTAGCACCCAATATTGTGACGGGGCGGGGCTGTAAATATACGCTTCCAATAAATTCTGAGTCCAAGCCAAATGAGAACATTCGTTTGCGATACTGGTTTCAAAATCAATTGAAAGAGCAGTGCAGACAACATTCTCCCCATCTATCTCTATAAGTCCAACCTGAGTTCCCCTGTTGATTGGTGTTGGATATACTCTTGTGCCATCGACTTGCCAATCGTCATACCGAATCTCAAACGAACTGCTTGCAAAAGAGTTCAGCGAGGTTGCTATACCGAAAAACCCTTCTCCGATTGTGTCATCTACTACTGAGATTACCTCACTTCCGTTGATTAATACGGTGATTGTTCCATCAGTTGCACGGTCTATCTCGAAGTCGTGGGTTGTTCCGAGAGAACCGAAATCATATGTAGCAGAACCGATTGATGTAGAACCGCCCCCTATGTTGTTGCGGTATAACTGAACTGTTGTCGAATTGAGGTAGGCTCTAATAACGTAACCATCCCACGGAGTATCAAGGAAATTCCCACTCCCAGATTTCTGTTGAAGTCCAAACCCATACATGAATCTGCAAGATCCTGCTGCACATTCTGCGATACCTGTGACAGAAATTTTATGATTCTCATCCTTCACTTTTGCGAACGGGGCTACAAAGTTCCGGTCGCCTGCATAATCCATAATTCGGAGATACCCTGCTGTGACCGTCCACGTTCCAGTATAGTTAAAACGCCCGATTGAATTTGAGCCGAAATCTTCTCTGAAATAATACGCCTCATTACTCTCGCAGTTGGTTGTTCCGGCAATCAGGTTTGCACGGGTTACAAGGTCATCAAAAAAGCTGTCACGTGTTCCAGTATTCTTATTCAGGAACACCGTGCCGTAATGGAACGGGGACGATAACGCATTCGTATATGCAATCATTGTCGGAGCAGTTGGCTTTGTGCCGGATTCCAGATACACCCATGCGTATATGACTCCATGATCGGGATCTACGATTGTCTCTACAATGAACGATGCCGCTGAGCCATATCCGGACTGTGATGTTCCGTTCGTCAATACAACCTGACCGCTCTGACCGTAATCCTTCCAGATATATGGTGTGACAGCTCCGCTGCCGGTCTGTTTTATCCCGACAACAATGTTGCTCGTGCCGTCCGCAATTGTGGCAAACATCACACCATGAACATCATTTATCAGATATGCGGATGAGGTCACAAGACGCTTTTTGAAATACCCTTCTGTATATTTGTAATGCTTCAGTCTTTCAACTGCGAGAACATCTGTTGCCGACTGTAACAGCATTTTATCGGTGCTGTATGAAAGTCCCGCCCCTGCAATGAGCTGATGTCTTGCTGAAGTGTCCGCTGAATAATCATCTGCATAGGAGATTGAAGGTAATCCAACAAGATTTTTAAGTTCAATAGATGCTATATCGCCAGATGATGTTGTTGAAATTCCGATTGATGTTATATTTACATCGCCTATATCAGAATCACCAGAAAACAATGTTTGTAGAACTCCATTTCTATATATTTCAAATCCATCAGAATCAAAAATTAATTCTAATAAATAATCAAAATCAGAACTGGTGCTTTCATTTGCTGTGAACGCAATCTGAGAACCATTCTTGTAAATAATTATCCTATATGCTTCAGAACCGGCAGAAATTACATACGCATATATAAAAACTTTGTAAATATCGCCACCTGATGTAACAAAATATATTCCCCCCGATGTTGTCGCGGCAACTTGAGGATTCTCGATATTTACATTTAATGCTAAATATTTGGGATTATGTGCAATTGTGCTGAGTGTTGCTGTTTTTGTTGTTATTTTTTTATTTGCAGTATCCCAAACGAAACTTGAAACATCGCCGGTAAAATTCTCCGAAGTATTATTCGAGAAATCGTCATAATACATCTTCCTCTCAGTGTCCTGTGTAATCGAGACGACTTTTTCAACAAGTGGATCTTTCAGCTCAGCACCTTTGATGGCAGAGTCGATTTTGGAGAGGTTTGCGTTCATCAAAGCTCTCCAGTTTTTTACAGGATCTATCAGAGTCAGTTCGTAGTGTTCAGTCAAACTTGTCATGTTATCACCGTGATTATTCCAGGGCCGGTATAATGCCCTTCAGTTACATTTCCATATATTCCAAGTCCGTAGTAGTCGGAACCATACACGAACCCGCTCGTTCCTATCAACATACTTGTCAACGTTGCCTCTCCTGGAAGAGATCTGTGTGTTTCACAGGGATCCCCGAATGTGGCATCGCCAAAATACGAGTTTCCAAAAATGAACTCCGACTGACACAGGAGAGTTGCGGTTGAGTGTGTCGCTGTCCCATCGTTGTCTGCTATATGCCGCTCCCACAAAGCTGCGAGGTATATTATGAGGCATTCATGCAGGTACTTGACGCCTGCTGCTTTCGTTGAATTAATATTCTTATTAAAAGAAGTCAGAGTGAAACTAGCTGAAGGAGACTCTTCAATCCTGATGGAAAATGCATTATCATCATCAGATTCTACTATTGTGATTTTATTGGTGTCTACTCCGGAAAGAACAGAAACTACATTTTTAATGTCATCAAGGGTGCCGTTGGACATCCGGAAAACAACCGTTGATCCTATCAGTGCCCTAAAATCTGCATCTGAAAGTCCTTCTCTTGAGAGTTCCAGAAGATCGGCAATATAATCCAGACTCTGGCCTGTAGCATAATCCAAAAGGTGTGCATCCCTGATATCTTCCAGTATGTTTTCCAATTCATCCAGTTCATCAGCAGGCATCCTGGTGATCTTATAGTTATTTGATTCTGTGTCCTGCCGGAAAGCAGATGAAAGCCTTCTGATTATTGCCGTGACTCTGTCGGTCATGACACTGTCACCGTTATAGTTCCCGCCTTGGAACAGGCAGATTCAGCAACAGCGATGCTTTCACCAATTGAATCTGCGGTATTGGTTCCGTCGGTCATAGAAAGTGTGGTTACTTCATCAACACCGCTGCAGCTGGTAACTGCTTTTATCAGCTGAGTGTATGTGAGATCCTCACCGATCTTTTTTGCCTCTAGCCAGGCAGTAATGGCCTCTTCAACTTCTGCCTGTACATCGGAACTTACAGAGCCCGTAACCATTTTGACCACTGCGGTAACTGAGATCTCAAATCCTGATGCAGGACCCCATGTAACCGGGATCCCACATGGTCGGGTATCCTCAATTGCAGCCGATATATCATCAGAATCCCCACCGGAAACCGCAATAGATATTGTATGGGTTTCCGTATTTTCGGCCACATTCACATCCATTACTCCGTCAAGAGCAAGGATGGCTGCCTGAAGAGCAGCCACTGTTCCTTTTGCGGCCGGCTTCATAGTCATTGTCCGGATTCTGAGTTCTGTATCAGTCTCGGCGTCGCCTCCGCCGGTGAAGGTTGAAGCGTTCGCGACCGAGTCAATAGAAGAGATCGAGCTCACCAGTTTTGTTACAGTGTCTCCGGAGACATTGCCTTCAGACCCTGCAGTAAGGGCTGTCACAGAAATGTTCACGGAGGTTTCATCTACTTCAATTGTCCCTGCTTCTGTTGTCTCAAAAAGGAGAGATTCATCGGAGGTTCCAACAACGGTTCCTGCAGGAATTGGAATTGCTGCACTTGCAGCAGAGGTTACAGAAAATGTCACAGTTCCGGAGGCCTTCGATGCTGCACGTCGTTTGATACCTACCAGGGCCACTACTCTGTCAAGACTCTGCCCCTCTGCAGATGAGATGAATCCTGAATAATACACTGCTTCTTCCTGCTGATAGAGGGTCGTCATTTCCACTGCAATCGACCTGACAAACTGCCCGAGAAGGCTTCCTGTTGTCAGGTCAACATCAAAACCAAAGACGGTTCTTGCAGTAGACATCAGGGATTCAAGAACTTCCGGGTATGTCTTGGCTCTGAACCCTTCGGGGATAACTCCATATTCGGTCACAGTGACACCCCGAGATCAATACTTGTTCCATCAGTGAGAATCGCTGTCAGAGAGATCTCAAATGAACGGTCATTTTTCTCAAGTGATATATCCTGCACTGAATTGACGCTTTCATGCTGCAGAAGTGCATTTTTTACAGCACTGCTTATGAGCCGGGAATTGGGGCTCTTTATTTGCGACAGGTCGTCTATTCCAAAATTGGTATCAAAAGGCAGGCTTCCTTTGACAGACCGGAGGAGGAGTTTTAAGTCCTGTGCTATTTTATCTGCCCCGGAGACTGATCTGATTCTTCCTGCAGCGTCTAGGGCAAGATCACCATCATCATCGACAAGAATGGCTTTACTCATATGGAGAAAGTTGCCGAAAATCAATATAAAAAAAGGTCAAAAAATTATTTATTGATATATGAGTTGAGGCTTTTAAAATAACTCATTCTTAGATTTTGATAATATTTTGAGTTATATTCTAATTGTCCTTTGAAAATATCAATTAAATTATTCCGTTCATTTTCAATAAGGCTGAAAAAAAACTTAATTTTCTTTTCATAATTTATTTGCTCCCCTTCTGTGTTATCCCCGATAGAGGCTGTGATCAATTTATTGATTTCTTCTTCATATTTTTGAGTCACTGCACAAAAATATTTCATCGAATAATATAATGAATTCAGTTGGTATTGATCATCTTTTGGTAAATACATAATTAATAATGATTTTTCCAGTAAACTAAAATAAAAAAAATTCAGGTAGTTATATAAATATCCTCCATAACCTTCAGTGATATATTTATTTGGAATCCAATGAGATTCCTTTTTATTTTTATTTTTGAAATCTGCAAGCCATTTTTTTTGTGCTATACAAAAATCTCCTTCAAAATTTGTTTCAAATTTATGTTTATTTTGCTCAATTTCAACTAACATTTGCTTTACCAAAGTGTTAAATTGTTTTTTTACTTGTATTGAATGAACTAAGCTAGCAGTGAAAAGCGCTGCAACTATTCCTGCAATAATCCCTATAACTAAATTCGAAATGAGAGCATTAAAGTACATAAATGCATTATTATTTTTTGATCGAATATATTCTTTTACTCTGAGTTTACAAAACACTGATTTGATACCACAATCCCAGAAAATGTATGCTCTCCGTCCTCAGAAACATCCTTTTCTCTGCAGATAGGTATCTCATTAATATTCAATACAGTCGAGCAGACGGAGAGCTGGCCTGCATACCCACTCGTACAGTGGCAGGGGAACTCCTCACCTTTTGTAACTATCAGGAGATTGTTTATCCTGGCAAAGGTCTGCTGGGTAACAGGAGTTATTGGCTTTGGGCCTCCACCGGCTGGGGGGTCATGAGCATCTGATGCAATATCGACATCGCCCTCAACAGCGACAAGCTTCATAGTTCATACCCCTGACTCATATCCAGCATATCGACCTTTTTTGCCACAATTCGGATATCTCCGTCACCGCTGATCTTCATCCCGGCGCCGGATGAATGCCTGATCATGATCTCGTTTTCCTGCAATGTATAGGGCGGGGAAGAAAATACACCCGGGATCACAATTCCGTTATTGATGGAGAATATAGTCTGTTCATTTACTGTGTCGCCGGCAAGCTGCTCCCGGACGTTCCACTTACCGAAGATCACCAGGACGAGATCATCCACGGAAAGGGCCATCATCAGGCAACCGGCAGCTGATGAAGGATACATGATCGGGAGATCCTGAAGAGTGACTTCGTTGCCGGCAACAGTATTTTTGAGAGTGACGCTACAGATGTTCTTTTCATAATCGACAGACACAACCTTTGCAACGGTAGCGGTCCACAGTTTACCAATCTCCTTCTCAATGAGGCTTTTTGTCAGCGTTCCGATATTGTTCATGCTGCTTTTACCTCCATCTCGGTTTCATAGGTTTCATTTTTGAGAGTGTGAGTATAACTCAAAACCTTGAAAAGACCGTTTACATTCGGGCTTTCAATTCGGAGCCAACTGTCTGTCCTGATCTTCCAGTTCAACAGAGTCTTAATTTTAGCATCTACCTCTGAGGAATCACTCTCATTCTTCTCTGCTGAGAGAAGGCCTGTTGAACTGTTAATCTCAAAGACTTCTGCTGTTTTATTGTCCGACCGGACAAAGTATCCCATCCCGCCTTCTGTATAAATGGTATAGCTCTCGCCGCTGCCGTTGATTATCTTCTGCAGTTCTTCCAGGATCTTCTGACCGGTTCCTGCAAAGGTCCGGGCCTGCGGAAATCTGTATCCAGACTGATCAATCTGACCAGTAGGAATACTACATGTGCTGAAAACTTCACTGACTGCGTCTGAAAGTTTACTTTCTGCAGCGACATTAAGAATGAATTCCTCGGACTCATATAACAGACGAGAGGCATCAGAGCAGCTGATTATTGTTGATACATCAGCACCGTCACGTTCAGTCTCCTTTTCTGTTATATAACCTTCAAAAACAACTCCATAATCGCCCTGATATCCTGCTTTTATTCTTAATGGCCGGTCCTTGATTATTGCATCAAGAGTTCCTCTGCCCTGGTTCCAGAGAACAATCTCTCCGGAGTTCTGCGAAGAGTCATTTGATTTTTTGATCTTAAACTCAATGTCGCAGGATTCTGAATCAAAGAGCATGCTGTCAATCTGGACTTGTATCAGACGATACCATGATTCACTCATATTATCCAGATCTCCATTTCATCAAGGCTTTTTACATATAGCGTGAATAAAACCTCTTTAGTGATTTCATTTTTGATATCGTTGTAGAATCCTTCCACCAGCTTCCCTGAGTAAAGGAGAACCTCGTCTGAGACTCTTCTAATTAATATTGTATAGATCCCCGCTGTAATGTTACGCTGAAAAAATGCCGAATAGGTTATTTTATTGAGCTTGAAGAGCTGCTTCTGAGGATATCCTGCTGATGTTTCAAAAGGTAATATTGAGACCATTATCCAGCCATCCCCCGTATTGTCACTTCTTTTCCAACAATTTCATTGAGCTCTTCAACGTCTCTTTTGATATCCTCCGGAGTTGCTGCCACATTTAAGGCCGTGACAGAGCCTTCACTTTTTCCCTGTAGAATATCCAGAGATTCAGAGGCTGATTCAACTTTTGCAGTGATTATCTCCTGCAATTTTAAAGTCATGCTGCAGGCTGTAATCGATGAGCCTTCAGTGTAGTTCATGGCAGAGATCACAATGTTTTCCAGCACCCGGGTTTCAGATATGAATTTGAGTTTCTTTTTTTGGTCTTTAAGAGCCCGTAGTGCTTCGATTTCTTCCTTTAAGACCGTCAGTTTCAATGAGACAGTGACGGGGTTCTGGATAATATGATCACTTACTGAGTATTCTGCAGCGGTTTTATGCAGGGGGACATTAAGAGTGTCGGAGTATGCAACCTCCGCAACAGTCTGAAGGATGTTTTGCACTCCGGAATCAGTAAGCATGATGTCTTCTGTCGGCATACTGAGGAATTGTCAGGCTGTGAATGATATAAAAAAAAGTCTTAGATCTCAGGCTCCGACAGCTTTCAGTTCGCCTTTGATCATTCGCGTCATTCCGGACTGCAGCTTCTGATCCCTCTTGTCCATGATTGAATTAAGGTCGTCTTTTGTGACTCCTTCTGTTCTCAGGTCGCCGGTGTTAAGCGATGCATCCAGTTTCTCAATGTTTATATTCAGAGTTCTGTTCTGCGATCCATAAGCTTTGCCGGCTATTTCCTGTGTACGATAAGCCCCTCCTAAGATCTCCGAATAGTCATCAACAATTGCAAGGTTTTGTCCTGATCCTATCCGCCAGAGGTTATCAGCCAGACCCATCGGAGTAATGCCCCACATCGCATCGAGAATCAGTTTGACATAAGGATTGTCAAGAGCCCCTGATATTTGGTCAACAATCGGCTCCAGGTATTTCCATACCTCTGCAAGGCTTCCGGAAAGATATTCAAATGCAAGAGTTGTTCCTGTAACCCAGCGTTCCAGTCCGGGAAATGTGTCATACAGCCATCTGACCGCCTGCCCGAGCATTGAATCTTCCCAGCCTTTATCGAAAACATCCCACAAAAGCCATGCTGCACCCACAATTGCAAGGATTGCGAGTGTTATAGGATTTACAGCAATTGCCCATAGAGATGCACCGAGAGCCCATGTTGCAGCCGTCAGACCCCCTTCAGCATATGCAGCACTAATTGAGGCTGGGACTACACCGTATAATAAACCAGTTAATGTTGGCCATTCACTTGAAATTAAAGATAAAGCTGCAAGCTGAATTAGCAATGTCCCTGTTATTCCTAGAAGAGTCGATCCGACAAGACCTCCGGTTCCAATTACTGCCTTCATGGGTTCAGGCATCGCATTAAGTGCATCAGCCAAAAAATTATTTGCATTAGCGGTTGCCGAGATTACCGGCAGTGCTCCTTCTGTGAGTTCAGTCTGAAGATTTTCCCACGCTGCTGTTGATTTACCCAGAGTTTCTTTCAGGTTTTGCTGAGAGAAATCCACATCTTTGAGGAGATCATCTGAATGAGCCAGAACTTCGTTAATGAATGCCAGCCTTTCCTGTTCTGTAGTTAAAGCATCGGCAGAAATTCCTAATGTCTTTGCATAATTGTTTCTTGCTTCATCGATATCGACAATAATACCCAGATTATCAAGCCATAATTTTGATTCTCTGGCAGTACCTGTCATTATTGACTGATAGTAATATGCCATATCTCCGGGGAGCTGTCTGGCAGCAGCACGAGCCATCTCAGTCATCTTTGGAAGAGCATCTTCCGGAATACCGAGAAGCATTGCCATATTTGCATTTGTTACAAGACTTGTGTCTGTCAACTGGCTGCCTGAGGCTTCTCTGAGTTTGTAAATAAAAGAATCTGTGTCAGTTCCAAGTTTACTTAGGAGTGCATCATATGCACTTTGATACGTAGCCAGATCCTTTGTTCCTTCTGAGTAGTAATTCAGGCCAAGATAACCTGCACCTGCGAATGCTGCACCGATGCCGGCGATAGCCATCTTATGATCCTCGATGGATTTTGCGGCACCGGTAAGACGGGATTTAAGACCGTTTGTATATTTATCAACAGCCTGCTCTGCATTTTGATATGCCTGAACAACCTTATTAGAAGAATTGGTGGTGGCTTCCTGGTATTTTTTTGCCACATCTCCGCCTTTACCAAGTATCTTATCAACCTGCTCATCGACTTTCCGGGCAGGAGCCGTTACCCGATCAACAAGCTCCCAGATTATTTTTATTGAACGAACGGCACCATCAGCTGACATGATAAGATTTTTCTGTGATTGGTTTTATAAAGAAAAGTCTGAGAGAATTATGGTTCGAATAAAAGGAGAAGGTAATAAAAGGACAGTTTATACTGATGAATTTGGAGAGGGTAGAAGATGTCCTTTCCTAACAACTAGAGCAGACTCAACAGTTATTTGTATTAAAGAAGAGTGCATGCTGTGGAATGAGGAAAAACAGACCTGCAATATCAACGTGATTGCGGAGAGTAAAAGGTAGAAGAATCATGTCAAACTATGCTGATAAATTATCCATTTCAATAATGGGCTTAATCTGTGTTTGCTTTTTATTGTCATGCGGGTGTACGTCATCTGCATCGAACAGCGGCGACGATGCGATCATAAAAACTGTTACCTTCGGAGGATATCCTGAAGATAGCTATTGGGCAACATCCACCCTATTATTGTATGATAAACCAGGGGGATTACAAGCAGGCGCAAAAGTTGTAAGTCGTGTTGAAAAACCTCTTGGAGCAACAACAAAAATTTATGAAATTAAGGATGTGGATGGAACGGTTTTTTATAAAGTCGAAATAAAAAACAAAATTGGATGGACTACTGAATATATTGTAACAGGAAAAGAATGAGCTAAAAATGTTTACTTTTTTTTAAAAGAAATTATTTTTTCTCGTATTTCTCCACAGCTGCGTGAATACGATCTCTGAATTTATACAGGTCTGAGATATCAGAGATAGGTAATTTTTCTTCTTTTTCACCATCAAAAAGTCCCAGATATTTCTTTGTTGGGCTATTCAGGTATAACCTGCAAATTTGTTTTCGGATTGTATCGTCCAGGAGAATTCCACAATAACTTCTTACATCCCTCATAACCACTCTGGAAGGATCAATAGCATCGCTTAGAATTGCCTGTATTATATAGTACCCTTTTATTTCTTCTTCAGTAGTTACTATCCTGTCATCCTCTTCTTCAGGCGGAGGGGTTTCCACAGTCTCAACTTTTTCCTGTGGTGCCATTGCAGATTTAAGCCGCTCGTTAATCTGATCATTGATGAATTGAGTTAATGCACGTTTTACTACGCTTGAAATTTCGTCAATTGTCTTTTGAGTTAGCTTCGTATGGGTAATCTGACGTGCGAAATATTTTACAAATTCTATATCCGGATTTTCTAATTGTGTGGACAATATTGTCTTAATTTCACGAACATATTTCATCTCAATTGCTGAAGGTAAAATCGCATCAACGTCAAAAGAGTCTTTACGGAATCTGTTTAATGCAGCAATCTGAGGATCAGTAAGATTAAGCATATTTAATTCAAGGAATGGTTTTGAATCCATTTTATTTTCTGCATCGATATCCGTATAAAATTGATAGACAATACCATTAGTAAGGATTCCTACACGCGCCTCTGTAACTGAAAAATATCTATAAAGTTGAGAAAGATGAGAGCTATTTAGTTCTATATCTACAGGTTTGCATTCAACAAGGATGGCTGGCTTACCGGCCTGCATAATTGCATAATCTACTTTTTCTCCTTTTTTAGTCCCACAATCTGCAATACATTCAGGGCATACTTCTGACGGGTCAAAGACATTATAACCCAACATTTGAATAAAAGGAAGAATCAATGCGGTTTTTGCTCCTTCTTCTGTTTTAATTTGACTGGTAAGTGAAGGTATTCTTGCAGCAAATAGTTTTAGTTGTTCGTTGTATTCCATAATTTACAAAACCCCAAAATTAAAGAAGAGACATTTGCAAATGACAAGGTCTCTATAAAAAACAATTGTTCAAAAGAAGATATATAATTATTGTTTAGATAAATTATTTTAAAATAATACGTTCATTTAATCTTTTCAATTATCAGACGCTTATTCTCGGCATCAAGTGTGATTTTTATTTGCTCCCCCGTCTCAAAAGGAAATGCAGAATCCGTTACAATTTTTGATGGAATAGAGAGATATTTTGTTTTTGCTTTACCAGTGGATGTTAGTTTTCCAAATCCTGTTAATGCCATTTACACAGTAATTTACACAGGTAAATCTATTTATAATTTTATTATAAATATGTATTTTGCACGTGTATAATACATTTGCATTTTTTGAACAGTGGTGGAACATATGAAAACATTATCGAAAACAGAAGTGCTCCCCTCCTCAGTTAGCGCCGCGGTGGAGAGCAACAAAGTATCGACCTTTGAACAGAAAAATTTTGCTTACCAATCAGACACAGTGTTGCTTGAGCATTGTATTGAGAGGATTATAAAATCCTCGCAGATGTGCAGTTTAAAGTGTGAATATCACAAAATGATTGCTTTGGGGGCAAATCCCAAACTTACAAAAGAATGGTTTGATTGTGAAGTAAGGAGACTAATGAAAAGTGCTGACCTGAAACCTCTGATAGATGAATACCTGAAGACACAGGTCACGACTGAGAAAGATCACTCTGCAAAGAACTCTGACAACATGCAGGTGTTCAACTTCTCAGGTCATGACATCCGGGTGATTATGCAGAAAGAGGATGCATGGTTTGTAGCACAGGACGTATTGAATATATTAGGCACAAATACGGATAATCTCTATAAAACACTGGATTCTGATGAGAAAAAGACCTGCCCCGTACATTGTACGGATCAGGTCAGGCATCTTGCAATAGTATCCGAGGCCGGCCTTTACACTCTTCTGCTGCGTTCCAGAAAGCCGGAGGCAAAACCCTTCCGCCGGTGGGTGACACATGAAGTCCTGCCGACTATCAACAGGCAGGGGTATTACTCAACTGCTCAGAACACTGATGGCCTTGCAGAGGTAGTTGAAATGAATCAGAGACTTGAAGCAGAACTGAAAAAAATGAGAAGCAGGTATGACATCGCAATGCAGCTTGTCAGAAACCTGAACAATCCTCAACCCGCTGCACTGAAAGAGATTACAAATCAACCGGACACAGACAATATTGCAGTCGGGGAACTTGCACGGCGCATCACACAGCAGACAGGAAGGCGAATCAATGAAGTCAACCTGTTTAAATGGCTGAGAGAAAATGATTACCTCAGCGATGACAAACGCCACTGGAATCAGCCTACCCTGACTGCATACCGTCAGCAGTTATTTGTTCTGGAAGACTATCCTCGGCAGCTTCCGGGAGGACGGACGATGATACGGCACACAACCCGCGTCACCGGCAAAGGTCAGGAATATTTTATAGGTATATTTCAGCGGATGAATTCAGGGCAGAAATGCCTTACAGCATCAATTTAAAATCTTTTTTTTAGGATCTTGAACTATTATATATACAATAAATACAATAATATCATCATTAATTCCATCCGGGACTGCGACCAGGCAGCCTGATAATAAAATGAAGAAGTGATAAAAATGGCAAAACCAATTGAACTGGGTTTAACTTTAGAGGGTGAGGATGCCAAGCGGTTTTATGAGTATATGAAAAATCCGACGTATCCCGAAAAAACAAAAGAGCGATTAAAGAAAGCTGCAAAACGAGCAGGAATACCTACAGATTAAATGGATATTCCTGATCACTTTTTTGAAACAGATTTGAATTATTGTTCTCTTTCAAAAGAATACGATATCTCTAAATTTTCTTGTTCAGAATCAGAACTGACGGATTTTTTGAAAGAAGACGCTTTGGATAACCAACTCCGTAATTTTTCAGTAACACACCTTGCATATTGGAACCACAATCTGGTTGGATATTTTACACTTGTAAATGACTGCATAAGTGTTGATAATTTAAATCCTGAAGATCGTTATGATGACATCATATACAGGCGATATCCTGCATTAAAGATCGCCCGTATTGCTACAGACACTAATTACGAGAAAAAAGGAATCGGGTCTCTGATGATTGATGAAATATTTTATATTGCATTTGAGGTATCAAAAAGAGCCGGATGCCGATTATTGACAGTAGATGCCAAAAAAAATGCTGTAGGTTTTTATATCAATTGTGGATTTAAACAGTCAAATTCGTCCCATAAAGATACCTCCTCTATGTATATGGAATTCCACAATGCTTTGCACCAGAGGTGATGAATGTACATATTCGGCCCGCCAACGCCAGACAGCATCAGAATGGTAGAGGTGTTCATTAAGGAAAATAGCGGTGAGCTTAAAAAATCAGCGTTATGCAAAGCTCTTCCCAAACAGATGATGTACCAGACATTCATGCAAATTATCGATTATCTTCAGGAATCAAACAAAATTGCTGTCGACGGTGAAGGACATCTCTGTTGGATTTTTAACCCCGAGGCTGTAAGATATTATAACAGCCGCGAGGATCTGAGATTAAAAAAAGAATAATTTAGGAATAATAAACAACCTTATCTCCTTCAACCTGATAGATTTCCCCGGATTCTTCTTTTTTGTTGGATGCCTTTTCAATAGCTTTCTTCTGATTATCAGCAATCATTCCGAGTGCAATCAGCCATTTCATGATCTTTTCATAAGGCCAGTTCCGGACAGCATCGACATCGACACCGAGTTCTTTCGAAAGAAAGTAAAGCTCGAGGTCCAGCTCAACCTCTGCTTCCCAGGTATCTATGCAGCCGGACCCGTATTTAGAAAATCCTCGATATCAGCCCCGTGTTCCTGCAGGATCCGGGAACCCAGTCCCATGAAGTATTTGGCCGAAAGCTTTTCGATCTCCTTTGTCGAGAACTTCGGCTCGACCATACACTTCAGGATAAGATTCCTGTACATATCAGAAAGATTTCTTTTATCCAGGCACTTTGCGAGTTCAAGTCCGGATATCTTCCTGCAGGTGAAAGTGTCGCCTTCAAGGTCAAATTCGAAAGTCTCATCTGCCTCTTCCTGGAAGAATTTGGATCTATCTTCGATTGACATAATCATGAATTTCAGGACGAGGTTTATAAAAAAAAGTCACATTAATGAAATTTTGGGAGTCGACACCTGATTGCTCAGTTAAGACGTTGTCGACACCCCTGTTACAAAAACATCGAAGGAAGTGAATATCGTCAATACTTACCGATCGACTTTAGTCCCTTCATAGATTCAATGCAACATCAAGTTTCATACATCGCTCTTGTGTTACACTACATTCTATTGCATGAATAATAGATAAAATTTTGGCAGAACTCAACTCCCTACATTGGTCTTTTTATAAATTCTCACTAATAGATTATTGGCTATGAGGCGGTTAAGACCCGTCAATGATTGGCTAATTACAAAAAACATCGAAAAAGGAGGTGATATCTTGATGCTAATTGTAAGAATCAGGGTGCATATCAGCCCTACCCAAATGATAACCGTTGATATTGAAATCCCTATATAGATTCAATTAGGTGGTTAAAGAAAAAATTAAAGAAAGGAGTTGAAAAACTCCTTTCCCTCTATTATGTGCTCACCTTCTTAACCTCAATCTTCAGCGGGAGGATTGTTATCGTCACATCCTGTGCTTCGTCTTTTGCCTCTCCGTCGTCAACGTCGTCAATCACACAGTCTATGCAGTTGTAGACCTTGAAAGGGGACTGGAATACTATCTGGAAGGTATCCTTTGATTCAGCGAGTCCATCAGCCCTCTCAATGATGTTTGAGTCCGGACCCACTTTCAGAGTTACCTTGGGCTTTCTGTGTTTGTGCTGGTGGCCTGTCGGGCCGTGCACTCCTGCAATGTGGGTTGTTTCTTTCTTGTATCCTTCGGGTTTGAAAGACCTGAAGTCTGTTACTTCCATCCCGTCAAAATTGCAGGAGATATCATCTGGATCAAATTTTGAAGCCATTTAAATCACACCTTTATGTTTAAGCTCATGTCAAATTCCTGGATATCTGAAATTGTCTGCACTGTGATTGCCACTCCGGTAATCTTGCGTGCCGCTTTGTCGTCGTCAGAGATATCTCCTATCTTCGGCATTGATACCGAATAACTCTGGATTGCATTTGCACGTTTGAGCGATTCAAGCGGAGTAACAATCCAGCCTCTGACGACCTCAAAACCTCTCTGGGTATACGGAACCTGTGAGGCCTTCATTCTGTTATCCGCAACAGCTGAGGCAACGAGACCCTCAATGTAATACTGGGTTCTGGTTGTATCTAGGAAAGGAACAGTGCTTTTGAGACTTAGTCCGTTGCTAAGCCTGTTTTCTCCACTATACTGAATAACTGCATTCACTCTTCCGCCTTCCAGGGTCGCTATATCTGTCGGGGAGAAGTAGTCGTCAACATCGACATCGACTGACATCCATGTGAGAGTGTAATACGGTTTCCAGACCATTATCGCCCCGAGAACCGCACAGGCAACATCATCGGAAACTACTGATTTAAAAGCTACATAAAAGCCGTTGACGCTTTCAAGTCCTGCTGCCGCTGCTATAATGTTTGACACGGTTTCATCAGCTGCGTGTGTTGCAACAAATATAACCCGGGCAGCGTCGGCAAAGCTCTTGAGTTTCGCAAGAAGGGCAGCGTCGGTTATTCCTGCAAGAACCGCTGCATCAATCTCGCCTGCAGAAGCATAAGTCAGCAGAGTTGCCAGGGTTGTCTCAACTTCTGTCGCTGTCGGAGTTCCGGCTGTATCAGCATCGATTGCTACTGTGTAAACAGTCTTTACTCCCTGAGTAAACATCACAGATGCACCAATGTAGATGTCAGAACTCTCTCCGTGTTCGGTCTTGATAAGTTCAAGAGATGTGAACTTCTTTGGAGTGTCCTTATCGGTAGCACCGGACTCTCCGACAATTGCAGGAACCCCCTGCTGTGTTGCTGATGCCGATGCACTTTCAACAGTGGAAGTGATTTTTACAGCATCTCTGATATCTGGCATAAAGAAAAAAGGCTAAAAATTGTTATAAAGAAAAGTCAGATTCTAGAGAATTTATTGCCTGTTCAGTTTTATCGTAGCTGACAGAATGCCTGATATATATGTCCAAATTCCTTCTTTCGCCAGAATCCAGATACGATAGATCCGAAACTCCTGTCTTATCGACAATCTCAACAACACCAGGAAGATCTCTCAGAGTCCACACCTGCAGCAGCTGCATGTAGTCATCGATGATATCGGCTGCTTTTTTTCCTGATGTATCAGCTGCATACACATTGATAGAAAGAGTAACCTGCTGATATTCGCCTTTTGTATATATGATTTCATCTTCTGTCCTTTCCACCTCCATGATATGATTCGCCGGGGTTCTTGACTTGTCAGTCCTGTTCCCAAAATAACGAAGGGTGACGACAACAGGATAATCTTTGAGTTTATGGGACACGTTGCAGCGGTCCGAATATTCAACAAAAACATTCTGTGTGTTCAGCTGCTTTGGGATGCTTTTGAATATCGCTGCCTTGAGTTCTGCAGATATCATGTTATCCCCCTCGTATCCATGTCACCACATCTCCGGCAACAGCAATCAGTGCAAGGAATAGAGTACCGAGACCGGCAAGGACTTTGTTATGAAATGATATCTGGCCATCTATCTCTTTGATTTTCATTGACTGCTCGTTTCTGGAAGTGTAAAGCTCATTAAATTTGCATTCACAATCGTTATCTCTTTCCTGGCAATTATTTTTGATTTCTTCGATGCCGGCTTTGATATGGGCTATATCGTTTTTTATGACAGCAATATCGGATTCAATGCTTCCCATGTAAGAAGTGATTGAAACCGGATTTAAAAAAGAGAAGTCAGAAGGTCATAAATTTGGAAAGCTCTTTGTCAAGTTCCCTGTTGATGAGCTGTTCGACATTTTCCTTCTCAAGGTCAAAGACCAGCCTGAACAAAGGCCTCTCGGGGATGCCCGGGTGATTGACCTGCTTCGCAATATGCCTTTTCCCGCCTTTATCCTTCCATGAAAGGACTTTCTTGTTCTTGGGAAGGATTACATACGGATCGGTGCCAAACTCCAGCCACCGGGCGATAAGGCCTTTGTCATGATCAAAGATGCCTATCTCAATCTTTGAATCAATATTGCCAGTCGTTACCCTGTAAGTAATCTGTTCCCATAACTCGCCGGTATCGATCCATGCTTTCTTTGATCCCTTCTGGGCCATGGTGGATGCAGACAATGATGGCCATTCAGGATATTGCTCATGCATCATATCAAGGATCTTCCCTTCAAGATATTCTCCTACTTTTTTTGAAACCCGGAACATGATGTCCTGCATCTCTGCGGTAAGCTTTGGAATGTTGTTTTTGTCCTCAACGTTTATACTCATCTATGCTGCCTCCGTGTTTCTCCAGCATTTTATCCCGGCACTCCTTGCTGCAGAAGGGCATGATGATCATGTCATACTTCTTCTTGCTGCTGACAAAGAAGTCCTCCAGCTGCGATTTTGTCATAGGTATTGTATTCCTGCATTCCGGATTCATGCAGGGGAACTGAATTATCTCTTCTTTCAGGGCCTCTTTGCTCAGCAGCGTTTTCTCAATCAAGTCCCTGTCAGTTTCAGGCAACGGCAGCCATTTTTCCTTTCGTTTACTGCCTCTGCCAGTTCTTGTTACAAGGTAAAGCTGCCCGTGTTTCTCTCTTAAAAAACTGTTTTGCATCGTTGCCACCTGGGGGCAGTAATCATAGAGCCTCTAATTTTATTTTTGTCCGCATTTTTTCCTTTAAATCGTTGCCCCCGCAGTGGCAAACGTCATTTATAGAATTGCGCCTTAATTCGGCGACTTCATTTATGTATTCATCAGCGTAGACTTTCCCCTTCTTGTAATGGATTACAATAGCATGAATCAAAAAATGGGTTCTGTGAAGATTGCATTCAGTCCTATAAGGGCAGTCTTCTGTGCAAAGATTCTGGGGATTTTTACAAATCAGGACTCTTTTAGGCACAATTATCATTTTGATTGTTAGTTATATGTTTTTTACTTACCAAATGCAATTTCAGACCCGTTTCAGCAGATACGCTGCTCTTGATTCATCAAACATCTGATATGATTCCTCAAGCGTTTTGACAATCCATTCTGTGACAGTTCCGTCAGGCTCTGTCACCTGCAGCCGGTCTCCGGGTGAGAGTTTTGCAGCGGTGAAGATCCTCCTGTCTCCTGCATCGACAAGGCCTTCAGGATACTGCCTGAGGTCCCTGAGAGTGATATCTTCGATGTTGCCGGTTATTGCAGCGGTTGATTCTGTTCCGGGAATCCATGCCCCGGTGTCCTGATTGGTGTGGCCCTCCGTTATAACTCTGTGAACAATTGAATATGGCCAGTCGAATTCATTCATGAAACAAAATATGGCAGCTATAAAAAAAAGAAAAGTCAGAATCGGTCAGATATTATATCCAACAGAAAAACACCCGGAGGCCTGAGATGTTTCCCTCTCAAGCTTCTCCTGGATAATATTCCTGATCTGAATGAGGTCCTGATAAGTTACAGATTTTTTACCTTCAGCGATAGAAATGGCAGCACGGTTTTTCAGAGCAGCGAGGCGAATGTCAATGAGGTCAAGCGATGCATGAAGCCTAACTCTCCTGTCGCTGCTGACACCCCGTTCGCTCAGCAGCCCCTCGGCTTCATCAATGGCCTTCTGAATTCTGGAATCTGTAAAAAAATAAGGCTCTGAGATATCGGTTATCTCATACCTTACATCCTCAACCTCGACCGTCATTTGATTACTCTTCTGCCTTTTCCTCAGTCTCAGATTCCTGAGAGGTCTCTGCACTGGTCTGGGCGTTCTTCAGCCTAGTGACCTGCCCTTTCAGAGAGGAGTTGGATTTCTTTAGCTCCTCGTTTTCCCCACGAAGTGAATCCAGTTCATCCTGCAGTCCCGGAGAAGCAGGTGCAGGAGCAGTATCCATCACTGCTCTGACTGCAACAAGACGGCCGGATTTGAGGCCCTCCCTGATACCTTTCGACTGCTCAGATTCTTTGATAGGAACCATGATCTTGTCGCCTCTTTTTGCTTTAATGTCCTTCCCGACAAATATGCCGGAGCGGACTTCAACTTCCATTTTATTTGACATCATTCACCTCATGCAGTGTAGAGATCTGTGATTAAACAGCCGAGCTCAGCGTGTTTGATGTTCGCATCGCCTTTTGCCAGTGCATTATACTCAAAGGCAATAAGCGGCTTGTCAAGCTCCTTTCCGGTCTTGTTCCAGGTCTCAAGTTTCCAGCGTTCCTCCCACAGACCGATCTCCTTTGCCTTAAGGGCAAGGGCCTGACCGTCATCATCAGGATCAACTGCATCGCAGATGATGACCTGCATGTTCATGAGTGGAGGAATCTTTGCTGTGTTGATGAATCCCCCGCTGTGGGTGTTATAGAGGGTGTTTTTCATGAAGTCATATCCTGTGAGATACCCAAAGGTTTCCTCGGAAATGACAAGTGTGTCCGGAATGCGGTTTGCAACAGTTGCAGTCTTAACTGCCGATCTGCTCCTCTGTAAATCCTTAATCGGATTTCCTGCCGACTCGCCGGAAACAACATCCCATGGGAGGGTTGCCTCTATTGAGTTCAGGGATGAAGAGCCCAGGATCTCAGAGAAGATTCTGGCATCCTCAAAACTTGAGATTGCATGTGTGAGGTTTGCAATTTTTACCTTGACCTCATCTGAATGTCCTTCCTCCTGCTCCTCGCGGGTTACTTCAAACTTGGCGCCATAGGCTTCTACTCTACGAGTACCTTTGAGAAAAGCAGTATCCATAAGAGGGAGTCCGCCTTTTTCCGAAAGCCAGATGACCTCTCCCTTTGAGGCCTCTTCCTTGATTGTAGAGATGTTGCTGGTTTTTACCGGGTTGAGACCGAGAAGGTTTCTTCCGATGAACTGTTCTTTGTACTTCAGCTGGATGGCTGCTTCAACAACCTCCGGCCTGAGTGCTGGATTATCTCCAAGTGAGAAATCCTCCATTGAGTATGGTGTACCTGTCATTTTCATCACTTCACAAGAACAAGTGCCTCTGCTCCGTCTGCAGCTCCTTTCCAGACAATACCAATTTCATTCTCAGGGAGGATACCTCCTGCAAGAGTTACAGCTGGTGCTCCTGACACTGTGACTGTTGGCTGAGCTGCATCACCGACGACATCAACTTCGCCTGCTGTGATAGTGGCTGCAAGTGTGCCGGCAGCACCTGTCGCTGCAAGAGAGCTCATTGCTTTAACAGCCTGTTTGCTTACAGTTCCCTGACAGACCTTGGTTCCTGCTGTGAGTGACCCTTCTGCGGTTAACCGCATCAGGTACCTGTAGCCAATGAAAGTCACATCAACTCTCACATTGTCTTTAGAGATGCCCTGAGGAGTATTCTGGGTATTCCTGGAACTTCGGAGAATGCCGGCTGCCTTCCCGGCGTTTGTTGCAATACCTACCTGCTCATCCCCTGTAATCTCGACAAGCTGTCCGGTTTTATAGTAAAAACCGTCACTGTCGGCAGTCACGCCGTCGCTTTTCACCTTTGCCGAGAGCGGATTGCGGGTAAGGTCTAGCACAAGCGGGTCAAATGCATATGCTGACATTTTTACTCCACGAGTTTCTTCGCAAGGTCTTCGATACTCTGTTCAGAGCTCATCTGCCCTGCAGCACCCTTCTCTGTTGAGGTCTTCGGAAGTCTGCGTTCCAGATCTGCTTTGTATTCTTTCAGCTGTTCCAGAGAGAGGTTTTTTACAAACCCTTTGTTGATGCCATTGTCGAGGTTCATAATTTCAGCCAGAACGGAGGCCCTCTCAACAAAGTCCTCTTTTTCAGACTGCTGTTTTGCAGCGAGTTCTGCCTGTTCCTTGGAATCTTTCCATGCCCTGAGATTTGAATTCTCTTTCTCAAGGGTATCAAGACGCTTCTCGAGGTCTTCTATTCCCATACCTGTGTTGTTTTCCTGAACACTTTTTAAAGAAAAGTCAGATTTGCAAAGTTCATCCATTATCCTTGCATTGCCATCAGCCGGCTCGTTTACGACTGCGATATGCACCAGAACCATGTCTGACCAGAAGTAGCGGTCGTTCTGACTGTCGTAATGCAGCATCCCATAGAACCTGATTGAGAAGTAGGTGTTCTCCGGATCCCGGCGGATCCTCGCTGCAACCTCTTTCTGGATCGGGGTATCTTCCCAGAATTCAATGTCGGCAATTATCCCGGCTATTTTCCCATCGGATGTCTGAACCTTGTCAGAATATTCCAGGGCAAATGTCCCGCCAATTTTGTCAAGGAACCGGTATGAATGATCAAGCACAATCGGAACCGGGAAAAGGTCGCGGTTTTCTTTGCTTTTAATATCCTCTGCCCGGGCAGTCATCTCTTTGAGTTCTGCGGCGGAGACTTCGGTCTGGTTGTGAACCCCTTCTGTGACTGCAATTATTCGTCTCTGCAGCGGCTTGTTGTCCTCAGGTTCATCTTCTGAAAAATTGAATGCCTCCTGAAGAATGAGGTCTGATGCACGGACTGTGAGGTCAAAATTTTGATAACCCTCTTTCATGAGGGATTGATTGAAAAATTATTGTTAAAAAGAAAAGTCAGTCTTTGGATTCAAAAGTAATGCCATTATCGCCAGGGTATGATTCGTCATGATTATTTTTGCCTTCCCAGATATCATCCGGAATCCCGTCAGGAAAAGCATCACAGACCTCAATCCCGTTGGCCCAGCCTGTTTTTTCTTTCCAGCCTTTAAAGTGTTTACACACTCCGCAGCGGCTATATGGGCTCCTTTCCTTTCCATCAAGTGTTGATGTCATTTCCAAGTCTCCCGAACATATCTGAATCCCCTGGCAGATGCGATACTATTCCATATTTCATGAGAGTGTTCTTTCCAGGCTTGAACTTCTGACAGTTCATTATTGATTACTTTGCCATAATATTTTGGGTATAATCTCATTCTTTCAGTCTCGAAATCCCGCTGGATATCTTTTACCAGTTCTGATGTGAAGGTTTCATGTCCCTCCGGAGGTTTCATTGAATAACGGTATTCAGTTCCGATTGCCCGGATCTCTTTTAATCCAGAATTTCCGGAAGACATGAGATCCCCTGGAGAAAACGAAGATCCGCTGGGATGATTGTGAGTAAGAATCCTGCCCGGGAATAAATCCAATTCTTTTCTTGTGAATCCGATATGATCTTTAGTTCCAACTTTTGAGAAAATCGCCCCTTCTTTTTCGTCAAATAGGTAGCACTTTTCAGTTGCACGACTCCTGATTGAATATTCCTTGTCGTAAATAATCTGATTGAGATCTATTTCGGATTCTTCACCAATAACGTTCTGGAGGAACTTAGCAATATCTCCGTCTTTCTTAGACTCCGGAAGTTCTTCAAGTGCTTTTTTGGCCCACTCTTTACGCTGCTTTTCATAGACTGACGGGTCTTTGTCAAGCTTTGAGTCATTGAACCATGCTTTTTGCCTGCAGCGGCAGTTGTAGTCTTTCATGACCTCAAGAGCCATGTCGGATTCTTCAGTTCCGAATATGAACACACGGCCGTGAAGTGCAACGTGATGGGGCCTGCTTCTTTCGTCACTTACGCAAAGATAAACCCATCCCTCCCTTCCTGATTCAATGTATTTCTGCTGATGACCATATGCAAAAGCAGACTTCATCTGCGTTCTGGAAAGAGTATCAGCATAGGTCTCTGTGGGCAGTGTGATCTTCTTCTTGATGACCTTTTCTTTCCATTTTAGAGAGCCGTCCGGATTTACATGTACATACCTGCGGGTTTTTCCAACCGAATCAAAAGTGATGGTGTTGCCCCATCCGGATTTTAAGACCTTCTGAAGTTCCCGCTGCACCTCGATGTAAGAGGTATTCTTTCGGATCCCAGAATCGATGATGCCAGTCAGTTCTCCGGACAGGTTTCCGAAGGCCTCGTCAAGTCTGGGTGCAAGGCTTTCGATGACAGGATCAAGGCCTGCAAGGCCGACAGGTTCATAGTCGCCAACCTCTGTTGCTGCTCTGGCTGCTCCTTCAAGGTATGCAACTGTTATCTGCTGAGAAAGCAGGGAGATAAGGTTGCTCTTTGCTTCTGCAGTCCGCTGCTCGATGTAATTCCTGAGTGCCTGCAGGACCTCTTCTTCGACTGAGAAATCAGTAACTATCAGATTGATAGATTCTGATAGATTTTGAAAAGGGTTATAGGCCAAGGACATCCCTGATGTCCTCCTGCATGGATTCAATCTCTTCTTTGAACTGCTCCTTTGAGCTCTTTGCAGTCTTAATCACAGGTTTGGGAATACCTTTTTGCGAGCTGAACCGCTGCATTGATGGTTGCTCAATGTCCGGGGTTTCTACTCCGCCGGATATCGGATAGCCCATCTCCTCAAGGAACTTTCTGATGACCTCTTCCGGAAGGTATGGCAGGACTGCACCGATTATCTTCGCTTTCTCAAGCTTATCTTCAGGTGTCAGGTCCTCGAACTTGAACTTGACAGAACCTGCAGGGAGGCCTTTTGCCTTCAGCCATGGCTCTATGAGTTCATCGAGGAAGGTTTCTTCAAAGATCTTTCGTTCCGGAGACAGGTTGCGTTCAAAGAAGGCCATCTGGATGGTTCCGACGCTGCGGTTGCTGCTCTTTGATTCTGTGAAAGAATCTGCCCACCCCATAGCAGCGTTGAACTGGTCCTCGTTGTGCTCCTGTGCCCTTATGACGGCCTGTGGGTTGCCGGTCGGCTCCACAAGAGAGACATCCATCCTGTCGCCGTCGTCTCCCTTCCTGCGGCCACGGAAGAAGAAGTCAAGACCGGCACGAATGCCTCTTTTGAGCTCTTTTTTTACATTGTCTTTTTCCGTGTCCCAGAGATCATGTGGGATGATGAACTTGTGCTTCGGATCTCCGTGACGCTTGGCCATGATTGCCTGGTCTTTTTCGATGCCGAGCTTGTTCATCATCAGGACATAGTTCTGTTTTGGAAGGGCAAGGCCGAGAGGGTTCCTGTGACTCGGATGCCTGAGTATCATGATAAGTTCATCAGGCATGAAGAAAACGGACTGGTCCTTTTCAGGTTCTATATCTTTTTTATCCCAGTGCTGCACGAAGCCGATGACATTGTCTCCCGGGCCTTCCTTCAGACCGCTGCTGTAATCCCTGTATTTTTTCTTGTCCTGCAGGTAATCTTTGAGGTCTTTAACATCATCTTCATTGTCAAAAAAGACCTTTATTGACGGGGGGTAAAGGGATTTAATCTTTTTGAGTTCGTTCTTTTTTACTCCGAGGAGAAGATCCCAGACCGGCTCTATGAAGCAGCGGCCGTATACATCCCGGGTTGCAAAGAAGTCGATTGCCTTGGTGTTGAAGTGCAGCCTGCCGAAGGTTTTGTCCAGTTCTGTCTGAACCTTGGGTGTGTCGCTGACAAGCTCAAAGGCCATGGCATTCTTTGCCCTGGACTGAATGATGTGTGCCATCTTTCCCTGCTCGGCTGCCCACTCGCACCAGTTGTCCCACCCGCCTTCGGGGATGTATTTAGGGTCGTATATCTTTCCTTTGCCCCGTTCGTCTTCGTCCCAGTCGCGGATATCATGAAGATCATATGGTTTTGATTTATTTGTCAGGCCAGAGAGAATTCCCATGCCTGTTGAATATGGGGAATTGTTTTAAAAAGGAAAGTTGGAATTTGATATATGAGTAAAGAACCCGTCCCTGTCTGGATTTGTGATGATTGCAAAAATAAAGTCGAAGGAACCCCTCAGGAAAAGAAATGCCCTTATTGCGGAGCTACGTTAACGAATGTAGAATTACAATTAAAAGATGGATTAGCAATTAAAGATTCTATTGAAATTAATATTCTTCAGTATATCAAGCCGTTTTTCAACATTTCTCTGTTGCTCATATTTATTGGCCCCATAATGTCCTCAATCATTTCTGTATTGGTTTTAGGTGTTAATGGCATTCTGTTATCTTTTATAATGGGTATTTGCTTTGCATTGATTGGATTCTATATTGGCAAAAATGCGATTGAAAAAACAAAAATACTTTTTGAAAAATCTAGGTAAAATCCCCCTCCCTATAATCACTTTTCTGATAAAGCTCAATATCCTGCAGCATCACGTTGGCATATGAGGCATTGTCTACCTGGTCGTCGTGTTTCCCATATGGGAATTCCAGGAGTTCATCTTCATACACGCCAAGCCAGGGGGCACCTTTCTGATGATATACCATGCCGCTCTTGTATCGCCGGGCCATAGGGATTGCACGGACATACTTATCCCCTTCCGGTTTGAGTTCTTCGACCGGCAGCGAGGTTCTTTTCAGGTTTTGCCAGAGGGCTAGTCCTACCCCGTTTGGTTCTACACCCTGGGCAGCAGGATGCCACCTGTGAAAAGCTTGATCGAAAAGATCCGGCTGGTCTGGCTCTTCTATCCTGTCCCGGATGACGTCTAAGAGGAGCAGCTCATTGTGAGGTGTCGCTGCCCATGTCGCAAGCACGAAATAGTCAGCTGTCTCTTTCGTGGAACCTGCAGGGTCACAGGTCTGAAAGACGGTGCAGCGTGAGTCGCTCCATCTTTTTTCTCCTTCCGGAGTGTGAAGGATAAACCACTCATCTTCCTTTTCAAAGTATCTGAAGTATTGCCGCTTGAAGAGGTTTCCTTCCGGATCTCCCGGCCGCTGCTGATATAATGAGTTCCATTCAAAGGGCAGGAGGTCTTCCTTGATTGCGAGGAGTTCATCGATACCAAACATTTCAGGCCAGAGAGGTTCTCCTGGTTCCCGACCTATGAGATCATTCTCTTCTGCAATGGCAGGGAGGTTTATCACAGTCCACTCATCGCTGCCATTTTCCATTTTGTTGAGAAGGTAACCTGCAAGGTCTTCCTTATGCCACCTTGTCTGAATAAGGATAATTGCTCCCTTTGCAGTAAGGCGTGTCCTGAGAACTGTCCTGAACCATGCAAGAACTTTCTGGCGTTGAGCTTCAGAGAAAGCATCTTCAGGACCTTTGAAAGGGTCATCAATAATTGCAACATTCGCTCTTCTGCCGGTTATTGCCCCACCCGCACCTGCTGCTCGAACTCTTCCACGATAACCTTTCAAACCCCACTTTTTTACAGCTGATGTTGCTTGAGGGAGTTCCTCTCCGAAGATAGACTTGCCAAATTCCTTGAGCTTGTCTCTTGCTATCTCTGAGAAATCTTCAGCAAGGTTTGCACCGTAAGATGTTATCAAAACGTCGTGCTGAGGGTGCCGGCCCAGATACCACGCAGGAAAAGATTTTGTAGCGACCTCTGATTTACCATGGCCGGGAGGCATTGTAATTATGACTTTTCTGATCTCACCTCTTTCTACTGCTTCGAGGACATTGCAAAGATAATCCAGATGTTTTGCGGGCTCCCATATACCTCGAGTAGTATACTCAGTAAAAAAAGAGAGCTTATTCTTTGCCAGAGTCAGCAGCGCCTTTTCTATTTCTCCGTCTCCAAAGCTCTGCAAGAAGCTCTGCTGAGTCTGCATCTTCGGTAATGAGTCTTGAGAGGTCATTTGATGTTGAGATATCTCCTGAATGTTCTGTTCTTTCCGTTACTTCCCCGTGTTCAAGCCGTTCGTTCCTGACAATCGAATCAGTGACCTGTCTCCAGTCTGACATTGACATGAGGGGAGGTTTCTTGATTTTTCCACTCTCGTAGTTTTCCCACTGTTTTAGGAGGTGGTCTGTTTGCTTCTCAAGGATTTTCCGCTGCTTGGTAAGGATGTCTCTCCGGGATTTTGCAGCGGATTTAATGTCCTGCTTCAGTTGTGTCTCTTCCTCCTGTCTCTGGACTTCATCAAGGTGATTGTCGTAGGCTTTGACCCGGACAATCCAGTCGTGTGTCCGAGACCACTCCTTTATCCACCTTGAGCTCTTCTGCAAGGCTTCTGATACTTTGGATAAGGATCTGTCTGGCCCGAGATCCCGGTATACACAGAATGCAGCGAAGGCCTTCTCAGATTCCTTTGGCTGAATTTCCCAGGGAAGAGTCATTGTGATAAAATAGTGATGGGGTTTAAAAAAGGGAAGTCAGACGTAATTTTGATTTTAACGTATTTTGTTTAAAAGATATACCACAATTACCAGAATACCTGCTGCTTTAAGTAAATCATTATCTAAAAAATTCGCATTACCAACGATATCAATTATAGATGCCAGTAGATTCAGTTGAGCAGCTGCTTCTTTACATAAAAAACAAACCCCAATAGCTGTCCCAATAGGGACAATTTCTTTTATTATTGGAATTTTTTTGACTTCATCCATTGTTTGAAAAATTACATCTGATATTTCCATAATTTTTTATTGACCCAGTTATATTTAAAATTGAATTTTGTGGTGTATTTTTGCTCGATTATCACCATTGTCTCAAATCAGGCTTCACTTCCGATGAAATCAAACAGGTTTGCCTGACCATGATAACCGGCCGCTGCAGCGACAACTTCACTGGTGCAGACCTTCTCTTCCTTAACCCCGGAGAGGAAGGGTAATTTCAGGAACTTCTCTGCAGCTGCAGCTGACACCCGGATACACTGAGGGGGAAGGCCGAGGTTTCTGAATGTCATAAAAGCGTCGAAGACTTCCATTGTAAGCGAATTCCCCCAGATGGTCACTGCTGGGATCCCATGCAGCCAGGCATTCATCGTGCAGTAAACGAAGGCTTTGAACTCGACGTCCACGTTTACAATGTAAAAATTGAATGCCCCGGAGTTGTTCCGGGCATAATGCTCCGCAATAGAGAGCATGAACCGCCCGGTACCACAGCAGCCGTCTGAAAAAGTCTGAGGGATTCCGTCAAGGCCTTCGCTGCCGACAGTTATCCCGGTGCACACATCGCAGATCGCTTTCGGTGTGAAAAACTGGCCGTTGCGTTCACTGGTCTGAAAGCTTCCTTCCATGTAAGCCCCGAACGGATCCGCAAATTCCCCTGCATTATCCCAGAACTCCTGACAGACTGACAGGATTTTTCCGAGCAGTTCGATGCCTGCTTTGTGCTTCTCAGCTGTTGCGGGTGTGTAATCCTGGCCGGCAATCAGAACCTCGTTGTAGATACGATCATGCAACGGCTGGGAGTTGATAGGTTCCAGGGCCTCGAGGCCTTTCAGGCAGCGGTGAGAGTAAGAAGGTTTCACAGAACCTCCTCCTTTTTGCAGGGTTTCAGAGGTGCCTTATCCCGCTGCCCTGCGGCGACCTGACAGGCCCAGGCGTATGGTGTCACCCAGTTTGACTGTGACCGATAATCAAAAACAGAAACAGACAGCCGCGATGCTGACACTACAGCGTTCGCCGACGGTGTCGAGCAGTCCTCCTCGTTAACGATGAAACCCATCTTGAAGGCCTTGGCAGCAGTTTCAGGGTCGTATTTGTGATTAGGGTAGAGGTGAACACATTCCTCTCCTCCCAGCAGCCGGTGCGTGTGCATCATGTCGCTGAAGTGCTCATCTCCGTTGATATGGAAGATAAGCTCGTTCGGTCCCTGACCGGCAACGAGAACGCCGTCGTTCATCAGTCATACCTCCTGACGTATTCCCCAATCTCTGCTTTCTGCAGCAGCGACAGGTAATCTTCGGCTCGCATCGTGACCTTCCAATCTCTGTAAAACTGCTCTTGTTTGTCTTTAGACCTCTCTTTGTTCTTTCGATGACACACTACGGGGGTTGTGCCAGGATCTGCGTCCCTGATTGCCTGTGCCATTGCTTTGTCCACATTAAATTGCTGCTCGCGTTTTACCTCCAGATGAACCCCAGGAATACCGACGACATCCTCCCCTTCGAGACCACTGTGCTGCTGCCCTCTTCTGCATCCGTGGTAACCGTGCTCCCGGCAGAACTTTGCCCACTCCCTTTCACCACTCTTTCCCTTCTCGCAGCTGTTGACCATCAGGCATCGGCCTCCTCGGCCAGCCTGAGCCTGCTACTCACGAAATTCTCAGCGTCTCGCTCCGTCTCGCTCAGCTGGGGGTATGTGCCAGGATCTTTCTTCAGCCAGACGCAGGTCACAGTTGAGTTCAGCTGGAACTCTCCAGGATAAAACCGCTGCATCAAAAAAGCTACAAGAGCCGGTGCGGATCTCAGTCCGCCATACTGATGATGCTGCAAAAAAGCATTGTGAGGCATCTGGTTGAATGGCCGTGCTGCAACGCCGGTCACAACATATTCCGGATATCCTCTCCAGGGGTAACCGCCCGGCTGCATCAGCCTGATACGATCTCCTGGTTGCAAAGTCTCGGCAAGCTGAGTCCCGAGTCTGAAAGTTGTTACTACGGAGCCCGTAAAATTCGGATTTTCAAACTTCATCATCCGCATTTCAGATACCTCCTGCAGAGTGAAGTTTCTGTGAACAATCAGGGATGGAAAACAGGTCAGAAAAAGTGCATATTCTTAAGGTGCACATAGGTGCACCTTTTTTACAAAGTACATACGTAAAGAAAGTACAATAGAAAGTTATGCAAAAGCGTGCACCCGATGTATTTTCCTGCACCTTGGTGCATGTATGCACATAACGTGATAATTTTTTTACATCAACATTTTTAAAAGACTTTTTACATTTTGGTGTTTTCCTGCACCTATTAAGCATTCCCACTCACCCCCATTCGTTGTGCAATGACTTCCATCTGATCTCTCACTTCCTGATCTTTTTCGTCTGAAGTTTTCCATCTCAGGCCTTTCCACATGCGGTTCCCGCCTCTTGTGAGTTCATACACGTAAGAGGTGGATTTCATAATTTGTGCCACTTTTTTAGTTGTTGCCGGAGTTTCTCCAAGTGCGTTGCACCAGGCTTCATAAGCTTCATAGAGCTCTTTTCTGGAGAGAGTTCCATCAGGGCTCTCCATAGTTTCATCAGTCAAAAATGACCGGACACTGTCGGATTCTGTCCGATAATCTTTAGTGGCCGCCTGCACGGCATCCGGGATCTCAAGAGTTCCTCTTGTCTGATATCGTCTGAATCCTTCCAGGCACCAGTTCAGGATACCTGATGCTTCCTGCAGCAACACGTCACCGTAATTGGCCACACGCTTCTCTGGAGGGATTATAATCGTAAAAGGCCAGAGCTGGATACGTCTCCAGATACCGTCATCGACACCGGTTATGCGGGGTTTGTGGTTCGTTGCCATGAAGATTTTTGCTTCAGGTCTGAACGAGAATTCATTCTCGTAAAGTCTCCGGACCGTGACCCTGTCATCACCTGTCAGCTGCTTAATCACTGACTCGGCAAGACGCGCCCCCTCATAAGCTTCAGAGGCCGTGACCAGTCTGGCTCCGGCCATCCTGGCGATATCGGAACGTGGGGCCTCGCCCCTCTTCACCATGAGAGACTCCGCTGCAATGTTGATTGCATATTCACCAAAAATGCGAGACAAGACCTTCGTTGTCTCACTCTTCCCGTTCTTCCCCGTCCCATACAAAAAGAAGATCTGCTGCTCCGGATTATCGCCGAGAAGAGAGTATCCACATATCTCCTGGAAGCCGTCGATGAGTTCTCGGTCGCCGTCGAAAATCGTCTCCAGGTGCTTCTCCCACAGAGGGCATTTTGCATCAGGTACATACACGACATTCATGCACTTTGTCATGAGATCCTTCTTGTCAGGCTCTCTCGCCTGCAGCGTTACCAGATCTAAAGTGCAGTTTTTGAGGTTTATCAGAGACGGATGACTGTCGAATTTATCAGGCGTCACTGCAACGTAAGGAGTCGCACCCCGGATCATCGCCTCTCTTTTTGCCAGAGACTGAGAGTTCATCCCCCACTTTGCAAACCATTTAAATTTCTCTTCACTGACATGAGCTGCCTCAATCATAATCGACCGGGCCGTCATTGTCGCAATGGCCAGAATCTCGTTGAGCTCGTCCCGGCGCCACCTGAGACTGTCCCAGATATACCAGGACTTAAACGTGACACAATAACGGAGAACATCTCCATACTGATGAACAAGCCTGTCGGAGTTTCCGGCGTCCGTTAAATCAAAGCCCTCACCAACGCAGGATTTAACCGGCAGCAACTGCCATGACGAAACCTGCACATCTGGGACAGGCGGGACAACTGTCTCACCTTCTGTCTCACTTGTCTCAGGTGCAGGTTCTTCAGGTTCCGGAGCAACATCATGGGCGATTCTGGATGCTGCCTCTTTCTTCTGCAGAGCCTGCTGCTTCTCAGTCTCAATCTCTGCCAGCTGTGAACTGTATCCCCACTTTTTCAGGGCGTCAAAAATAGCAGGCCAGTGTCCCTGCAGACAGCCTTTCCCTGCCTCGCTACAGTCTATGATCTTCTCTGCAACGGCAAGTGCCTCCAGAGGCCCCCCTCCCGTGCCATGGCGCCGGCAGTACCATTTGTTACCCATAGGGTCAACAATGTAGTTTGTACCGGTATCGCTGCCATGAACTGGATGCTCACCTTCGATCTGATTCTCCCTGGGTCTGGGGTTGAGTGGCATCATGAACTGCGTCACTGTCAGGCCGAGTCTGTCAACAAGGCTGCTGCCGGATCCTCTGATATGATCTGGGATCCTTTCTGTGACTTGCTGCTGTGCCTCTTCTTTTTTGTCAGCCGAAGTCTTCACCTTTGACAGAATATTTTTCCGGATATCTGTGTATGTAAAACTCTTCAGTGTGGAACCGTTCCCTATCTCGTAAGGTTTCCCTGAGGGATGAATGGACGATGGCCCCACGCAGTAAGCTCTGCACCCGCTGGGGCGGATATCCCCCAGCTCCTCCCCTGTCTCCGGGTGATACAGGATGAGCTTCTTGTTGTCCGGAAATCCCGGGCACCGGAAATAAAAATGTCCTCTAAACCCGTCTCCTCCGGTACGAACAAAGAAAGTATCTGACAGAGAGTCAAGCACTCCGAGTTCCATCAGAGTCATGGCATTATCTGCGTCCAGGATACACACGCCTCCGGTCGGCATCACACCATAATTTCCGCCGGCCTTCAGGTGTTCAATGAGCTCCAGGGCATTGGCAGCATAGTTATGATCCTTCTGCCAGCCCGGTTCAATAGCAGCTTTGTCACCAGTCTTTACCTTAATAAAAATGCAATCCCGTATTTGTTCAGGGATTTCTATTGTCAATTAAATCACCCCAATTGCTTTAAGCTTATTAATCTCAGGATTTCTCAACCCGAGATACAAAATCGTGCGAATCTTTCCGGTCAAAGCTGATGCTCGAATATACTCCAAAGCATCAATTGCAGCCCGGCGCTGTTGTATTAATTCCGCAAGCCGATTCTTTTCCTCTTCCGGCCATCCCTTACATGAGGGAGCATGTTTATACAAAAGCGCCATCGTCAGTTTTTTGACGGGTTCTCCTGTAATTCAAGTTTATTATGTGCAATCCAGTACCTGCACTTCTGAATGCTGACAAGGGCTTCGTTCTTCCTGACTGAGAGAACCTTTCCGGTCTTTCCGTAACTGGGCAGATTTTTGTCAATCACTTTGACATAATCGTTCAGGCGAAAAGCGGGAGAGCTTTCGGGTTCTGCCTCCTCGACAGCTTCCTCGATTGCCGGTTTTGCCTGACACATCAGAAGGCCCTTTTTCTTCAGAATATACCAGGCGCCATTCACGCTTTTGTCGGTGCGGTCAGATTCAGGATACTCTTTGCAAAATCCTTCCAGGGCATCGTTCACAGTTGCAAATCCTCTGAGGAATTCTCTCTCTTCAGGATCCCAGATCTTGAGAACCTTCCCCTGGGAATCAATCCTGACGGTCTGCTCCTGCAGCATCTCGCGGTCCTGTTCTTCCTGCTCGAGCTCGCACTTATCGACAAGAGGCTGCAGCTCAGGCTCTGGGTGTGGAAACATATCTGCAAGGGTCTTCGGCACGATTTCTGCACCCGGTGTTTCATGAATGATCTGACTATAAAACTTCAGGGCAGTGTCGCCATCAACATCTGCCTCTTTAGAAAGTAGGGGTTTTGAGGAACCTGCTTCAAACACCTGATACCTCATAGTGTAGCTCATTCTGCACCCCCTTTCTTGTAATCAATCATGCACTTCTGGCAGAGCCTCTTTCCTGTGAAATTATAGGCCATCTGGGCCACACTTGGAGAGACGTCTTTTGCACCGCATATTTCACAGACAATGCCTGTGCTTTCTGTTGTCTCCTGTGCTTTAGGGGCAGCAGCTTTTTCAGGCGCCGGAGCGGGTGCAGGCTCAGATTTCTTTGCCTGAGCTTTTTTCTTCTGTTCCTCACGTCTCTTGTCAAAGCAGGGTTTGCATAGGAAATGGCCTGCCCCATGATGATACTGAGAAAGACTTGAATCCTCTTTTGTGACGAGCTCTCCGCAATCCTCACATTTGCGGTTTGTCAGGTTTGCCGGTGCAGCCGGTTCTTCTGCAGGTACCTCTACAGGTTCAGGTTCCGGATCCTCCTCTGCAGGCTTTTCTTCAGGAGCAGGTTCTGGCTCGACGGGTTTGACTTCTGCAGTGAATCCTTCTGGAATATCCGCGGAGGCCTCTGCATTTTTCTTGTCTTCCCACCACTTGTTAAAGCAGGCCAGACACATAGTCTTACCGTCAGTCTCAGCCCGAATCTTCTCCTGCAGGTGCATCTCGACAAGGCCGCCACAGACTGAACATGCATTAGGATCATGATAGGTTCCGGACGGCTTGACATCGTCCATCTCTTCCTGAGAATACATGCCGGTTATGCTGAATGCAAGTCTCAGGGCCTGTGCCTCTGCAACTTTCTGAATCATTGTCCGGGGCTTTGATTTCCACAAAGCCTTCCCGGTGTTGTATTCAGATCCGTACACTTCCCGGTAAAATGGTTTGGACATGTCTTTGCGGAATACCCTTGCCCATCCGATGAACTCTTCATCTTCCTTACGGACTCCGGATTCCATGCCGTCAAAAACCTCTGACCTATGAGCGATTACCAGCAGGCCGTCTCTCCCACAGAAGATCTGTGCAGGACTGCCAGGATATTTCACAGCCCAGATCTGGCGGGCAAGAGGATCAAGACCATAGGTCTTTGCAAGGTGCATAAGCAGCTGGAACTCATTGTCAGTGCAATCCTTCGCACAGATATTTTTGATGAGTTGAAGTTTCTCAGCTGATAGCTCCTGCACTGCAACACCTTCCTCCGAGGCGGTGTCCGCAGGTGTTTTTTCTGACATTACTGCACACCTCCTGAAAGCCTGACGGCTCTGTGATAAAGAATGGTTTTAAGAGGAAGCTCTGTAGGGGTCTTAACTCCATACAGACTCATGTCCTCTTTGAGGTGAGCCTGTCGCTGCCTGATGTGCATCAGCTGCTGTGTGTCGGGGCTCATAGGGATACCTCCTCTCCTTCGTAAATACATTTCACAAACTTGAGGCCCGGGGCAGTCACAAAAGCGACATCTGAGTATATACCCCTGTCATCTTCTGCGGGGACAATTATGGTTCCTGCTCCGGGCGTTCCTATAGTTCCCTGTTCTTTGACTTCAATTCCCCAGATTCCAAGATCTCTCTCACCATACCAGATGTTCAGGATAGATCCATCGGAGAAATGAAGCTCAACAGGATTCTCTTTGGAGGGATAATAGATTCCAAACTCATTACCTCCCCTGATGATCTCATCAGGGTAGCGACCTATTTCTCTGATTTCTATGAGGTCGTCGGATTGTCCAAAAACCATTAAGCGAGTCATGCCTTCACCCCCTTGTTGCCTAAAACGCCGGTCTTTTTCTTGTTGATTACAAACTCAATCTTCGGGGCTCCCTGTGGATTTCTTTTGACACAGGCTTCAAAGAATGGAGCATCCTCTTTACTGATTACCTTTTCAGCTTCACCAATTTTGATCTTAACTTCGGCAAGCTGGTTGAAGAGCTCGTCACCGAACTGCTGCCGGAACCGTTCAGGGATTACAGTTCTGATAGTCTTCTGCACTACTTTGTAAGTGCCGTCAGCTGTGACCTTGGACTCGATACCAAGTTCCTGTGCTCTCTCCAGGAGTGCAGCCTGCAGGGCTCTGAGGTTGTCGATGCGAGCGTTCAGGTCCTTAACAGAATCTGCAAACTCCGCTTCGCACTCTGCGATGGCCTGCTGTGCAGCGAGCCACTTCTCCGACCTCTCCATTTCATCCCGCTTCATTCTGTTATCGTCAATGAGCTGGAGTTCAGTCTCGCGTGCAAACCAGGCGGTCTCCAACAGAGTGTCAATGTCGGTCTCAGCTGCAAGGGTTCTTGCATCAACTTCAGGAACCTGTGCAGAAGGCCTCTGCATAGCTTCAGACATTGCTGCTCACCTCCTCTGCAGGAGCCCAGATACGGCGCTGCAATGGCCGTGTGATATCCCAACCTGGGATCCCATTTTCAAAATCTTTCGGGACAGTGAATTCTATCACTTTGTAAGGATTTATCAGACCTTGTTTCTTTACAAGCACAAGAGCCGTATCTCCAAATGCCCCGATCACTCTGGCTGGTGAAACCGTGCCGGACCCCTTATCCTTTAGAAGTGACAGTGATTCTTCCTGCTGTGGAGTTGCCTCCGGAAGTCTCTGTTCAATAGCTCTGATAACTTCTCCCAGGGGGTAATGAGCAATACCTGTTGCAAGAGCACGCTCTACAAAGACGGCTGCAGACTCAGCATCCTGACTGTGCTGAACACGGTCAAGTGCAAGAAGCATATCCATCTGTGCGAGTTCATCAGCGTTGGCGGTGCTTGGAATAACAACAGGCTGCTGTGCAACTTCAGACATCAGACCTCACCTGCCTTTAAAAGAGCAACTTTGGAACCTGCCAGGGCCTGTGCATAATCCTCGAAAAGATCTGATTCGTTTTCAATCATGTCACCGGCGACTGTATCGAGCACGTTCTTGACAAGCTCCTCAGCAGACTTGCCCCTGACAATCCAGTCGTCGACGAAAGGAAGGTAGTCAGGACCAACATCATTTCCGCAGGACACGGTAATACAGACCCCTATAATCTGCTGTGCTGGCGGCAGATCCTTTCTGACGAGTTTCAGCAGGCCGTCGAGCTTCTGAATACCCTGGCAGCAGAACATTCTGCAGGTGAAGTGAAGATCGGATTCTTCTTCTTTGTATGCAAACTCACAGTCAGCACAATGGTCGTTTTCTTTAACGCTGCATTCAAATCTTAGAGTCTTTACAAACTCATCAATAAGCTCGGAGTTCTTCTGGTAAACTGCCCGCAGGTTTAAAAGGTGTTTTTTTGACCTGGAGGAAATGTCCTGTGGATTACTCTTAGGACTCATCTGTAATGCCTCCTTTTTCTGAGTATTCCGGTGATGTGTCTGCCAGGAACTCTGCAATTTGCTGGAACTGATTATTTGTTAGTTTTTCTTCATCCCGGGGGCAAAGGTTAGAGTATGAAGGAGTTAAGCCGGTTAAATTACATTCATGAACGCCGCTGCATTCTCTTGGTTGATAATAGTTGCAAGCCCTGTCTTTGCAGAATTTTGCACAAGGTTTTTCAGGCCCTAATTTGAGTCTGCTTTTCAGCTCACGTTTTCGGATTTCTGTATTTTCCTTACCTTTTTGACTGATAATGCAGTATTCCTCTGGAAGATCTTTTTCATCGTTGAAAACTGGTCGGGAGACAATAAACAGCCCACATTCCATAGGGATGAATGGGTTTGAATAAATTACTCTATCTCCTGGTTTTGGGGACCATTCAGGCAATGCTTCTATACCACCTTCAAGTTCCGGAGTGGCTCTGTAGTCACATTCCAGTTCGCGATCATCGAGGATCTCCCTTTCATTGGCGGCCTCAAGTGCAGCCAGTGCAGCCATATTGATTTCGTTGACATCCGGGAGATCAGAGGGATCTTCTTCAGCATCATTATCAACAGCTGAAGATACAAATTCCGTCAGTGTCCGATTGACGGGAATTTTAAATGAAACGACGCCCTTTACTGCAGTCTGCTGACAGTGAATTAGGTGATCCATTGAATCAGAGCCGGTCATTTTCCGGAAGACTTTTTTCATCGTCCTTTCCAGTTCACTCACGCAGTCAGTAAATGAACATTCCTCAATCAGGATGTCAAGCTGCTTCTGCTCTCCCCTCCAGAATGTGTCGCCATCGTCATCGACTTTCTTTGTGAAGGTGCAAGGATAGGTTACCTTAGTCATTGAGAGCACCTCCATAACGATCATTTAGCGAATAAGTGACTCGATACTGGTTAGATTTAGCACGATGAATTTGAATATTCACGATTTTGTTGCCGTGTTTTGTTGTCAATCCTTTAATAACGCTGGATAAAAGATAAACCGGGAGTTCCCCAACTTCTTCTTTGTCAGCGTCTGATGACATTATGCCTCGCAATGCATCCTCATTTGGGGGCCGGTATTCAGCTGTTCTTGCTGCAAGGCTCATACTGCCGACCTCCGACTGTATTTTATGTTCTCAAATACAACTTCTTTAATGCCAGTTCCCCGTTCCCTTTGCTTGGCGGCTGTGGAAACACAGGGGCTGGCCACGTTGTTTTCATTCATGTTTTCTCTCCTTTTTCGTGGTTTCGAGGTAATCTAAAACGATTTTTTTAACCATTCCAGCTCGTGTTCTGTGGTCTGTACTTGCGAGCCCATCGATAATTTCGATCTCGGGTGTGTCAAACTTCAAACATACTTGCGTTTGAACATCTTTGGACATCATATACAAACATAGGTATTACATTTATATAAAGATATTCAATGATGTCCTTTGGTGTGAAAAAGTATATTATGATGTTCATAGATGTTATTTCAATGGCCATTAAAAAAGAGAAAAAGGATTTTCAAACAACTGTAAAAATGCCTCAATCTCTAAAAAATGATGCAGAAAGATCTGCGAATGAATTGGGCATTTCTTTGATGGAATACATTCGCCGCGCAGTCCAGGAGAAACTTGATCGCGAAAGTGGTGCCGTGAGAGATATTGTTACAGTGACAGATGAAGAACTCGATGCACGAATAGAAGCATTTCTTGAAAAGAAACTAGCAGAGAAAAAATTAGGGAAATAAGATCTATGTCATTTTACGAAGCACTCAAAGATGCGGCGAGTCTTGCAAAAAAAGTTGATAATATAGAATTGTATCAAAAATTGCTTGATTTGCAAGCACAGGCATTAGATATTCAATCAGATAATTCTGAGAAGCAAAAAAGAATCAATGAGCTTGAGTCAGAGATCAGCCGTCTCAAAGAAGTACAAAAAATAAATGCTGAAGATGTTGTACAAGACACAAATTATCCATTTTTCACATTGGAAAGTGAAGGTAACAAAATAAAATATTGCTCGAATTGTTGGAGAAATAATGGTAAGATAGTGCAGTTTAGCAGTCCTAATGGTGTTCATCGAATGTGTCCCATGTGTAATACATCCTATCTTTCGAGGACGAGGTAATAATCATTGACAGTAAACGGAGAAGAAGATTAATCTGAAAGATATTCTTCTAAAAGTCGTGAGAGCTTTAAATTCTCGCGTATTCTCCGTTCAATTCTGTCTTCAATCACACCCTTGACAGGTGTAAAATTGTCAATACTGTGTGACGCCCCCGTGTTCCCCCCATGCGCCGGGGTCGTACTGCTCTGATGAGCTCGTCCGGCTGAAGCAACAAGTTGTCTGCGTAGTCGTGCATCGTGAGGGTGTAGGCATCGTTGAAAATGATGTCTTGAAGGCACTACGCTTACCTCGATGATGTGTTGGATGATGCAGATTATAAGTGGTTCGTGTGTGGTGCGAAAATAAAAAATTGAGGGAATGTTTAATGATGTTATTTAACAGCCAGTTTGATAAGAAAAAAGGGTCTCTTGAAGGTGCTGATAGTATAAAGTTGGTTAAATACTACATAAGCATAATTTTTAATAATATCTGATGTTTTGATCTCATCAGTTATAAGGTTACAAAACAGATATTTTACCGGAAAGTAGTTTTTGATAAAGTTTTCATCAGTATTTATAAGAAAACAGAATCTCTTGTAACATTAGAAAGCAAAATTAGGAATCTAAAATTAGTATATATGGAGTAAAATGGGTTCACAGTGGGGCGCAGACAGGTATTACCGGAAATCAAAAACAGAAGGATACCGTTCACGTGCGGCATATAAAATTCTGGAAATACAGGATAAATTCAATATTATCAGAGAAGATGACAATGTAGTGGATCTGGGCGCTGCACCGGGCAGCTGGTCGCAGGTGATCCGCGGTATGACTGACGGGCAGGTAATAGCAGTTGATCTTAATCAGATTACTCCTATCGAGAACGTAATCACGATTAGGGGTGATTTTACGACTGAAAAAGTTCAGGGCCAGATTCTTTCACATCTGGATCTTGTGAATGTTGTTGTATGTGATGCCTCACCCAAACTGTCCGGACAGAAAGCCTATGATCAGGCAAGAGCAATAGGATTGTCTGAGAAGGCACTTAAGTTTGCAATTCTTGTTTTGAAGCCCGGCGGAAATTTTGTTGTGAAAGCATTTCAGGGAGAGATGTTTAAGGAACTTCTTGACATTGCAAGGGATAATTTCTATGGTGTTAAAGTTCACAGGACCCGGGCAACAAGAAAGGGAAGTACTGAGGTGTACATAGTCGCCAAAAATTTCAAAGGATTTTCAAATGTTTCTGAAGGACAGCTATAACAGGCCGGTCACAAATTTAAGAATTAGTCTGACCTCAAAATGTAATCTTAAATGTAAATACTGTCACAGAGAAGGAGAGGTTTCTCCAAAAGAGGAGATTTCGTTAAATGATATCTCTGAAATTTTAAAGACAGCTGCAAAATTTAACATGAATAGTGTAAAGTTCACAGGCGGAGAACCTACACTTAGAAAAGATATTGTAGAGATTATTCATGCAGTGCCTTCTTCAATGGAGGCATCCATGACTACAAACGGTACTCTTCTTGCTCCAATTGCACAGGATTTAAAAGATGCAGGACTTTCAAGAGTTAATATCAGCATTGACAGTTTAAATCCGGACAAATATAATGAAATTTGCGGTAGGGATTATCTATCTAATGTTCTTGACGGTATTGATGCCTCAGTAAATGCCGGTTTAACTCCTGTAAAACTTAATGTTGTTCTTCTCAAAGGATGCAATGATGATGAGGTTGAGGATTTTATATCCTATGTGAGTGGGAAAAAAGAGATAATCCTCCAATTCATTGAATTAATGGATTTAAATGATAAAAACCATGAAAGTTATATCAGTTCGCTTGAAGAAGATTTGAAAAGCAGATCAAAAACTATTCTTACAAGAAGAATGCATCACAGGAAAAAATACTGCATAGAGGGTGCAGAAGTTGAAATTGTGCGCCCAATGCATAATAATGAATTTTGTGCTTTCTGCAATCGTTTGAGAGTTACATCAGACGGTGAATTAAAGCCCTGCCTTCTCAGGCATGACAATCATCTAAATATTAAGGGCAAAAGCGGTGTCCAACTCGAAGAACTCTTTAAAGTTGCGGTAAATAGACGTGAACCTTTCTTTAAATAATTTTTTTCAGTGTATACTTGCAAATATTTTTTTGCAATATGGTTTAATAAATTATCATGCTTCTTGAAAAAAATGAATATCAGCATGTTCTGGACAGACTATACTCTAAATCACTGGTTCTGGAATCACCCGGTGACTTCAATCAGGTTCTGTACTTTTATTTTATGGATTCTCTTGCACACATTGACTTTTCAGTCTGTATTCTTGCCTACAATTATCATAATATCAGAAATAAGATGAATCAGGAATATATGCGCTGGCGTATTGATGAGGAGCAGAAGGGTGACAGAGCACTATTTCCTGAATTCATTAATTGGTTAAAGGTTAATTATAAAGAAAAGTTTGATTCTCTTCCATATCTGTGGAGAGTCATATATGATAAGTCAACATCCGCAGGCTACAGGAGTTTTCGAATAGTAACTGACCCTGACAGCAATCAACCGACTCCTGTAAATTCGTTTAATCAGTGGATAGATGAATTTTTTGACCAGAAACTTTTGAAAAGTATGTATGATGGTGGATCACTTGATGGTTTGTTCAAAGAATTTTTAAGTAAAAAGAAGTAAGGATATGGATGTTTCAAGGGTTTGTTCGGAGCTTGTAGCGATTAAAAGTGAAAATCCGCCGGGGTCTACTAAAGAGGTCACCGAGTACATCGGAAATACTCTTGAAGGCCTTGGCCTTTCTTTTCAGATTACTGATGACGGCTTTGGACGGGCTAATATATTTACTGATTATAAGAATAAGCCCCTAATGTTCATGGGTCATCTGGATGTTGTACCTGCAATAGGTGAGGGGTGGGATAATGATCCATTTTCAGGAGAGATCTCTGATGGATATGTGCATGGCAGAGGTTCTACCGATATGAAGGGTGGATGTGCTGCAATATTATGTGCGCTATCTGAGACTCTCAATAAGGGTTTTACACCTTCATGTAATCTCTGTTTTGTGTGTGATGAAGAATCCGGTGGGAATGCCGGAGTTAATTATCTGCTGGATAAACGGCTAATAAGACCCTGTGACTGTATAATTGCTGAACCAACTCCGTGCATGAATCCTGCAATTGGGCAGAAAGGACTTTTCAGGGCTGAAATTAGTTTTACAGGAGAACCTGGGCATGGTTCTTTATATCCTGCTTTTGGTGTCAGTGCTATAATGAAATCATTTGAATTTTTAAATTTTATAAAAGAGTTGCATCAAAAAGATTACATGAATGAAACCAGCCTTGAAGAGATAATTAATAATTCTTCAGATGTTTTATCAGAAATATATGGAATTCCTGACTCGGGGGAAATATTAAGAAAAATTACATACAATCCTGGAAAAATCTGCGGAGGTGAGGAGATGAATATTGTAGCTCAGAGATGCTTTCTGAGTCTTGAGATGAGAATCCCCTGGGGGTGCAGAATCAATGAATTAAAAGAAGAATTATCAAAGCATAACTCATCTCCGAATATAAATACTATTGAAATGTGTGACCCCAATCTTACCTGCCCCTCCGAAAAAATTGTTGCAATTGCATGTAAGGAGATTGAACGGGTTTACAGAAAAAAATCCTGCCCGATAGTTCAGTGGGCAGCAAGTGATGCCAGATATCTTCGGGAAAAGGGATTTAATGCAATTGAATACGGGCCAGGTGATCTTACAACAATGCACGGCAAGAATGAAAAAGTTTCAGTAGAAAATCTTAAAAAATCTGTTGAAATTTATGCAGGAATTATGAGCGAATACTGCACATAAAGCAAAAATACTATACAATATTTGGTATGGATGGTTTTTCTTTATATTTCCATGTCCTTCTGCAGGATTCTGCAGCCTATATAAAATAATATCTGCATCTTTGGTAAATCTTTTTTTGATACATATTTTTTTAATATACCTTCTAAAATTGCACTTTTTTATTAGTTTAAGCGAATTATCAACAGAAATATGCTTATATATATCCAGAGGCAGTTCTTTTATTCTTTTTATAATGAGGCATGCCTAAAACCTGCTAAAAATATAGATGAATGTTTTTTTTCATTTTTTCAAAAATCAGAATTAATTGAATTTTTGAATTTTACAAAAACTATATATGTTAACAGTGTTAACAAATTAACTATGCCAGTCGTTAACAGTGTTAACAAAATGCGTCTCCCACCTTCAGCAAAAGTTGTACTACGTATTCTTGATGACGGGAAACCAAAAACCTTTAAAGATATGACCTCTGAAGCAGAGATAGCGCCGAGAACAATCAGGTATGCATTAAAACGCCTGAAAGAAAGCGAACTTATAATCGAAAAGTTCAATTTCAGAGATGCCAGACAGGTACTATATCAGAAAAATAAAATTTCAAAATCTGATGATATACTGGAAATGGCATCAACATGAGACCTCCTTTATGCGATATAATGACCTGTGATGAGATTGTGCGGGTTTATCTTCCACAGGTTAGATCAGAGCTTGTATTCCGTCTTGTTACAGATAAGGGAATACCGCAGGCAAAAGTAGCCAGATGGATGGGGATGTCTCGTGCAGCAGTATCCCAGTATATAAGCAAGAAAAGGGGTATGGGCGATATTGATATCTCAATGGATTTAAACGAAATTATTGAAGCCTGGGCTGATGGAGTGATTACCGGCGAAGGTTCGGTAACAATCTGTGATTTATGCCAGTGCATACGAAGAATAAAAAGTAAATGTGATCCTCAAACTCCTAAAAATCAGATATAAAAATATTATTTTATTTTTTTCGAGATATTCAGGTGATTCATCGGAACTGAATTTTTTTAATAAAAAACAGTCAATAACAAAAGTAAATATTTTTTGAGTTATTGTGCGGGAAAATCAGCATAATCAATATAATAAATTATTGATTTATTAGATAAATGATTAGTAAGATGCCTTATCTGGTGTAAAAAGGTTAATAAAACGGTAATATCGGTTTAAAATTAAAAAGAAATTTCAATGATAGAATTGATACATTTATCTTAAATTATTTTGAATATTTACAAACAAAATCTGAATAGTAAATATATTGGAGATTAAGAATGGTTGAAAAAAATACAAATTCGGAATGTGATGGTAACTGCAAAGGATGTGCATCAGCAGCAAACTGTAATGATCCAAAAAAGACAGCTTCAGGACTTCCTCCTAAGGTTGAGATGGATGTAAAGCATGTAATACTGGTCTTAAGCGGTAAAGGAGGGGTTGGCAAAAGCACTGTTGCAACAAATCTGGCAATGTCTCTTGCCAATAAAGGTTACAAAACCGGTATTGCAGATGTTGATATTCATGGGCCAAATATTCCAAAAATGCTTGGTATAGAAGACAAAAAACTTTCTTCAATGGACGGAAAGCATATAGATCCTGTCATGGTCCTTGGAAATCTCGGAGTTGTCTCTATGGCTTTTCTTCTTCCTGATACCTCAAGCCCTGTAATCTGGAGGGGTGCTATGAAAAACACTGCTATAAAGCAGTTCCTTGAAGATGTAAACTGGGGAACGTTGGACTTTTTAGTTGTTGATCTTCCGCCTGGAACCGGTGATGAAGCCTTATCGGTAGCTCAGCTTGCACCAAATATTGCAGGGGCAGTAATTGTTACAACTCCACAGGATGTTGCAGTTTTAGACTCCTCTAAATCTGTCAAATTTGTTGAGAAACTTGACATAAAAGTACTTGGAATAATTGAAAACATGAGTGGTCTTATCTGCCCGCACTGTGGGGACAAAATTGATCTCTTTGGTTCAGGCGGGGGAGAAAAAGCTGCTAAAGAATTAAAAGTTCCTTATCTTGGAGATATTCCTCTGGATCCTGATATGAGAAAAGCAGGAGATGAAGGAAAACCCTTTATTGTACGCCGTGACGGAACAGAACAGAACAAAGTTACCTGGCAGCATGTTGATAAGGTGATGGAAAATATTCTGCAGGAAATTAATAAAAACTGATTTCACATTTTTTTTAGATGCGAATAAACTGATTTCACATTTTTAGATAATAATATCAAAAATTAAGTGACATTTTTATAATTGAATGTCAGCGGATTTCTCTTATATTTAGATAAGGGTAATAATTTAGTGGCCTTGTCATCTTTTTTTAAAAGGAATATTTAATTGGCATTGAAATACAACCAATTAGACTAATTGCGTAATAACAGGTATAAATATGAAAATCGGAATTGTGGGTGGAACCGGACATATAGGACAGGGTCTTGCACATCGTCTTTCACATAATCATGAGATAATACTTGGCTCTAGAGATATTGAAAAGGCATCTTATGCAAGTGAATGTACGATTAAGGCATTAAAAGAAAGAGGGATTGAGTCTATGTGCTCCGGAGCTGTAAATCAAGAGGCAGTAGATAAGGGGGATATTGTTGTGCTGTCTGTGAACTACAAAAATCTGGAATCTACTCTTGATTCTTTAACAGGATTTGAAAATAAGATTGTCATCAGTCCGATAAATCCAATTTCAAAAGGTGATCATTTCTATTATGATCCTCCTGCTGATGGTTCGGCAGCACTTGCTGTAAAACGTCTTCTTCCTGAAAATGCAAAAGTCGTATCGGCTTTTAACAATATAGCAGCAAATAAATGGAAACAGTTGGATGATGAACTTGATTATTCCGTTGCCGTATGTGGTGATGATCATGAGGCAAAAAAAATTGTTATGGGGCTTGTAAATGAGGTTTCACTGTTAAAAGCAGTCGATGCCGGACCTCTTGCAATGTCGTCCGTTGTTGAGAGTATTACACCTCTTATTTTCAATATAGCAAAATATAATGATATGAAAGACGTCGGAATTAAATTTATATGATAATTATCTCCGATTGAGATTATTATTATTTTTATTCATATCAAATTAATCAGACATTTTTTAAATTTTGAAATATTAATGGTATTTTTTAATTTATAAGTTAAATTAACCGTTTCAATCAACTCTTTTAATCTATTGCCTGAAGCTATTGTGATGAAAATAGACTCTATACTGTATATAGAAAATATTATAAGCTGCAAGAAAGAAGATGTTTGTAAGCATTTGCAAAAATGCAGGGAAATTTGATAAATAATAAATTTACTTGAATTGAATTTTAAAAAAAACCGTATTTGTGTAGAATTCCGGATGCGGGAAATCAGGAGGAAATTTAGTGGCGAATTTGAAAACCCCTAATTCAGATGAAGCGGTCCACACACAGAACCGCTCCAAAAGTGTAGTTCCAATGTCGGGCATGTGCTCACGCTGTGTCGACGGGTGCAAAGGTAACTGTGATATATGGCTCTCCTCATTCAGAGGCCGTGAAGTATTATACCCCGGTCCTTTTGGAGAAGTAACTGCAGGTGCAGATAAGGACTATCCAATTGACTATTCACATCTTAATATACACGGATATGCAGTCGGTGCAAAGGGTCTCTTAAAAGGCGTTACCGGAAATCCGGACACTGCTGTTTTTGACGATGTAGATACCTCGACAGAGTATGGATGGGACATAAAGGTCCCGATGAAAGTTCCTATATTCACAGGTGCACTTGGCTCAACTGAGATTGCAAGAGCAAACTGGGAACACTTTGCAGTAGGTGCTGCAATTTCAGGAATCACACTCGTTTGTGGTGAAAATGTATGTGGTGTCGATCCTCAGCTTAAACTTGATAACAAGGGAAAAGTTATTGACTCGCCTGAGATGGACAGAAGAATCAACACATATAAGAAATTCCACGAAGGATTTGGTGAAATTCTTGTCCAGATGAATGTTGAGGATACACGCCTTGGCACAGCAGAGTACGTGGCAAGCAAGCACAATCTTGAAACACTTGAACTTAAATGGGGACAGGGTGCAAAATGCATAGGTGGAGAGATAAAGGTAAAGACTCTCGAACGTGCACTTGAGCTTAAAAATCGTGGATATATAGTACTCCCTGACCCTACAAGACATGATGTTCAGGAAGCATATAAAGCAGGAGCTATAACTGAATTTGAGCGCCATTCACGCCTTGGTTTTGTTACAAAAGAAGGATTTTTGGAAGAAGTTGACCGTCTTCGTGATATTGGATTTAAGCGTATTACATTAAAAACCGGTGCATACTCCATGAAAGAGCTTGCAATGGCAATCAGATACTCTTCAGAAGCAAAGATTGACCTGCTTACAATAGATGGTGCACCCGGTGGAACAGGTATGAGCCCATGGCCAATGATGAATGAATGGGGTATCCCGACATTCTACCTCCAGTCACTTGCATATGAATTTGCAACAAAGCTTGAAAACAAAGGTATGCGTATTCCTGACCTTGCAATTGCAGGAGGATTTGCAGATGAGGCAAATGCTTTCAAGGCACTTTGCATGGGAGCACCTTACTTCAAGGCAGTCTGCATGGGCCGTGCATTAATGATTCCGGGAATGGTTGGAAAGAATATCCAGAAGTGGATCGATGCCGGAGAACTCCCAAAGACCGTATCAAAGTATGGAAAGACTGTTGAGGAGATCTTTGTCTCTTATGAAGAGCTTAAGGAAAAATACGGTGAGAGAATGGGTGAGATTCCACTTGGTGCAGTTGGTCTTTACACTTATGCACAGCGTTTCAGAACAGGAATGCAGCAGATGATGGCAGGAAGCAGAAACTTCAGCCTTTCATCAGTCTCAAGAAACGATCTTATGTCACTTACTCCTGAAGCATCCGAAGTCTCGGGTATTCCATATGTTATGGAATCCTACAGGGACGAGGCACTTGATATTCTTCTTGAGTAAAATAAAAACAATAAAAAAATTTAAACTTTTTTTTACCTGTTAAGGATAAATTCTATAGAATACAATATTTAATTAAAAGCTGCTTTTATGTTTCTGCCAACTACAAAAGATGAGATGAAAAAACGCGGGTGGGACTGCTGTGATGTAATCATCGTAACTCCTGATGCTTATGTAGATCACCCATCCTTTGCAATGGCAATTCTGGGAAGATTCCTTGAAAAAAACGGATACAGAGTAGGTATTCTCTCCCAGCCCAAATGGAAAAACCCTGAAAGTTTTCTTGAGCTTGGAGCTCCTAAGATTGCATTTGCAGTCTCCGGCGGACAGATGGATTCAATGGTTTTAAATTATACTTCCGCAAAAATACCTCGAAAGGAAGATCTTTTCTGTGAGAGTAAAAATCCTTATTTTTCAAGTATTGGTGATAAAAAAAGATACAGAATAAGACCTGACCGCTGCATAAGTGTTTACTGTAACCAGATAAGAACTGTCTGTAAAGATGTTCCTATAGTAATTGGCGGTATTGAGGCATCATTACGCCGTATTGCTCATTATGATTTCTGGTCTGATAAGGTTAAAAAAAGTCTTATTTTTGATGCAAAGGCGCAGGTGCTAATATATGGTATGGGAGAATATCCTCTTCTTAAAACAGTTCAGGCATTAGAAAAGGGCGTATCTTTTTCAGAATTTAATATTGAAAACAGTGCCATAATAAGTAAAGATCTTCCTGATTGTGATGATTATGTACTCCTGCCTTCATTTGAGGAAGTTTTGGCCGATAAGAATGCATTTGCAAAAGCTCATGTCCTTTTTGAAGAAAATGATGACAGAAAAATTATAGTTCAGAAACAGGACTCCCGCTATCTTGTGCAGTATCCCCGCATAGAGATTTCTCAGAAAGAATTAGATGAAATATATTCCCTGGATTTTGAGCGTAAAATTCATCCGCGATTCAAAAATGTTCCGGCATTTGATATGATTAAAACCTCAGTTACATCACACAGGGGATGTTATGGTGACTGCTCTTTTTGTGCAATTGCCAGCCATCAGGGTAAAAGAGTTGTTTCAAGAAGCAAAGAATCGGTATTAAAAGAAATTGAAAAGATAGCCTGCAGGAATGATTTTTCAGGGACAATCACTGATATAGGCGGCCCTTCTGCAAATATGTATGCATCATCATGCCGGAAAGGCGGATGCATAAAAAACGACTGCTTAAAAGACGGAGGAGGATGTAAAAATCTAGTTTCAGGAACAGATGATTATCTCATGCTTCTATCTGAAGCGGGAAAAATCTCAAAAGTCAAAAATATTCAGATAAATTCAGGACTTAGGTTTGATCCCTGCATTATGGATGAAAAATTTTTAAGGGAAATTATGAAAAAAAATGTATCCGGTCAGATGAAGATTGCACCTGAATCCGGTTCTAATAATGTTTTGAAATTAATGAACAAACCCCAAAGGGAAGTTTTTGAGTCGTTTCTAAAGAAGTTTGGAAGAATCAAAAAGGAAGAGAAATTAAAAAAATACGTGATTCCATACATAATTGCAGGCCACCCCGGGGAGGGGGAAGAAGAAGCAAAGGATACTAAGGAGCTTTTGGAAAAAAATAATCTTTCAGGCAGACAGTTTCAAATATTTACGCCGACACCAATGACCAGATCGACTGCGATGTATTATCTTGGATATGATCCAAAAAACGGTGAAAAACTGACTGTGGAAAAGGATATCCGTATTCTTAAAAGAAGAAAAGACAGTCTTCCTGTTTAGCCCTGTATATTGCTTTAAACAGGTATTATAAAATTGAGGATGGATTAGAAATAGTATGAAGCTTGGTGTTTTATTTTCAGGTGGCAAGGATTCTGTTTATGCATGCTTTATGGCAATGCAGAAAGAGGAGGTCTCCTGCCTGATAACAATAGTCTCAAAGAACAAAGAGAGCTATATGTTTCATACTCCTAACATTAATCTTGCAGCCCTTCAGTCGGAGGCCTGTGGGATTCCTCTTTTTGAGTACGAAACCGAAGGTGAGAAAGAGGACGAACTTGAGGATTTGAAATCTGCAATTATCCTTGCCCGTGAAAGTTATGGTATTGATGGGATTGTTACAGGAGCAATTATGTCTGTTTACCAGGCTTCAAGGATTCAGAGGATCTGCAGTGAACTTGACCTCTGGTGTTTTAATCCTCTGTGGTATGTAAATCAGAATGAGTATATGGTTAGTGTTGTCAAATCCGGATTTGATGTTAGAATCTCCGGTGTTTTTTCATATCCTTTTGATGAATCATGGCTTGGAAGAAGTATTGATGAAAAGATCCTTCAGGAACTTAAAATTTTATCAGAAAAATACAAAATTACACTTACGGGTGAAGGAGGGGAGTTTGAGACCTTCGTCTGCGATGCACCTTTTTTCAGGAAAAAGATTGTAATTGATAATTATGAATCCTCATGTACGAATCATAATGGCACATTCATTATTCTAAAAGCACACCTGGAGGAGAAATGATATACATCTGTGATCTTTGCGGAGAACCTGATTCACTGTCATATTATGAATATGTAAAACCCATTGAGGAGATTGTGAAATCTTTTGGAAGAGAATTTAAAACAATTCATTATACTGCTTTATCAAAAAACAAGCCTGAAAAAAATGATTCTTTTATACTGTGCGGGACTGCACTAATGGATAATAAATTTCTGGAAGATTCAGATAAATTCAGATTTATTATGGATACTGAGATTTCTGTACTTGGTGTTTGTGCAGGTGTTCAGGTAATAGCAAAAATATTTGGAGGGAATATTTCCCTGAACAGAAAAATTGGTATGACTAAAGTTATAAAAACAGAAGATGATCCTTTATTTGAGGGCAAATCTGAGTTTGAAGCATATGAACTTCACAATAATTCTTTTGATGCTCCGGATGATTTTATTATTCTGGCAAGATCAGAATCCGGAGTTCAGGCAATAAAGCATAAAAAAAGAGTGATTTATGGCGTTGTCTTTCACCCAGAAGTTCGAAATGAATGGGTTGTTTGTAATTTTTTAAAGATTTACGGAACTGTCTGAAAGTCTTTTTAAATCATTCAAAAATTCTTCAATACTCTGATATCTGTCTTCAGGGTGCTTTTGCAGACATTTCATTACAATTTTATCAAACTTTTTTGCACCGGATATTATTGATGATGGTAATTTTGGGTTATCGTTTATGATTGCGCCGGAGAATTCTCCTATGCCTTCTCCGGAAAACGGGAGTAATCCTGTTAAAAGTTCATAAAAAACTACTCCTAACTGAAATATGTCTGTTCTTTCATCACTGTGACCAAAGATTCCCGGTGCGACCTGTTCAGGTGAGGCGTAGTTTAATGAAAAGGCAATTGTTTTTGTCTCGTTAACCTCGCCAATTTTTTTTCCAAGTCCCCAGTCTGTTATCATTGGAGTGTAATCTTCTGAAAGAAGGATATTCTGTGGTTTTATGTCACGATGAAGAACTCCTTTGTTGTGTGCATATAAGAGTCCTTCAGCTATACCTGTGATTATTGAAAGGGATAGTGCGCCTGAAACCGGTTTTTTTAAGTCTGCAAGTGAAGTTTTAAAGTATTCCATCTCTACATAGGGAACGGGAAGGATATTGATGGAATAAACTTTAACTATGTTTTTGTGAGAGAGTTCTTTCCAGATATTCATTTCCCTAAGAAAGTTTCTGCCTGTTCGTTCATCAAAGCTGATGGGAACTTTTACTGCAACAGTTTCACCATTTTCCCTTTTTTTTGCCCTGAAGATTTTTGCAGTGCCGCCTTTTCCTATATATTCGGCATCCATATACCTTTCGGAGAGATCAGAAGGGAGAAGTCTTGTCTTTTTTGTCTGTAGGATTATAGCCTCCTGCTCTTCATTTAGTATCAGGGTATTTGCACCTGCATCTGAATTATTAATATGTTCATTTTTTCCAGGGGTGAAAGATTTTCTTTTTTTAATCATCCGAGTGTGTATTAATGGTATTGCAGCCAGCATCAGAATGAGTAAAATACTCAGCAATATATCCAAAGCCGATTCATAGCTTTGTGGATCGGTGATGGAGAATATTAAAAGAATAAATGGTGCAACTGCTTCAAAAGTCAGAATAAATATGTAAACTTTTTTTAAGACAATTGAATATGCAAGCCAGAGTGATGTTATTGCATATGTGAAAAAAACCAGTGACATAAGAAATTTAAAAATGTTATCTGATGAAGGTTCAACTGAATTTCCTACAATTGCTATAGTAAAGAGTGTTATTAACACAAGCAGGATGCCCATCACAGAGTATGTCGGAATCAGAAACACTCTTAATAAAAATTTTTCCTGATAAAAAAAGCGTCCTGAATATTTTTTCCCAAGAGTATTCAGAAGAAGCAGGAAAACACCGGATATGCATAGAATAAAAAGCAGGATTATGTTTGAACTAAAACTTTGCATATAATTGCTGTATTCACTTTTTGTGGTCAGGTTAGATTTATCTTCCCCCGATATATTTAAGTAAACAAGATCATCAGAGTTCTCAAATGAGATTCCAAATGTAATAGACTGGTTCGCTTTGTTTTCTGCATATACCGGTACAGCTATGGCTGATAAAAAGGCCAGTCCTATAAATATAAGACAGATAATTCGTTTAAATGACAACAGATCTGCAACCCGGTTTATATTTTGCTTATATATTATATGTTTCAGATAATTTATTAATGATTTCAAAAATGTTCGAAAGGGAGGTTGTCCAACGACTCTTCAACTTGTTGGACAGATCTTATCGCAGGTCCCACATCTGGTGTAAAATAATCCATTGAAATCGAAA
>JAFGWE010000038.1 GCA_016937345.1 Methanomicrobiaceae archaeon
ATATGTCACTAAGTCGAAAAAAGAGAATAAAAAAATGAAAATAGAAAAAAATGCAGGTGCAATGTCTTTTTTTGATTTTCTAAATGAAGGGTACATGCATCCTCCTTTTTTATACCCTCTTAATGCAAGAATTTTGCTTTGTTCAGTAGAATCTCTAAGTGACCATATGAAAATATTTCCAATAACCGGAATAAAATCTCTCCACCTAAATGTTGAATTTTTCATATTAAATGCTGTCTTTGTTCGGTCATAATCCTCTGAAATCAGTTTTATTCTGTTTAACGCAATTCCGGATATTAATCCCATTTCAAACCCGGATTTGTATCCAAATAACCATGTCATTGTGTTCAGCAGATCATTCTGGGAAATTTCAGTATAAGCCCAACCGGCAATAAGAAGTATAACTGCCATTTTAACAAAATATGAAATGCCTAAAAGACCTCTTATTTGCATAAAAATAGCCAATATAAAAGTTAAAAGCAAAACCCCCAAAAATATTTTTATGGGTGGAAGTGATTTCTGTCTGCCGGTAAATAAGAGCCACCAGAAAAAAACCAGTCCTGCACATGTAAGACTAAAAAATGCAGATGCAGAAAGCAGAATTATTGAAAATAATCTCAGTCTTGCATCCTGCATAATGCCTCCCGTGTATCCTCAAATCTGATATTATCAGGAGTAACTCCCATACTAAGTGCGGTTTTAACATGTATTGGAGCATTTTTCCACTTAAAAAGGCATTCGGGGATTTTTCCAAGATAGTTAAGTCTGCCGTTTTCAATTTCCCATATGTAATCTGCTTTTGGAAGAACTGATTGTTCATGAGTAAATATTATCGTAATTTTTTTCTGAATTTTTGCATGACTGCAGAATTTTTCTTTCCATACAGGATCAAGGGTGCTGAAAGGTTCATCCAGTATTAAGAGATCAGTTGTTTTGGAAAGAATACATGCAAGGTGAAGCCTTTTCAGTTCTCCCCTTGATAATTTCATTGGATCAAATTTTGCTGTACCCTCAAGGTCTGAAATTTTTAGAATTTCATCAGGGAGAAGCCCCCATGATTTTATCTCTTCCTCAACTGTTAATTTTGTCAGGTGATATTCCGGAAACTGCATTGACAGAAATATTTTTCCGATTTCATTGTATTCTATCTCACCAGTCTCAGGTTTTAGTAGTCCTGCAAGAGCCATTGAAAGAGTTGTTTTTCCACTTCCTACATTTCCGGTTATAATATGCATTCCTTCTTTGAATATCCCTTCAGAGAAAAGAGTGAAATCATCTCTTTTTATCAATAATTTTTTTATAATTATCTCAGACAATATTCTTCAGCCTCCATGATAAGGGTACAAAAGGTGTGTCCTGTAAAATTTCAAAGACAGAATCAGGTATGCCTGAGTATTTGATTTTGCCTTTATGCATAAATATTAAAAAATCAGCTTTTTCTGCAAGATTCATATCCTGGGTGGAATGTAATATATAATCTGTTTCAGATTTTTTTAAGAATTTGAAAAGTTTCTCTGATGCTTCAAAATCAAGATGCGAATCGGGTTCGTCAAGAGCAAGTATTTCCGGGTCTGTTGCCAGTGCTACTGCAAGGGCTACAAATGCTTTTTCTCCTCCGGAAAGATTTCGTGTTTTATTTTTAAGGAGATTTGAAATCTCGAGTTTGTTTGTAAGATTTACAATTTTTTTTTCAGCAATGTCCGGATTTGTAAAAGAAAATCTTAAAGGAGAGATTATTTCATCAAAAACCGTGTCAAAGATGATCTGTCGTTCCGGATATTCCGGTACGTATCCTACATTTAGATTTCGGATGTAATTACCGTCAGAAAGGATGCTGCCTGTATCAGGCATTTCCAGGCCTGATAAAAGTTTTAGAAGACTACTTTTTCCGCTTCCGTTTTCCCCTATTATACAGATATATCCTTTAGGTATTGCACAGGATTCAATATTCAGTATTCCGTGTTTTATTTTGAGAAGTTCAATCATAATTGTCTTCAACCCTTTCAAAAATAAAAAATGCCAGCGTAATTTTTATTAAATCACCTATTATGAACGGAAAAGCACCTATTAAAACTGCATCAAAAATAGTAATACCTGTTGAAAATGCCATCCAGAAAACACCGCATATAATTATTGCTGCAGTTCCCAAAAAGAGGCCGGATATTCTGAAAAATTTATTTTTTTTCTCATAAAAAAACCCTGTTATCAAAGCAGCAAATATGAATCCCACCAGGTATCCGCCTGTAGGACCAAAAAGAATTCCCGGACCGGATGTGAACTGATGAAACACAGGAAGACCCAGTAATCCTAAAATGATATACAGTGATACTGCGATTGCTGCATATCGTTTCATGATACATCCGCAAAGGAGAACAAAAAGAGACTGCAATGTTATTGGCACCGGGATCATTGGTATTGTAATATAGCTGCCAATGGCAATCAGTGCTATAAATAATCCTGTTTGTGAGATTATTCGGGTTCTTTTTTCATCCCCGTACATTTATGTCAACCACTTTTAATTTAGTGGTTGACAGGATAAATATTTCCGGAATTTCTCTGTTGTAAAAAATATTATATCGGAGTACAATCCCCTGAAAGAACTTTTTCAATCAAACCATTGTCTTTTTTAATAATAAGGGCGCCATGATCATCAATATCCATTGCTTCACCCTCAATTGTTTTACGGGGGGTTGTAATTCTGACTCTTTTTTCAAGTGTAAGTGAAAGACTTTTCCATTCTCTTATAATGGAAACAAATTCTCCCTCTTCAATCAGTTCATATCTGCGCTCAAATTCCCTGAGTACTGTTGCCAAAAACTGTGCACGATTTATATCTTCACCAGTTTCAACACTTAAGGAAGTGACTGGTGTTTTCATTCCGCCCTGTAAATCTTCAGGTTTTACATTTGCGTCAATTCCGATCCCCAGCAGGCAGTAATGAATCTGGTCTGCCTCTGCAGAAAGTTCCAGTAAGATTCCTGAAATTTTTTTATCGCCAATGTAAATATCATTGGGCCACTTTATCAAAGCACCAATATCATACATTTGTCTGATAGCACGTGCAACAGCTATTGAACCTGCCATTGTTATGAAAAAAAGTTTGTCTATTGGAACATGAGGTTTTATAATAATAGTCGTCCATATCCCGCCTTTTGGTGAAAACCATGCTCTTCCGAGACGCCCTACACCACCTGTCTGCACTTCTGCAACGAGAACTGTTCCGTTAGCTTTTTCCATGTCTGTATTTTTGCATAGATCTTTTGCGATCCATGTTGTTGAAGGAGTACTCTCAAAGTGGCGTATGTCATGCCCGATAAATTTTGTTTTCAGATATTTTCTGATTTCATGAGGAACAAGTCTGGTTGTGGCACTGACGAGTTCATATCCTTCTGTTCTGGAAGAGTTAATCTGGTAACCAATGTTTTTAAGTTCATTAATCTGTTTCCAGACAGCTGATCTTGTGATTCCAAGCTCTTTACTGATATCTTCACCTGATACTGGTGCTTTTTTGTCTTCAAGTATTGTGAGTATTTTTTCTGCAGTCTCATTCATCTCAATTACCTTTTTGAACCTGATTGTTCCGAAGGAAGCGGGCAGGGATCTTTTCCGCATACTTGTTTTATGATCACAGACTGATGTTCCATCAATGTCGCAATATCAAAGACTCCTGCAAAATCCACCACTCCTATTGCTCCGATTGCCTCTCCGTTTTCATCACGGATGGGAGCAACAATAACCGGGACTCCTTTATAGGGTCCCTTTATTGGTGTAGTGTTTAAGAGGGTATTAAGTTTGATTACCTCTTCAAGAACAGGTCCTGAATAATCATCTGATATAAGCTGCCCCTCTTCAATCCGCACTCCCCTTTTTTCTTTTGAACGTGCTGTAACCGGAAGCCGGATAATCCGGTGGATAGCCATTGATACCGGAAATAGATCAGATGCATCCGAATCTGCAAACATTTTATGTTCACTCAAAAAAATCACCTATATTATATTTAGTTTCTTTCTGTTTTGAAACTAAAATAAAATTTCTGCTTCTCCAGTACAGAATTTTTTAATAAATGACTTCGAAGGCAGTTCATGAATTGAGGTCAGGACATAATATCCCTCACCACATTTTTTTGCAATCATTACAGGCCGGTCATCACTGGTTTTTGCAATTATCTCTATATCTGATCCAAATCCTTTAAAATAACCATCACATTCGGTTTTTGAAGAATCAAAATCATCCATTATTCCTGAAAACTGGCTTTCCTTATTTACAGAGATCGGCGCACTAAAGTATTCATGTATATATTCGCATTCAAAAGGGAGCCAGTCATAAGCACTTTTTTCGATTGTCATTGCTCCAAATGATATTAGTTTCCCGCCTTTTTCCACAAATTTTTTTATTCTGCCGGAAGATGCTCTGAGAGCCGGAAGGAGGCAGGAATATAGACTATTTCCAAATCCTGTTGGGATTATTAGTGCGACGAAATTACCCTTAAAAAATGGTGCGCCGAGAATCTGGGGAGTGACTGATTCACAGCCAATTTCACAGTCCTCAATATATCTGTTCATAAAGCCTTCTGATTCACATGTAATGCCTGCTTTGCATTTCATCCTTTTATCACTCCCAGAGGTTCAAGTCTTGCTACTTCAAGTGAGATGCCCGCTTTGTGAACCACACTTACAACTTCACTGCTTGATTTATATGCACCGGGTGCTTCTTCAGCAATTACATTATTACTTGTGGCTTTAACGAAGATTCCCTGTCTTTCAAGCTCTTCTTTTATTGCAGATCCACTGATCTCTTTTTTAGCTTTGGATCTTGAATAAACTCTTCCTGAACCATGACATGTACTTCCAAAGGTTTTTTCCATAGCTGTTAAAGTTCCTTTAAGGAGGTATGATGATGTTCCCATGCTGCCCGGAATAATTACCGGCTGACCAATCTCTAAAAGTTCTTTTGGGATGTCATGGCAGTGAGGTCCAAAAGCACGCGTAGCTCCTTTTCTGTGTACACAAACCATCTTTTTGATTCCGTCTACAGTATGCTCTTCAAACTTTGCCACATTATGTGAAACATCATATACAAGTTTCAGATCCTCATATTCTGTTTTATAAATCTTTGAAAAAACTTCTCTGACCATATGAGTTATCATCTGCCTGTTGGCCCAGGCATAGTTTGCTGAGGCAGCCATAGCTCCAAAATAGGCACGCCCTTCATCACTGTTTATCGGGGCACATGCAAGCTGACCATCAGGAATATTTATGCCATATTTTTTCGTTGCACTCTCTATATCTTTTAAGTGATCGGTGCATACCTGATGTCCAAGACCTCTTGAACCACAGTGTATCATAATACAGACATTGTCCTTTGAGACACCAAATTTTAAGGCGGCTTCCTCATCCATGATCTCCTTTACGGTCTGAACTTCAAGGAAGTGATTTCCTGAACCAAGGGTTCCGCACTGCGGCAGACCTCGTTGTCTGGCTTTCTTGCTTATGTATTCAATATTGGCTTCCTTCATACAGCCATTATCTTCACAGCGTATAAGATCATCTTTTAAACCATATCCCTGTTCAACAGCCCATTTAGAACCTTCATGCATCATATCATCCAGTTCATTCCCTGTGAGTGTCTTGTCTGCTTTTGTTCCAACTCCTGTAGGTACGGTGTGAAAAAGATCGTTAATAAGTCGTTTTACTTTTCCAATCTCTGATATGTGCAAAGGGGTTGTTACAAGGCGGACACCGCAGTTAATATCAAATCCTACTCCTCCCGGTGAAATAATTCCCTCTTCCATATCAAAAGCTGCGACCCCTCCAATAGGAAATCCATAACCCCAGTGAATATCGGGCATTGCAAGAGAATATTTTTGGATTCCGGGGAGTGTTGCAACGTTTGCAAGCTGTTTTATTGCTCCTTCTTCAAGAGTCTCAGATAATTTCTCTGAAAGGAAAAATTTTGCAGGTACATGCATCCCCGGGACAAATCCTTTTTCTAATTCCCATTCTACTTCATTTATCCGTTTAATTCCTTTGATCATATATTCCGCCTCCTCAAACGTCAAATATTATTGATATTTCATATTTCCCGTCATATTTTTTAATCTCAACGCCTGAGCGGGATATACCTTTGATTTCTGTTCCTCCTGAGTGCAGATTTATATTAAATTTGCCGCCATAGATTACTGCCTCAAGTGAGTTATTATTTATTTTCACTCTGGTTTCTGAAAAAACAAGGTTTTCAGTCTCTGATATAAAAAGAATTTCCGATAAAAAATCCAGAAGAAGGTTTTCAGGTGAATCTGAAGACAATTTTATTTTTCTTTGAATTTTGTTTTCTTTTCTGTTTTCAAACATCACTGAAAACATAGCAGAGGCTGTCTCTTCAAATAGTTCGTCTTTTGTGCTCCCTCTGCATCTGAACAGAAAGTCTGCGGTGTGTTCGAGTTCTTCAAATGACATATTTCTAAAATATTAATGAATAATTTTATTCACATAAATATCTGTGAATTAATCAGATATAGTCATTGAATCTTGGGATCATATTCATGTCTATTCTGTCTAAAAAGCGCGCCTGGTAAATTGAAACATAAAGTATGTAATCTCCGATACATATCTCCAAATCTGACGATTTTGCCGGTTTCACGAGTGTAGATAAGATTATCGGTCCTCCGCATGATGTACAGACCCTGAAATTACATTTTTTTTCAAGAATATAACGGCGTACCTCTTCGGTGACTGTTATTTCAATAACTCTAGGATTATCAATAATATCGGTATCCATTCCCTAAATTTTAGTAAGCCTCGTAAAAATAAATTGTGATGTAAAGAATTCAGCCGATAGTTACAACACGCGCGACCATATCAGCATACTGCTCTCTTAATCTGTAGCAGGTCTGTTCATTGTCCTTTGATTTGATGACGTGTAAGATCCCAATTTTTGATGCAATTATACCTACCATTGAAGCAACAGACTGATAACTGACATCAAATTTTTCTTTTAGCTTTGCATGCGTCTCTGCAATAGTCATTGATTTGGTTTTCACAAAAATACTCAGCAGCGTTCGGCGGATGCCATTTTTATCTCTGGACAGATAGTTGCGGAGACGCTTTTCTATCTCGTTCTTTAGATCAGCCGCTGATCTCATGATTTTGAATATCTACTGGACTTTATATATATCTTTTCCTTCTGAAATTTAAGAATATAAATTATTTTTATTATTTTGGATGATATCAATAAGAAAGTCAGCTTTTTTTGACATCAGAATCATAACAATTAATCATAGCAGATGCAAATTTTATACATGGGTAAATTTACCTATGATATTAACAGATATGAGCCCAGGCAGATGGTTGCACTGCCATTGGGACTTCTCATTGTATCCATACTTTTTCTGGTATTTAATACAGCTATCACCGGAATGCCGGTGGAGCCGGGCATTGATTTTGCCGGAGGAGTTGCAGTAACCCTTTTTGCAAGTGATTCACCTGAGGATGTTTCTGCTTATTTTAGCGCATATCCTCTAAAGAGCATTGGAGAAAGTATAAACAATGGATACTATCTTGTCTTCGACTACCTCGATGACGATGCATTCAGACAAATGACTGAGCACATTCTTGCAAAATATCCTGATGCAAAGGTGGATCAGATAGGAGAAACCTTTGGAAAGACTCTTCAGACTCAGGCGATTTGGGCAATAATTATAGCTTTTATTCTTATGGCGGCTGTTGTTTTTGTGGCATTCAGGACTTTTGTACCTTCAGTTGCTGTTGTTCTTTCGGCTTTCTCTGATATCGTAATAACTGCGGCAATTATGGATGTTTTAGGAATAACACTCTCTCTTGGAACGACGGCTGCTCTTTTAATGCTTATTGGTTATTCAGTTGACAGTGATATATTGCTTACAACCCGGCTTTTAAAACGACAGGGACGGCTTGAAGAGAAGATGAAAGGGGCTTTTCATACAGGTTTTATTATGACCACAACAACAATAACTGCAGTTGCAGCGATGTTTGTGGTTTCAACTGTAGGTCAGGTAATAATTATCCGCGATATATCGGCCGTATTATTAGTCGGTCTTTTTGTGGATCTTATGAATACCTGGATGCTTAATGCAGGTCTTTTGAAATGGTACCTGAAAGATGCAAAAGGTGGTAAAAATGTCAGATGAAGAGAGCACCCTAAAAAAGATATTTTCTGACTGGCGTGTAATTATAATGACATTACTGATTATATTTTCAGTATTGAGCATTTATGCATTGCCGCCTGCGTTTGATAAAGGTATAGAGGGCAATCTTCAGCTTGGACTGGATCTTTCAGGCGGTTCATGGATTCAGCTTTCATTTCAGTCAGAAGTTGTAAGATTCTCTTCTGATATGACTGCCTCAGAGTTTTCAGAAGCACTATCAAAAAAGATTGATGCAGAAGTATTACCTCTTTCAGAAGATCAGATTGAAATTAGAAAATATTATTCCGAAGATGATTTGAATGATATTTTTTCAGAAATAGGAGCAAAAATAATTGCCTATGAACAGGGTGTTTCACCTGAAACTGCTGCTGATGTAAAAAGAATTCTTGAGGATAAAGTAAACAACCTTGGTACACAGGATGCCCGGATTAACACATTAAGCGGTCTTAATGATGTAACCCGGTATATACGTGTTGAACTTGCAGGTACTGACATTAATACCGCACAGGATCTTGTCAGCTCACAGGGTAAATTTGAGATAAGAATAGTTACAACAGGAAATGAAACCGAACATGTTCTTTTTGGTGATTCAGTAACAAGTGTTTCAAGACCCAGCCAGAGTCCTCCCGGAAGTCAGAACTGGGGAGTCGGATTTACTCTTGATGATGCCGGTGCAGAAGCATTCAGGGACAGTGCAATAAGAACAAATGCCGTAAAAGATCCTGACAATCACAATCTTATAATGTTTTTGGACGGCAATACAGTATACAGCGCCCCTTTGTCTTCTGATTTAGCCAGCAAATTACTTACCGGAACTGTACGTGATTTAAGCGCCTCAACCGGCAACGGCAATGAGGCTTTGGAGGAAGCACAGCTTTTAGAGATACACCTTCGGGCAGGCGCACTCCCTGTGGATGTAACGATTGCAGGTTCTGGCTCAGTTCCTGCACAACTTGGCGATTATTTTAAGATGGTATGCATCATTGCTGCAATTCTTGCTTTAATCGCAGTTGCAATAACTGTTTATTTACGATATAAAGAGCCCTGTATTGTGCTTCCAATGATCTTTACAAATATTGCCGAGATAATTATACTTCTTGGAATTGCACGATATATTCAGCAGCTGGACCTTGCAAGTATAGCAGGTCTTATAGCAGTTCTGGGAACAGGCATTGATCAGCTTGTGGTAATAACTGATGAGGTCTTGCATGAAGGTAAGGTGCCGTCACCAAATGTCTATATGAAGAGGTTTAAACGCGCTCTTGTTATAATTTCAGTCGCCGCATGCACTACAATATTTGCAATGCTGCCTCTTGCTTTAATGGATCTTTCAACACTGAAAGGATTTGCAATAATAACAATTCTTGGTGTTATTATCGGAGTAGTCATAACACGTCCTGCATACGGCAAGATAATTATGGCAATATTATCCAAAAAACCATCAAAATAATTTTTTAATCATTAGCTAAAAACAAAATTATATATCTTTTTCTGACCTCATCTCTGTAAAGAGGTAAATTGTAATTATGTCTAAACCAGTACTGATGGATTTTTTTGCTGAATGGTGCGGTCCATGTAAGATGCAGACACCGATTCTGGAACAGCTCAAGACTATGATGGGGGATTCTGTTGAGATAAAAAAAATAGATGTTGACAGCAATATGGAAATGGCCATGAAATATGGTATTCAGGTGGTCCCTACAATTATTATTGAAAAGGATGGAGAAGTCAAACACAGACTTGAGGGTGTCACTCCTGCAGATACACTTCAGAGCTTAATTATTCCATTAATTAACTGATTTTTTAATTGGATGATTAATTTTTAACGATTATTTTAATTTTGATATTATTTTTAAGGAATTTCAGAATTGTATTGATATATTCTTTTTAGTTTAAGACTATTTTCCTTTTGCAGGCGCATTTTGCCGATATAAAGACCATATTGGCAACGCCTGCAAGTTATATAACAGTACCGCTCTGTTTTGAGTTATTCTAATCTTTGTGGCGAATAGCTAAACATTAGCGAAGCACTGATTTTTGATATTGGATTTATGATGACTGATTGCCTTGCAGATCTTATTGGCAAGTTCTGTATATTTATGGCTTGGATCACCACCTTTTTGCACGTAAAAATCAGCCCCCTCGTTCAGGGCTTCAATGACAACTTCTTTCTGTTTTGTCGAGGTAAATATGATAAAAGGGAGTAAATTTCCAGAAGAGCGTAGATATTTTAAGAAATCAATCCCGCTCATATCCGGCATCTGGTAATCTGATATGATGGCATCATAATTCGCATTATTCAGGTTTTCGAGGGCTAAAGGTACTGATGAAACGATATCTACATGAAAAAACCCGAATTTTTCAAGAAATATTTTGCCAATTTCGAGGAGATGCGGTTCATCGTCAACATAAAGAACTGAGATCAATTCATCTTTAGCAGTCGATATTTCCAGTCTGGAAGACCCCGTAATTTCAGAATAATATGATGTATCCATTTACAACTATTATCAATAGACAATTAGTTTATAAACCATTTTGCTACAGTTTCAAAAAATGAAAATAAGACTGAGTTAAATTTTTACATGAGTCTGAAAAAACAAGTTAAATATGGTTATTACAATTTCTTTTATTATAATATCATAATCTAAAATCCCATCATAGTTTCATAAAATAAGAACTAATTTAAAGCTTTTTCAGGGATGCCGATATATCCGGATTTTTTCCGGCTGTTAATTTTAATTGCAAGATAAATGGGGAAAATCGAGGGTAAAGGTTGTTCCACCTTCCCGCTGTATCGAAATAGTGCCTCCGAGGTTCTTTGTCATTTTTTTTACAAGCAGCAGGCCCAGGGTGATAGGTTTTTCAGTGTTGACGTTTGCCGACATCCCTTTGCCATTATCACTTACGATCAGTTGCCAGGTTTCAGTGTTATCATGGAATTTGATAGATATCTCACCTGATGACCGCCCCTCAAATGCATATTTTAGTGCATTGGATACCAGTTCGTTGATAATTATGCCACATATTATGCAATCATCCACTGGAAGGGTAAAATTCGGATCGATAATAATCCCTATCCCGATATTGCGCTGCCCTGTGCCATATGATGTTTTCAGGTGTCCGATCAGTTGGTTGATATAAACTGAAAGGTTGATGTTGGCCAGGTCTCCCGAACGGTATAAAACCTCATGTGCAAGGCCCATCGAGAAGATCCGGTTGCGGCTTTCCTGCAGAGTAACTGATGCCTCCGTGTTTGAGGTTCTTTTTTCCTGGAGATATAAAAGACCTGTAATCTGCTGAAGGTTATTCTTGACTCTGTGATGGATCTCTTTCATGAGTATCTCTTTCTCTTTAAGCGATTCTCTGATCAATTTCTCATTCTTTTTGAGTTTATCATATTGTTTATCAATTTCATCCTTTGCTTCAGCGAGTTTTTTGTTGGCGGTTGTTAACTCTTCAATTGTCTGGCGCTGTTCGGTCATATCAATGACGATCCCACGAACCCCTTTGACCACTCCTCTGACTATTATCGGAGAAGAAGAGATGATGGCGGGAAACGAAGTGCCATCCTTACGCACTACACGGTATTCATCATGATGGGGTTTTGCATCTGGTTTCTGGGCATTCATATAGGCTTTCATGCACCTTTCCCTGTCCTCCGGTGCAATGGTATCCATTGTATTAAGACTATTGAATTCATCTCTAGTGTATCCGAAAGTCTTAAAACCCATCTCATTTGCGTAGATTAGGTTCCCGCAAATATCGGCTTCAAAAACTACCTGGGGCAGGAGTTCTGCCATGTCATGGAAACGTGCCTCACTCTGGCGGATCAGTTCCTCATCCTTTTTGAGTTTATCATATTGTTTATCAATTTTATCCTTTGCTTCAGCGAGTTCTTTATTGGCGGCCGTTAACTTTTCAATTATGTTGCGCTGTTCAGTCATATCAATGACGAGCCCGCGAATCCCTTTGACCTCTCCTTTGACTATTATCGGCGAAGAAGAGATGATGGCGGGAAACGAAGTGCCATCCTTACGCACTACCAGGTATTCATCCTGATAGGGTTTTGCATCTGGTTTCAGGAGATTGACAAAGTTTTTCATGCACCGTTCATTATCCTCCGGTGCAATGGCATCCATTACGGAAAGACACCTGCCTGATTCTTTTCGCGATTCGAGATCTTTTCGCGTGTATCCGAAAGTCTTAAAACCCATCTCATTTGTGTAGGTTATGTTCCCGTATGTATCGGTTTCAAAAACTACCTGGGGCAGGAGTTCTGCCATGTCATGGAAACGTGCCTCGCTCTGTCGGATCAGTTCCTCATCCTTTTTGAGTTTATCATATTGTTTATCAATTTCATCCTTTGCTTCAGCGAGTTCTTTATTGGCGGTCTTTAACTTTTCAATTATGTTGTGCTGTTCAGTCATATCAATGGCGAGCCCGCGAACCCCTTTGACCTCTCCTTTGACTATTATCGGCGAAGAAGAGATGATGGCGGGAAACGAAGTGCCATCCTTACGCACTACACGGTATTCATCATGATGGGGTTTTGCATCTGGTTTCAGGGAATTCATAAAAGCTTTCATGCACCGTTCCTTATCCTCCGGTGCAATGGTATCCATTACATTACGACCAGTGGATTCTTCTTTAGTGTATCCGTAAGTCTTGAAACCCACCTCATTAGAGTAGATTAGGTTCCCGTAATTATCGGTTTCAAAAATTACCTGGGGCAGGAGTTCTGCCATATTATGGAAACGTTCCTCGCTCTGGCGGATCAGTTCCTCATCCTTTTTTAGCTTCTCATATTGTTTATCAATTTCATCCTTTGCTTCAGCGAGTTCTTTATTGGCGGTTGTTAACTTTTCAATTATGCTGCGCTGTTCAGTCATATCAATGACGAGCCCGCGAACCCCTTTGATCTCTCCTTTGACTATTATCGGCGAAGAAGAGATGATGGCGGGAAACGAAGTGCCATCCTTACGCAGTACACGGTATTCATCCTGATGGGGTTTTGCATCTGTTTTCTGGGCATTCATAAAGGCTTTCATGCACCGTTCCCTGTCTTCCGGTACAATGCCATCCATTACGAAAAGCCTCCTGCCTGATTTTTTTCGCGATTCGAAATCTTTTCGCGTGTATCCGAAAGACTTGAAACCAATCTCATTTGTGTAGGTTAGGTTCCCGAAAGTATCGGTTTCAAAAACTACCTGGGGCAGGAGTTCTGCCATATTATGGAAACGTGCCTCGCTCTGGCGGATCAGTTCCTCATCCTTTTTTAGCTTCTCATATTGTTTGCGAAGTGTGGATTCAACTTCTATGATGTGCTTGTATGCGGACCGGAGTTTGTCAATTTTCTCTTGATGATCGGTCATATCGACAAGGACCCCTCGTAAACCGGTAGTTTTCCCTGATTCTAAAATAGGCGTTAATGAGATAGAAACAGGGAAGATACTACCGTCTTTCCGAAGTCCATGGTAGTCGTATTTGTCTATTGTCAGGTCTCTAAGATTTAAGATTTTTTCCGACTTCTCAATAATACGGGGACGTTCCTCCAAAATTACCGTCTCGTATGTGTGGATTCCTTTGTTGAAGTCATCCAGGTCGTATCCCCACATATTGAGGGCCTTTTGGTTGACAAATGTCAGAATGCCCGTGAGATCACATTCAAATACACCCTGTGGCAGAAGATTTGTCATATCTCGGAACCTCTTTTCGCTTTTAACCACTGCCTCCTCCAAATGTTTCCTTTGAGAAATGTCACGAAGGGATTCAATAGCGCCGATAATCTTCCCCTCTCCGTCATACAAGGGGGCGGCAATGGACATAAAAGTCATCTGAACATCGTCCCTGAAAGATATTTCAATGTCAGCGGTCACAATATTCTTATCAAAGGTAAAATTCTTGTAATATTTTTCAATCTTCTTCCGTGGTTTTAAAATGAGGTCAATAAGCATAGGGCGGCGTTCGTTGTAAAACGGAAGCGAATAATCATAATTTCCTTTTCCGAGCATATCAGAGGCCGGTATTCCTGTCATCACTTCGATTGCATGGTTCCATGCAATGACCTTCCCCATATTATCGATTGCAAATGTCGGATCCGGGAGGAAATTTATAATATCTACTTCACGTCTTCCCAGATTACGGATGCTGTTTTCGTATTTCCATTGCCGAACCGCAAAGGAGATCTTGTCGCTAAGTTCTATAAACTGGGTACGTGGATCACTGCCCCTTTGCACGTAAAAGTCAGCCCCCTCGTTCAGGGCTTCAATGACAATTTCTTCCTGCCCTCTTCCGGTAAAAAGGATGAATGGGAGCGAATTCCCAGAAGAACGTATGGCTTTTAAAAAATCGATTCCGCTCATATCCGGCATCTGATAGTCCGAGAGGATGGCATCGTAGTTAATAATCTTTATACGTTCAAGGGCTTCCGTTACTGATGTAACGATATCAACATGAAAAAGCCCGTTTTTTTCAAGAAACTTTTTGCCGATTTCGAGAAGAACTGGTTCATCATCAACATAAAGAATCGAGATAGAGCCATCTTTTGGCGTAGTATTTTTTCGTTTTAAAGGCTCTTTCACGTCGGCAGTAGATGAAAAATTCATTGATAATGATTATCAGGGATTTATGGATATATATAGGTTGTTTTTACATCCGTTTTTGGCAGGATCAGAAGAAGGATAGATTTTTAATTCCAGTTAATCGGGAGATGATGTTTCTGTCGGTATGAAATATGTAATGGTCAGCGGGGCCTGGCCAATGAAATTGCCATTTTTTTACCACTTATCAAAAAAGTATGCGCATCAATTTCGACGAACGGGCGTTTCTTATCTTTTGCAGTAAGAATCATCTCGTAAGTGACGGACCCGTCATGATAAAGACGGTCCAGGTAATCAGGATAAACCGGGCTGCAACACCGGTCATTCAGGTCAGCCATGTCCTTGCCGATAAGTTCATCACGAGAATATCCAAGAAGGCTGCAGGCCGCTTTATTAACCTCAATGATGCAGTTCTCTTTCCCGTCACCCGAAAGTTGCGTGAGGAAACCGGCGTCGCTGATGTGTTCGAAGAGAGATCTGAATTTTTCCTCGCTCTCGCGAAGGGCCTGTTCTGCAGATTTCCGATCTGATATATCATTGAAGGATATAACTATTCCAAATGATTCGTTCATCTCATTAAAAAGGCCGGTTACCGTAAGCAAAACCGGGAAACACCGCCCATCGGCCCCTGTACATATAAATTCCTGCTGAACAGGGGCCTCTTGCTCTTTGGTAATACTGCAATCGCATATTTGAACAGGATTGACAGGGGTTCCAAAACTATCCTGGATAATGAAAATCTCCCTGAGTGGTTTTCCTACAGTCTTACGACCTTCAAGCCCAAGCAATATTTTTCCCACCTTGTTGATAAATGTCACCTTGCCTTCACGGTCGGTGGATATCACACCGTCTCCGATGCTTTTTAAAGTCTTGTCCAGCCAGTAATCATGCTCTTTCAGCTTAAGATTAAGTGCATGGTTGGCAAAAGCCATATCAATAGCACATATCAGTTGCTGGTCATTAAAAGGTTTGACAACATAACCATAGGATAGAAATGACTGTGCATTCCTGCGTGTTTCATTATCTGTGTAAGCAGTAATGAACACAACGGGGATGTCCAAAAAATCTGTTATGCGCCGGGCTGCAACAGTACCGTCAATGCTACCACGGAGATTTATATCCATCAGTATAAGATCAGGCAGAGTATCTTTTGCTAATTGGATAGCCTCTTCTCCGGTTGTCGCCATCTCATCGATGACTTCATAGCCCATTGTACGTATTCGTTCGGATATCTCAAGCGCGATAATTGCATCGTCTTCAACAACAAGAATTCGTCTGAATGCCATATTTATGCCTTATATTTTCTGATTAGGATTCAATCCGCTTCTACTTTTGATAATAGATTACATTGTCGGCTACCGATGCCAGCATGAATTCATTTTAAATATGCTATCAGTACTATAAATGATAATGGGTTGTCAAAGGGAAGAAGAGGTTGTCCAACGACTCTTCAACTTGTTGGACAGATCTTATCGCAGGTCCCACATCTGGTGTAAAATAATCCATTGAAATCGAAA
>JAFGWE010000039.1 GCA_016937345.1 Methanomicrobiaceae archaeon
CCGTTTACGTCAGATGCTGTACTGAGATACGCGAGTTCTCGGGAACCATCTAACGCTGCAATTGTTCTAATGAGAAGAGTCTTTTCTAGTGAATTTTTTAATTGTTACTGTTAAGTATGTTTTTTTGTGTTATATCCTGATTTTTCTTAGTGAATGCATTTATTTTTTAAAAATTAAAAAAAATTACCGGAAAATTTAGATATCTGCAGGATAATTTTGGTAATATGACAATAAGAGTTAATGATCAAAAAGACCTTGTTGAAAAGGTAAAGGGCCTTTTTAAAAATTATGATGATATTGAGGTAATCTCAGGTGAGCTAGCCTCCCTTGGCTTTTTACGTACAGGTGGAAAATCTGATATAATAGCTATGGAGAATACCGGACTTGAGGTTTATGTACATATTAATCTGGAAGAGGATGGAAAAATACAAAAATATGAGATTTTAACATTTGATGAGATAAAAAAAGTGTTAGAATAAGTTTTTGCAGTCTTTTATCGAAGGTTTCCTCTTTTAAGGCAGACAATGGCAGTAATTATTCCCAGAACTGCCATTGACAAAAATATTACATGCATACTTTCAATAAACTCCGGCAGATTTTCTGATGTAATCTCGGATGTTCCTGCAAAAACTGTTATTATCAGGGCTGCCATGCTGATGCTTATTATATTTCCGGTCTGTTCAAATGTATTTGCAATTCCTGAGGCCTCACCCTGGAATTCTTTTTTGACCGAACTCATAACTGCATTTTTGTTAGGTGATGAAAAAAGGGCAAGTCCTGAGCCTGTAATAGCCAGCATTATTGATATTGCAGTCACACTGCCAACAACTCCGGCTTTTGAATAGAAAAGAAGTGTTGCGACAATTAAAAGCATTCCGGCTGCTGTAACATAGCGGGGTTCAATTTTATCAGAGAGATGGCCTGCATAAGGGGATACTGCACCCTGAATCAGAGAAGACGGAATAAGTATGATTCCGGCGAGGAATGCACTGCATAAAAGTCCGTTTTCAAGATAAATGCTCAGGGTGAATACAATACATCCGGTGGTTATATAGTACAGAAGGTCTGCAAGTATGGAAAAAGTAAATAATCTGTTTTCTCTGAAAATTCCGGGTTTAAACAGGGGATTTTTAGCTTTTTTCTCCCACATCATAAAAAGTGCAAGTATAAGAATTCCTGAAATCAGGTTTATCCGGGCATTAAATGATAAGAGATCGGATATTCCTGCTGTAACCAGAATTATTGCCGGACAGAAAATAAGCATCCCGATAAGATCAAATTTTTTGTCAGTTTTATCTGTAACAGAGTTCATATTTTTGCCCAGCCGGAATGCGATTATGCCTGCTGCAAGAGTTACAGGAACTGTCAGGAAAAATATTGACTGCCATCCGATGAACCAAACAGCCAGCCCTCCCGGGATCATCCCGCAGACATATCCTGTATATCCTGCGAAAAGAAAAAAGCCAAGGGCCTTTCCTCTTTCTTTTTCTCCGAAAGTGCGTGTTAAAAGAACAAGTGAGGTTGCAATCATCATACCGTCACCGGTTCCCTGAATAAATCTGAAAAAGATTATCTGGATCCCCGAATCCGATAATCCGCAAAGAAGTGAAGATATTGCAAATATTATACTTCCGCAGGTGAATATTCTGATATGGCCGTATCTGTCGCCGAGCCGCCCGGCAGGTATTAAAAACATAATTGCACCTAAAAGATGCGCCTGGATTACAAGCCCCATCTCCCTTGCGCCGATATGAAAAATGTGGCTTATCATTGGATTTGCAAGAGTAACAGAAGATATGGTAAAATAGATGGCAAAAACTGCAAGACCCGTCATCAGGGATATTTGCCTTTTATATGAAACGGGTGATATAGGTGACACTTAATATTTTGTTTAAGCTTATTTTGATATATCATCTGTGAAATGCTATTCCCTGATATTAAGATTTGAGATAATAAGGGCTAAAAAACACCTGTCATCAAAATAGAAAAGAATTAATTTTGCAAAATTTATCCTGAATCTTCTGCAACACGGGGGCAGAAAATTCAGTGTTTTTCTTATTTCAGGCAAACATCTGGAGGATGGCAAGAACAAAGTCAAAAACCATCTTCCACCAGTCAGGATTTTCCCAGAACATTTTTTATCATCACTCCTTTTTTGTGCTGTGTTTAATCTTACACACCCACAATCAAACATCTTTTTTAATTATTTAAAAAGACAGCTAATCAAAAATAATGTTTAATTATTTTTTCAAAAATCCTTCAAATTTTACAATAATATTTTTATTATTCTTTGTAATGGGAATAATATTTCCTAATTGGGTTATCTTTATGGATGTATTTAAATGAATTTATATGTGATTAACCAGAGAAATGTTATATTCAATATGAAAATTACCCACATAATATTTGTAGGTCACCATAAGGAAAGACTGATCCAGTCTTTGAAAATGTCAGGTGATTTCCCGATGGGGAAGATTATTCTTGTAGTGGGGGAGCAGTCCTCAAGCGGTGAAGAAAAATCACGAATTTTAGCTGAGGACATAAAAAAGGATCTCTCTTCTCTTGTCGATACCGAAATTGTTTCTTTGGATAAAAAAGACGTAAAAAGAGGTGCAATGCAGTTAATTTCTCTAATAAAATCAGAAGAAAAATTTGGTTTTGAGTCGGTGATAAATATAAGCGGTTCGCTGAGAACTTTTGCAGTATCGGCTTACATTGCAGGTTCTGTTACGAGATCACGAGTAATTACTTCAATTCCCCGATATGATGAGAATGACAATGAGGTCGGAATAGAAGAAGTAATCGAAGTTCCCGTTCTTCCGGTCTGCTTTCTGCGTGATGAACAGATGCAGATCATTCTCTCAATTGATGAGGGTGTTGATTCTCTTGATGAATTAATCATGAGAATAAATCCGTCTATGGAGAAATATACTGATGAATTCTACAAGGAGAGATCGCGTGTGAGTCACCACCTTAAGGTACTTGAGGGCGGTGGTTTTATCGAAAAAAATAAAAAAGGAAGAAATATTTCAGTCAGTCTTTCGGATCTGGGCATATTGATGAGCCAGATCAGCGACTGCGAAGTATGAAATTCATATCAGGTTAAAACCGATATCTTTTAACTTTTGTAGTGTCAATGTAAGTAGGCAATTTGCCAAGGTGGCGGAGTGGCCACGCGGTCGCCTGCAGAGCGACTACACCCCAGTTCAAATCTGGGCCTTGGCTTTTAGAATTCACGTTCAAATCCCCCCCCAAACTCTTTTATATTCTTATTCTGATTTTCTTTCATGGGAATTATCACAGCACCCACCAGGACCGACAGTAATTTTCATTACGTCAAGTCTGCGTACGCAGACAAATCCTTTGAAAATGCATTGGCAGAAGATCGAATAACTCAGGATGATATTGATCTCATTTATGAATTCATAACCGAGCTCCAGGCATCCCAAAATATCGGACTTCTGAGAACAAACAAGATAATCTATACACTTGTTAACTGGAGACGCTTTATTGCTTCATACAGAGACGCAAACATTTCTGACGTTTACAAAGCAATCTCTGATTTAAAACAGGCAAAAACCAAAAAAGGTCTGCCTTATAAAACGAATACCATTCATGATTATATCATTTTTCTAAAAAGATTCTCATTATGGTTAATAGAGAATAATTACTCATCGCTGCCCAAAGAAAAAATAATGAGAATCAGACCTCCAAGGATTGATTCACAAACAAAACAACCTGACCAGCTTCTTTCAAAAGAAGAAATAGAAGCACTGTTAAAAGCGTGCATGACTTCAAGAGACCGTGCATTAATAGCACTTCTCTATGAGTCCGGGTGTCGAATCGGTGAAATTGCACGGCTTACATGGGGACGGGTAAAATTTGATGATTACGGTGTTATTCTCACAGTCGAGGATACAAAATGTAACACACAGCGTTATGTCAGACTTGTAATGTCAAAGCCTTACTTCTCCGCATGGCGGCAGGATTATCCGTTCGATTCAAAAGATGATGCACTTGTTTTTATATCACACAGAAAAACCCCGTTAAAACACGGGGCTGTAATGAAAATACTTGACCGGTTAACTAAGAGGTCAGGAATAGAAAAACACATAACGCCGCACATATTCAGACACAGCAGAATAACCCACCTTATAAGCGAAGGAATGAACGAATCAGTAATCAAGCTGATGATGTGGGGAAACATTAACACAAAAATGTTTCAGACATACGCCCACCTGACCGGCGGGGACATCGACCGAGAAGTTCTCGGAAGCTATGGCATCGTTCAGAAAGGTGAGAAAGAAAATCATGCACTTGAGCCGGTGATGTGCCAAAAATGTTTAACAATAAACCCTCCAAAAGCTAAATTCTGCAACAATTGCTGCGCATCACTCACAGACGAAGCCACTATAACAATTGAGGATATGGCAAAGGACGTCCTTTCAAATCCGGACCAGTTGAGGAAGATGGTAGCAGAAATTCTTGAGGAGAGGTTGCGAACTGCCCCACAGACCTAAATGTCAGGGAGAAATCCAAAAATTAACTTTTTTTTAGCCCCCTGTGCGCCCTTTGAATTAAAATCACAGCAAAATTACGCTGCCCATAAATCCACCGCGGGCGGTCTGAAAGTGAATCCCGTAGGCCTTTATCAGTGCCCGGATGTTACCTGAAAATATGAATCAGTTGTTGAAATGGGAAGAGACACTGTTTCGGGATCTTTCAGCTTTTGAATCTGATTATATTCCTGACCGGTTTTTATTCAGGGAAGAGCAGATAAAAGAGCTTTCATATAATCTACGGCCGGCACTTAAGGGGTTTTCGCCGGTGAACACAATATGCAGGGGGCTTCCGGGGACGGGGAAAACAACATGTCTCAGAAAACTTTTTTCCGAGGCAGAAATGCACACAAAAAAACTTGTTACTGTATATGTAAACTGCCAGATTGAGCGATCTCCCTTTTCGATTTATTCAAAAGTTTATCGAAAGGTCACCGACACAAAAATTTCACCTGCAGGTTTGTCTTTTGAGAACCTCGTTGCAGCCGTTGCAAAAAAGATTGCAGAAGAGAAGAAAGTTGTTCTTCTCTGCCTTGATGATGTTAATTATATTGGCAGTAAGAGTGCGATGAACACTACACTTTTCACTGCTCTGAGGCTTCATCAGGAATTTGAGGGAGTCAGAATAGGAGTTTTTGCAGTTCTCTCAGATGTTCATAAGAATATTTTAGATGGCCTTAACGCCGGAGTTGTGTCATCATTCAGGCCGGCCGAGGTATATTTCCCGCCTTATTCCGCTGCAGAGATGCATGATATTTATCAGGCCAGAATTCTCCAGGGCGTTTATCCGAATGTTATCTCCAAAGAGATCCTTGATCTGATTGTTGACTATTCGATGAAGATAGGAGATCTCCGGGTTGGCCTTGACCTGATTAAGCGGTCTGTGATGAATGCAGAGAATGATGCCAGGACCTCTGTTACTGAGGAGGATGTAAGCCGGGCGTTTTTGGTTTCAAAGGATGTGCATGTGAATGAGACTGTCAAGACTCTGAAGAACGGTGAGAGGCAGCTCTTTGAGCTCATTGGGGAGATGAAAAGGGAGTCTGAAGAGAAGGGAGACGCTGCCGGCGTTACATCAGGACAGGTGCAGCGGCGTGCGAAGAGTGATCTTAATATTGGCTATACCTACTTTTTTGAGTATATTAAGAAATTAGAGGAGCTTCGGCTTGTTGATATTGTGAAGAAGGATGGGGTTCACGGGAGGATGAGTTATGTGGAGATTAGGGGGTGAAGGAAAACCTCAAAATAACTTTATAAATATTTTTTCCAACCTAAATTCCATTATTTCTACGATTACATCTCTACTGTTGGGATATTCCAACAAAAATCTCAATTTCTAATTATAACTCATTTTAAGTATATTTTTAAGCAGTAAACGCAAATCAAATATTATTGCTAAGGGGGATTAAACCGGGGATGTCTAACGATTTAACTTTTATAACAAATGAAGAAGATAAAACGCTTTATGACAGATTTAACACGCTTATAAATAATTCAACTTTTTTTGACTGCCTTGTTGGATATTTCTATACAAGCGGATTTCATAAGGTCTATAAAGCTCTTGAAAATACTGAAAAAATACGTATTCTTATTGGAATAAGCACAAATCCCCAGACATATAAATTAATTGATGAATCAAAACAGCAGAAAACTTTTACATCTGATTTTGAAATAAAGGATAAATTTTCACAGACAGTTGTAGAAGAATTTGATGAATCCCCCGATAATATAGATGTAGAAACCGGAACACAAAAATTTATCAAATGGATAAGGTCCGGAAAATTAGAGGTTCGTGCATATCCTTCAGAGAAGATTCATGCGAAAGTTTACATAATGAGCTTCAAAGAGGGTTCTGTTGATGACGGCCGGGTAATTACAGGTTCAAGCAATTTTACAGAAGCCGGTTTGCAAAACAATCTTGAGTTTAATGTGGAACTCAAGGACAGCCGGGATTATAATTATGCCCTCAATATGTTCAACCGGTTATGGGAGAATTCGGTTGATGTCTCAGAGAAATATGTTGAAACAATAAACACAAAGACCTGGCTAAATGATGAAATAAAACCCTATGAACTTTATCTGAAACTTCTTTACGAATACTTCAAAGAAAGGCTCTCTCTTGATGGCCTTGAACTTGAAGTAGGATATACGCCGGATAATTTCATGGATTTGAAATACCAGAAGGACGCTGTTCAGGATGCAAAACAAATTTTAGAAGAATACGGGGGCGTTTTTATTGCTGATGTCGTTGGACTTGGCAAAACATTTACTGGAACTCTTCTTGCAAGGGAACTTGATGGAAGAACTCTTGTTGTTGCACCTCCCGGACTACTTGACAGGAATAATCCTGGGTCCTGGTCTAACGCATTTGGGGAGTTTGGGGTTCGTCAGGGCGAATTTGAATCAATTGGAAAGCTTGATTCAATAATAGCCAATGGTGTTGACCGTTTTAAAAACGTAATTATTGATGAATCTCATGCATTCAGGAATGAAGAGACACAAAGGTATGAGAAACTTGCACAGATTTGTAAAGGTAAACGGGTTATTCTGGTCTCTGCAACGCCTCTAAATAACACTCCCAAAGATATTGTTGCACAGATTAAGCTGTTTCAGGATGGTCATAAATCAACTCTTCCAAACCCGGTCGTAAGGGATCTTGATGCATATTTCAGCCAACTACAAAGAAAACTCGATAAAGTAGACCGAAAGAAAAATTCAAAAGAGTATATCAGAATTGTGCAGGAAAATGCGGAAGATATCCGCAAAAATGTTCTTGATTATCTGATGGTCAGAAGGACAAGGACTGTTATTGAAAAATACTATAAGAGCGATCTTAAGATTCAGGGCCTTAAATTTCCGAAAATCGCAGATCCCAAACCGGTTTATTACGTCTTTGATAATGATATGGAGAAGATATTTGATGATTCTCTTAAGATGATCATCGAATCCCTAAAATATAGCAGATACACTCCGCTTCTATATCTGAAGACCATTGGTCAAAGAGAACGTATGGGCCAGATAAATATGGGGGGTTTTATGAAAGGTCTGCTCCTTAAGCGTCTTGAAAGCAGCCAGTATGCCTTTAAAATGTCTCTCGGCCGTTTCATTCATTCCTATAAACGGGTTATTGGCGAATATGAAAAAGGCTACGTCTATGTTAGCCGCGATTATTCTCAGAAGATCTTTGAACTTTTAGAAAATGAGGATCTTGAGGCAATTGAGCGGTTCATTGAAGATGACAAGGCAAAAAAATATTCTGCTGATGAGTTCGATGGATCAATGATTAACGATCTGAAAAGTGATCTCTCTGTTCTTGAGACTGTAAGGAATCTTTGGGAAAAGGTCACAGTTGATCCAAAACTGGAAACTTTCAAAAAGCTACTTAATAGCGATCCAAATCTTAAGAAGAACAAAATCCTTGTTTTTACAGAAGCAAAAGAGACTGCCGAATATCTTGAAGAGAGGCTTAAAAAGGAGTCTTTTTCCGGAGATGGTATCCGTTATTTCTCCGGTTCCGGCGGCACAACTAACAGAAATGAGATTATCAGTAATTTTGATGCATCTTCCCGAAATCAAAAGGATGATTTCAGAGTGCTTGTTACAACAGATGTTCTCTCAGAGGGTATGAATCTTAACAGGTCGAATGTAGTTATTAATTATGATATCCCCTGGAACCCTGTCCGGATGATGCAGCGGGTCGGTCGTATCAACCGTGTTGCAAAAAAGCTTCCCTACGATACAATTTATACTTATAATTTCTTCCCGACAGGAAACATTGAGAAGGAGATTGGTCTGGAGTCTGCCGCTGAGGCAAAGATTGAGGCATTTATTGAGATGCTTGGTGATGATGCACCGCTGCTTTTGAATGAAGAAGTTAAGTCTCATGAGTCTTTGTTTAAAAGGTTAAATTCAAAGGAAACCATAATCGGCGAAGAAGAAGATGATAAAGAACTTGAATATCTTCAGGAAATTAGAAGAGTCAGGGATGAAGAGAAAGAGCTTTTTAATAAAATAAAGAAGCTTCCAAAAAAAGCACGTTCCTGTAAAAAATCAGATTTGTCTGGTGTCATCTCATTTTTCAGACGCGGTGATATGAGAAAATTCTACTTGAATAAGGAAGGTCTTCCCGAAGAGGTTGATTTTGTCAGTGTTGCAGGGACTTTGAAGACTCAGAAGAATGCAAAAAGGCTGTCTTTGTCTGAGTCTTTTTTTGAGCGGCTTTATGAGAACAAAAGAGAATTTGATTCTGTCTTTCAAACTGATTTTGTTTCTCTGGGTCGGTCCGGAGGCAATACTGCAGAAGCTAAACTTGAGAAACGATTGAAAGGAATTGATAAAAGTCCGCTTGTGGAAGAGGATGAGGATTATCTTCGTCAGGTCTTTGAGTTGATTGAGAGGGGAGCTATTCCAAAGAATCTGATGAAGCGTATCTGGGAGAAGATACAGAATGAGGATAATTCCAACCGTATCACCGGGGTTTTAAAGATGAATCTGCCGGATGCAATTTTTAAGGAAACATATTCGGTTGACAGGATGTCTAAGAGGGGTAAAAAAGAAGTGATTCTTTCAATGGAGATGATAAATAATGGATAAGCAGCGGGCAGAAAAACTTCTGGATAAGGTTTTTAATTCACCTTATTCTCATGAGAACTATGAGGAATTCATTCATCATCTTCTTAATAAAGTAAATATTGACATAGTTAATCAAAATTCAAGAATTGGTGTGGAGAGTTTTTTTACAAATTTTGTAGATAATTTTGATTTTTTTGGAACATATCAGGATACTTCGGGAAAGACGACTGATATTTTAAGCATTAAACTGGCACGGGATAATTCAAAGATTCGTGCAAGGGTGAAACAGAGAGATATTGTTGCACGGTGGCTTAAGAAAACAGGAAATAATTGTGCTCTTGTTGCATTCTATGACGATACAGATGACTGGCGTTTTTCTTTTGTTGAGCTTGAATATAAGACGATTAAGACAGAAGATGGAAAGGTTAAGGATCTTCAGGATCTTACTCCCGCAAGGAGGCTTTCTTTTCTTGTAGGGAAAAATGAACCAAACCATACCTGCAAAAATTATCTGATCGATTTTATTTTAGAGGATTCAAAACTTCCCAGCCTTGATTCTATTCGTAATGCATTTGGTATAGAAAGTGTTAGTAAGGAATTTTTCGACAAATACAAGGATCTTTACAAGGAACTTCTGGAGTCTCTGGATGATATTGTCTCTAAAGATGAACGAATCAAAACGGAATTTAAAAACAAGGATATATCCTCAAGTGAGTTTGCAAAGAAACTTTTAGGCCAGATTGTTTTTATTTACTTTTTGCAGAAGAAAGGATGGCTTGGTGTTTCAAAAACAGGCAAGTGGGGCAGCGGCAGAAAGGATTTTCTTCGTGCCGTTTTTGAGAAAAAGTTTGGAGACTATGAGAATTTCTTCAATGATGTTTTAGAGCCTCTCTTTTATAATGCATTTGCAAGCAGCGAGAGGGATAATGATTATTACCGAACTTTAGACTGCCGGATTCCATTCCTAAATGGCGGTTTGTTTGAGCCTATAGGTAGATATGACTGGGTTTCAACTGACATTACTATAGGGAATGAAATCTTCAGAAGTATTTTTGATACTTTTGATGAGTTCAATTTCACAATAAAAGAAGACGAACCACTCGAGAAAGAGGTTGCGGTTGATCCTGAGATGCTTGGGAAAATTTTTGAGAGTCTCCTTGAAAATAATCTCCGGAAAGGATATGGGGCATTTTATACCCCCCGTGAGATTGTTCATTATATTTGCCAGGAAACTCTTGTGAATTATCTTGATGATAACTCCACTGTTGACAGAAAAGCCATTGACGCCTTAATCAGACAGGGTCATGCGGTTGCTAAAAATGATAATATCCGCCCTACATTAATCATTCATAAAGAAGAGCTTGACAAACTCCTTGCTGACATCCGTGTTGTAGACCCGGCGGTAGGCAGCGGTGCGTTTCCGGTGGGAATGCTTTCTGAAATCGTTAATGCCCGTCTAATTCTTGGGGAACTAAAAAATAACGGTAAAAACCTGACTCCATACCAACTCAAGCGTGATACAATTGAAAATTCTCTTTATGGTGTTGATATTGATGCAGGTGCAGTTGATATTGCAAAGCTGAGGTTCTGGCTTTCGCTTGTTATCGACGAGGAGAATGAAAATCACATAGATCCGCTGCCTAACCTTGAGCAGAAGATTATGTGTGGAGATTCCCTTCTTGAGAAATTCCACAATGTAAAACTGTTTGATGAATCCTTAATAGAGAAGGATGCTGCACATAAGACCCGCATTGATGACATTAATATTCTTATCAAGGATCTTTATGACAAACTGAGTGAGTCAGAATTTGGTGCTGATACGAGTATCATTCAGGGTGAGATTGATAAGCTCAAAAAAGAACGTGAAAATCTTAAAAAAGAGCATAAAGCCTCTGGTTATATGGCAACTGTTCTTGACGGCGGAAGTTTCGGGGCATCTGAAGCAAAATTACGTCTCAGGGAGCTGAAACATCTTCAGAGTGAATTTTTTAATGAGACTATTAAGTCAAGAAAGGAGAAACTCCGAAAAGAGATCGATAATCTTGAATGGAAATTTGTTGAAGATTCCCTGCGAGCTGAAGGTCACGGTGAGGACGCAGTCGAGGAGGTCAGGCTTCTTAAGAAGAAGAGGAGCAAACCGTTTTTCCTTTGGAGACTTTATTTCAGCGATGTTTTTTCAGAGAAAGGCGGCTTTGATGTTGTTATTGGAAATCCTCCTTACGTTCAGATCCAGGGGATGCAGGAAGATTACAAAGTAGCTCTCGAAAAAGAAGGTTATGAGACATTTGCCAAAACTGGAGACCTTTATTCTCTTTTCTATGAGAGAGGATATGAATTATTACGGGATGGCGGGGTTTTAGGACTTATTACGAGCAACAAATGGATGCGAGCGGGATACGGGAAGAAAACGAGAAATTTCTTTGCAAACAATACAAATCCATTGACATTGATAGATTTTGCAGGCCAGAAAATATTTGATTCAGCTACTGTTGATGTTAATATCCTGATATTCTTAAAAGGTGCAAACAAGAGAGAGACAAAGGCCTGCATTGTGAAGGAAAAATGCTCAGATAATTTGAGCGATTATATTGAGCAGAATTTCACTACCTGCTGCTTTGATAACGAAGATAGCTGGGTGGTATTATCACCAATAGAACAGCAGATCAAAGAGAAAATAGAGAAAGTCGGTACTCCGTTAAAGGATTGGGATATAAACATTTATCGTGGTGTTTTAACCGGATACAATGAAGCTTTCATAATAGATGGCAAGAAGAAAGACGAACTGATAGCAGAAGATCCAAAGTCTGCTGAAATTATTCGACCGATTTTAAGGGGCAGGGATATTAAGAGGTACTCATATGAGTTTGCAGATTTATGGCTGATAAATGTTCATAATGGTGTAAAAGAAAAAGATATCCCTCCAGTAGATATAAACAAATATCCGGCAATAAAAAGACATCTTGACAAATATTATCCTGAAATTGCAAAAAGATATGATAAAGGTGACACTCCATATAATCTAAGAAATTGTGCTTATATGGAGGATTTTTCTAAGCAAAAAATTGTGTGGGGCAATCTCTGCTTATCCTCTCAGTATGCATTAGTTGAAGAAGATTTTTTTGTCAATGCTCCTTCTACTATGATTGTTCCGGGAAACAAATATTTACTGGCTATACTAAATTCAAAGGTTGCTGATTGGTACATCAGAGGATTAGGTGTTACTCGAAATGGTGGATATTTTGAATATAAACCAATGTTTGTTGAAAAACTTCCCGTTCCCCAAATCCCTGAGAAAGAGGAGCAATTATATAATTATCTTATTGATGAGATGCTTGATTTAAAACGACAAAATCAGCCTACAGATAAAATTGAAAAACAACTTGAGGAGATGGTTTATTCAGTTTATGGATTGACAAAAGATGAGCAAGATTTAATTAAGGGATGATTAATCATCCTTTCTTTTATTTGATAGTAATAAATCCAATTATTTTTTGTTCTTCTGGTGTAAGTCCATAGATTTCAAATATCATGTGGTCTATTTCCATTTCTAAGTCTTTCGTATCTTTTTTTTCTCTTTTTTTAGTTTGAATGCTTTTTACAAGTTGTTGAAATTCTTTCTCTCTGTTATTATCAACAGGTTTTACTGAAATTTTATCAAAAAATATTTTGCTTAACTCTCTTGTTCCACCCAAAAGTTCTGGGAAATTATCTCTAAAACAAAATTTAAAAAGTGATGAATTGAAAAATGCTGTTAAATAGGCTGTATCTTCACCAGTTATAATAAAGCATTTTTGATTTGTCATGAATCCCTGGTCATCATATACAAATGGAAGATACTTTGTCATGTTTGGGTAGATTATTTTGTGTTTAGAAAAATCCTCCCAATAACTTATGCTGTCCTGTGTTTCAAACCATTTATTGTTGGTTTTTTTACGGGCCTTAATTTTTTCACCATTAATTATATACTCTTTTCCAGTCTGTTCTATTCGCTCTTTGCCTATGCTAAGGAGATATTTTTTTACGGCAGGGTAATTCTCAATATCATAATGTCTGCTTGGGAATGTTGAAATCAACCAAAGATCAGCAAACTCATATGAGTACCGCTTAATATCTCTGCCTCTTAAAATCGGTCGTATAATTTCAGCAGACTTTGGATCTTCTGCTATAAGTTCACCCTTTTTAGCACCGCTGATTATAAATGCCTCATTAAAACCTGTCTTTATACCATAATTGATCTGAATGTCCCAGTCTTTTAGAGGAGTCCCTACTCTCTCAATTTTATCCTTAATTTGTTGTTCAATTGGAGATAAGATAACCCAGCTGTTCTCATCAGTAAAACTACATTGAGATCCATTCTGCTCAATATAATCGCTCATTATATTGCGATTGTATGAAACAATCAAAATTGCAATAAACCTATGAACTATGGCTATATTCGAGTCAGTACAGACAAACAGACTGTTGAAAATCAGCGCTTTACAATTAATAACTTCTGTGAGCACCGGGGAATAAACATTGATTGCTGGATTGAAGAGACAATTTCAGGTTCCAGGGCATATGACAAACGTGCTCTTGGCGATCTCCTAAAAAATATTAAACAGGATGACATTCTTTTATGCTCCGAACTTTCACGTTTGGGACGTAATCTCTTTATGATAATGGAAATTCTCAATATATGTCTGAAAAAAGGGTGTAAAGTCTGGACGATAAAAGATAATTATCGGTTAGGTGATGACATCCAGAGTAAAGTCCTGGCATTTGCTTTTGGCCTTAGTGCAGAGATAGAGCGGAATTTAATCAGTCAGCGGACGAAAGAGGCTTTGGCAAAAAAGCGTTCAGAAGGTGTTGTGCTTGGCCGTCCTAAGGGGAGTAAATCAAAGCATGTCAAACTTTCCGGTCAGGAAGAGGTAATCAGGGTTTTATTGGAGAGGAAAGTTTCAAAATGTGAAATTGCCCGGATATTTGATGTTCATCGAACAACAGTTGATACTTTTATCAGAACGAGATTGTAGTGAGGATTCATTCATTCCAGAATTAAGATTCAAATGTTGAGATGAAAGAATTTTCGGTTATTTAGAGAATTCCATTCCAAAAAGATTTTGAATGAATCAAATTATAAAATAAACAATGTCCTTATATAACCGGGAAATAGGAGCTTTTTTGTCTCGTGTTGAATGGAATTTAATATTTGAGGACAAATATTCAGATACTGGTTATGTAGAATACATGACAAGAGATGGGAATTTCTTTAGGTTGAGACCATCACCTTTTTTGGAGAACAAAAAATCTTCAATATATTTTACAGGTTCTTCAACTCCTCCACCACAATTTGAATTTATTGAAGTTGATGTAATAAAAGAAGAAAAAATAAAAAAATCTGGTTTGGAACCGACAAGATCTGTTAAAACAATTGACAAATGGAAATTGTTTGATCCAACACCACTTGCAAAACAGAGACCATTAATAGATCGTGAAGAGATAACCAGTTTCTTTTCAGAAAAGTATTCAGGAGACAAAGAATTAGTTGAGGAAATCATAAACTGCTCACTTCTTTATTCTTTTTCATCTCCCTCAAACGAATTAAATTCCGGAGGAGTTAATTCAGCAGTATTCGGAAGAAAATTTCAGTGGGATTACTTTAAATTTCCATTGCGAATAATCCCTGCTGATCTAAAAAAAGAAAAATCTGATTATTATTATTATATCTCTGATAAAGAAAAAAGAGGAAAATCAATAAAGAGTAGAGAAAAAAGTTTTGCAGTACTCAGACCTGAAAAATTAATTTCCGACATTCCAATCGTTCTCGATGAAACGTCTGAAAAGAAATTTTCTAAAGATAAAAGGGAAAACTTCAGTGAAAGCTCAGAAATAATTGCAGCTTATCTTCTTGATTCCCTATTGTTAAAGCCCGAATCTTCTAAAAAAGAAATTGATCAAATGACAGAATCGGTTTACAAACTAAATGATGACTGTAAAAAAAGTGGATATGTTGCATATAAGCAAAATTTAGGAGATGCTATTCCAAAATTATCTGCCGCATTTGCCAGGTTTCACCATAACTCCCAAATTAAAAAAGAAGATGTAATTTGTGTGACGGATCTTTGGGCAGATATGCATTACAGAGCAACAAAATATTGTCGAACACCATTAAAGATCGCTCAAATGTACGAACTGAGTGGCGATGCAAGAAAATTGTATATTGAACTTAATGAGAAATTTGGTGTTGATTATGATATCCCTATAAAAGAAGCATTTGAAGCAACTACATTAGGTTACGATGATTTTCTTTTATCAATAGATTCATTGTGTGAAAGAGGATTTTGTATGAGAGGAAAAGATACAATAAGATTGATAGAACAATAATTGAATTAGCATTCAACTTGAATTTTAGTAATAATTTTATTCTAAGCTTCTATCCCCAAGGTACCTGAGATCAGAAAGGCTTGTCAAATTAAGAATAACATCCCGGTTTTTGACAATATGTGCACCGTCACCTGTCCATAATATGAGCTCCGGCACTAAGACAGAAAGATCATGTGCGTCAAGAACAACCTCAATATCATCCGGGTCATCCACATGACCGGTTAAACCTTCATACACATCCGGGTAATCAGTCCGTCTTCTGTGCAGACAAATAAATTCCTGATTCTCAAGGCGGGAAAGCCTTTCTGCACATTCACGTTCAAAATCATCTTTTACACCATAAAGGATTTTTCCTGCCATGATTGGATCTTCTCCAGCCTCATCAATTACCTTGGCAACGATATCCCTTATCTTCCAGTCTTGTGCTTCTGTCACCATAAAACCAAAAGAAGAATTCCGTTTAAAAGCAGCGACTGCCCGCCTGAACTCTCTGACTATTCTTTTCTTAATAGTGTTGCACTTACCGCCATTTTCGATTCCAAAACATTCACCCCATACAAAAGAGCTTGTATAATTCTTTTCGGAATCATCAATGACAATAGTCGCTGCCTTCCCCCAGGTATCAGCAATATGAAAATAATAGCCAATCAGAACATTACTGTCATGAAAATAGGGCAGACTACTTCCTCCCTGTAGGAGGCATCTCCATTGCCATCGAACGAGAGAGACGCATTGTCTGCTCAAGCAGGTAGTTGTTTCTGGTATCCTTTTTACTGGAATTCTTAAGGATTAAACCATCAGCAACAGAGTTGAATTCATCCTCTATTGCAGCGCAATAATCGCTGATAGTTTTCTCCGTTTCATCACACAGATACTTTAAGGCTGAAACATAGCAAATAGCATCACAACATTTTGCTGTCAGATTCGGTGCTCTGCCTGGATCTGTCCGGAGTGCATTTCGGAAAGTGTCATCCCATGCAAGATATGCGTCGTAGAACACATCAAGAAAAGGTCTTGGATAATCTCTTATAAGATCGTCGAGTACTTGTTCTACTGCTGCAATTCTTTCGGGTTTTAATGGATGAATTGCTTCGGCGTTTTCCTCAGAAATTACTAATATAGTTCTGCAAAATGTCCTTTGGAAACCGTTAATATAAAGTCCGTTTCTATCCAGAAGAGCTACCTCATCATCATTTAAGCAGAAATAATCCAACGGGATTGCATCTCCGTCAGAAAATTCCTTCCAGAGACGAAGCTCATGAGTAAGATTGCTTACATTGCGTGCCTGACGGCTCTTCAAAGCCATAAGAACCATCTTCATTAGTTTCTGCTCATAGGGTGAGAAGTAAGAAAGATCGCAATTCTGTTTTGGCCTAAAATTACATGCTGGATATATTTTTGAACGGGAACTATACTTTAGAGGACGCATTTCAACATTAAAATATTGATTAGATTCGCCTGCAAGAGTATATGCTTCGCTATCAACGGGACCATTTGGAAGTCTTATATATTTGCTAGTATCATCAAAGAGAAGACTACCTCTCTGATTATAATGAATAAGATCAATAAAGAAAATATATTTCATCAGGACTGTCTTTCCGATACCGGGGTTATGCTCCATTGCATAGAGCATTGCCTGAATCTTTCGCATTTTTTTCATCTTACTTCCCCCTTGGTATCACCGGGATTTATTATTATTTTCTGGAATTCTGTTGAATATACAGATCTGGATTTGTATATATATGGGTATGATATATACAAAAAGATAATCTTTTCGGAGTGATATTCGGACTGGCCTTTATAATCAGGTCTTTGTTAAATTATCTCACCCCACCCCTCCCATTCTCCTCCCTCAAAAGTCTCCCGTAACACTTCTCACAAATTGCAAGCCTCAGATCACAAGACCTGAACAAAGCCCTTCCCTCATCACAAAGACCGCACCGGCCAAGCTCAACACTAACCCTATCAAAATCCGCTGCACACATAACGCCAGGCAGCGGAAGCGTGAAACCATTTGCGTTTGCACTTTTGCACTGGTTTACACTGACTTGCACCGGAGTTGTACAAACTAACGGCGTGCCTATGCAACTCCGTTCACTATTTCCGGCAGCTTCCGGCTTTTTCTCATACTTGTTTGCACTGATTTTGGAAACACACACAGAAGCACCCGGAGACGTTAGTGCAATCGACCTCTTCTCCGTTCCTGAATTTTGGTGCAAACTACTATTATTAGAGAGAAGCTTTTCATCATTTACTAATGGATTGGCTGATGCTTCGCAGATTGCCGGTCTTTTAAGTTGCACTTTGGAAGTGCAAAACGGGTGCAAACATGGTGCAACTGTGCAAACGTCAAAAGGCTTTGTGGGGGAGGAATCTCCTCCCGCATCTTTGCCGTTACCTTCGCCTTCTGAATCATTGCCGGCATCATCTCCGCCGTTTTTGTCATCATCCCCACGCTCTCCACCTTCAGAGATCCAGACCATACTTCCGGAGTTCCACCTGTGGTAAACCTCATGGCTGAACGAGAACTGGTTCTCCCTCCGGCGGACCATGCAGCCATCCATCTCCTGAGAGACAGTCGCGTCAATGAAACTTATCGCCGGACACTTCTCAAGAAGGCCGGAATATGAGCTTCCTCCGTTGGTGTAGCCCTGAAAGATTCTTCTCGCCTGATGGTATGAAAGTCCCATTGCGTCCTGGAGCATCCTTATGGTGAGAACATTCCAGCCCATTTTGCATATGGTGTTTAAGGCAGCGGCTTCATTCCTTGAAAGCTTCGTTTCCTGTCCGCCGCTTATGCCGTTAATCTGTGCATAAATTCTTGCAGCTTCCCGGAAGTCATTGAGGTCTGCCCGGATTGCAGGCAGGTTTTCAGAGCCGGAGCCGGAATCTGCCCCGTCATTATCACCGAAACTCTCCCGCTGCATCCTGAATAAAAGGGCATGGCACTTGATCAGGTCGAATAAAATCGCCGGATTACGCCGGTTGGCAGAGCTTGAAAACTGCACATTTTCTGCAAACGGAATTGAGACATAGACATTCTCATCTTTTAATATCGCCCACATGCAGCGGCAGACCTCGGCCTCCTGTGGCTCACTTACTGTGATGTTCTCCGAGGCTTCGGTCTTTCTTATGTGCAGAAGGACTCTCTCGTCCTGCTCGATGGAATCATCAATCCATGTCGTCAGCATCCGGTTCATAACCTGATCATCACCGACTGTCTCAACCTTCGCAAGCCACCAGACACATCTCTCCGGAATGCTGCATATCTTCAGCTGCCTGTCGGTCGTCAGAGTCTGGTGCTCGATTCTGTCGCAGAAGTTTGCGGTTGCAGACTTGAGAATCTCCTGAAGGTCCTCGGAGAGACTGACATCATCGAAAAGAAAAACAGTTCCCGGCTGAAGGTCGGGATTATAGTACAGTGCCTTATCGCTCACCGTTCCTGAAAGCCGGTAATCTTCCGGGATGAGTTTTAGCATTGAGTTGCAGGCATGGGATTTTCCCTTGCCGGAATTTCCTGATACGGATACATGCAGACCCTTTGTGTTTAGAACGGACTGCGATGCAACCGACATTATCAGGCATTCTGCAACAATTCTGTCGCCGACATGAAACTTTTCAAAAACGTCAAGCATATATGAAAGGGGATCTCCGGTCCTGAGAATTTCGACTGCCTTCTTTTGGACTTCATCGGAAAAACCTGATTTCGGACTGTCTCCGCTGCCTAATTTTTTAAGAGATTTTATTGTCTTCTCCCTTCTGCTCCCGGGAGCAGCGGACTTTTTCCCAGGAAAAGATCTGCTCTTTTTTTCTCCCTCATACATTGACCGGAGTTCCGGCCACCGCTGCACTCCGCTTCCGCAGGTGTTGTGATGGCATCCGGCGAAGACTGCACCGGAATGAAACTGGATTGCAAATGCACCGTCTTTGTGTTCGTCTGAGAAAGGGCATTCATAGAGGGTGTACATCATTCCGCCCTTCCACGGCTTCACAGTCTTTATCTCAATTCCATTGTCCCGGAGCCATTCTCCGAGAACAATTCCGCTGCCTTCATCCCCCTTAAATCCGTTATTGTTCCGGTTTTTACCGGACTGTTTTATCCGGGCTTCGGCAGGCTCTTCAGGCAGAAGTGCTGCAAGTTTCTTCAGGGTTTCAACCGGCACTATCTCCGGGTTTTCCGGTGCAGACACTATCTTTGAAATTCTGTGCGGGCGTTTTTTGGTGTCATCGCCTTTTTTGGATTTAGTTCCGTAGAGCTTCCAGATTCTGGCAGCGTTGAAGTTGGCGGTATCGACACAGACCGAAGTGTCTGAAAAGAATGTGTCAAGCACCTCAAGGCATCGCTTAACAAGTTCTGCTGATTCCTCATTGTTTTCAAGGTCGATTCTGTAAAGGAGGTGTGCTCCGTTTCCGGAATCGGCAATGATTGGTTCGGAGAAACCCTCTTCGGAGAGCCATTTCCTAATCGCCACCGCCTTTTCCAGTGCAAGTTTATGCTCTGCATCGGATGAGGAAACACCGCTCGGCCGGAGAGGATCGAGGTCAACCGGAAGCCATCTCCGCCTAATTATATCGGAGTCAGCCGTAGTCGGATCTTTTTTCGAGAGCCTCATTCTTATTCTGTTCGCACGTCTTGAGAGAAGGTCGGGATTTATCTCGTTTAGTGTCACGTAAACGCCGGAGACATCGTTTAGTCTGTCAACTGTTGCAGCCTTTTGTGCAAGAATTTCGTGGTCATCGAAGTATCCGCTGTGGGCTGCAAAGTCCCCGATTGCCCGGACTTCCACAACACTTTCAGGGTCGAAAAGAACGGAGACTGCCCTTTTAATCTCCGCTGCCCCCACGTCTCCCTCTGCCGTATTCAGTGGTTCTGACATCAGAGGAACACACCTCCCCTGATATCAGGCATTATCTGAAAGAGCGGTGCGGAAACCGCTTCTCCCCTTGCAACCTTCTGGAGTGAGAAGAGCGGAATTATGAATGTGCCTTTTGTGGTCACAAAGTGAACCGCTCTTCCGGCCATGTTGAGTGTGACATGGCCTTCAATTCCGGTTGCGAATATCTCTGCCCATTCGTCCTTCTTTTCGGTGCAGGTTTTAAGAACCGGGACTGACCTTCCATAGAAGATCAGGCTTTTTACATCCTCGGATGTAACGTAGAACTGCTCATCTTCTATCAGGATGTCAAGCCTTCCTTTGATTCCGGTTCGGATCGTTCCGCAGGCGAGTTCATTCATCGCTGCCATCACCTCCGGAATCGGTTTCTGTGTTTTTGATTTCTGTTTTTATCCGGAATTCGGTCTCTATCTTGTATGAGTGTCCGGCCGTTCTTTTAACAGAGATTGTCTCTATGCTGTCGCCTTTTGTGTGAATCTCTTCTGCGAGAGCCTGAGGTATCAGATAAAGCGGGTAAACTTTGGAGCTTTTCTCTGTTGTTGCAGCGGCAGTTCTGGCAGTCTTTCCTTCTGCCAGTGCAGAATCTTTTCCGGCTGCCATCAGTTCTTCCCCCCGGCAGGGATGGGATGATTTATCTTTTTTACAGTTAGATTTATTTTGGCGGTCGGGCCTGGGGTGCTGTGATAATTATTTCGGGTCTGGCTGCCGCCTTTTTCGTCTGTCTTTTCCTCTTTCGATTCTACAAGACACCAGATGCCAGCTTCAAGCATTACTTTGCCTATCTTTCCATAAGCGGGATACTGCTTTTCAAAGGCTTCGATGTCTTCCTTTGTTACTTTTCGTGGTTTTCTCTGCATGGTCTCACCTAATTCTGATGATGTTTTCCAGCTGTTTGTTTTGTGTCGTTTAGAAAATCCGCGGGGATTTGGTCATCACTAAAAGAATTTAAAAATCCCGGTCGTCACTTTTCCCGGCATTTCCCAACGCACAATTATTCTGTCTTTGTTGGAGGATTTAAAGTTTATGGGGGGAGTTTGGAGGTGAGATTATTGATAATACTACTCTGGGGAAAGGTGATGATGTTTATTCAAAGTATAATTCAAAATTTACATAAAATACAAGGACTGCTTAGAGAGGAGTGTTTGAAGGAGGGAGTGGGGTGAGAGAAGGAATAATTATTGCACCCACAATGGTGCAATTATTGATTGAAATATTACTCGGGTCTTATGGACAAGAAAAAGTCCCGAAGATCCAAATATATATTCTTTGCCTTTTCCGGGAATTTTGAGATGGGTGCTGGATCAGTTCTCATTCCACAATGTGCAAGATCATTTCTTGTTTTAGATATACTTTCCCAGAGATTGCTCATAATCTCTTTTTCCTCAGAATGTTCATCAAGCCAGTCTGAAAATTCAGGAATTCTCTCATATTCCTTTTCTCTTTTTTCCAATCCCGGTCCTCCTAAGGTTTTTCCTGAATCTGTGCGGATATCATGATTTAGCCACATGCTGCAATATTTACCATGCCAAAGGATGAGAAGAGTGATAAGAAATTCGCGGGCAAGAGCCATTGACTGGAGGTAAAGTTCCTTTTCATTCATTAAGCCAATTAAGTCCATCTGCTTCTCAGCATATTCCCACGTGATTTCACCAAATTTTGGCTTTTTTATTGAATATTTTTCAAGCTCAAATATCTTGCTCTGTATTGGATCTATGAAAGGAACATACCGCTCAAGTTCAGATTTCACTTGATCATAATCCTGGAATATGGATTCTGCCTTGTTAAATGAATCTATAGGTCTTGAAAGACGGACAGCGATTGTAAAATCATTTAGATTTTTCGACCATTTCAGGAGTTTTTTGGGTGTATTATCAGAATCTTTATTTTCAAGATATGCTTTTTTATTGATTTCAGAAATAAGTTCTGAAAGCTTTCCGGCATCAAGTGAATCTGTAAAACTGTGTGCACCTGCAATCCAGTCTGATATTGATACAAAAGGTGTTAAATCAAGGATAGGATTTGATGTGTTATCCTTCCTAAAAGTTCCATAAAGAATTTTTTCAATATCGACTTTGCCTGTTGAACGGAGATATGATGCAATCAGGTAGCTTACAAAAGGAAGAGATCTAAATCCATGAGTGATATCAAATATAATTTTATCTCCTTCGGAAACCTCTCCTGATATTATCCTGAATATATCCCAAAGTTCCTTTTCATCCATGCCATCAGGAACATTTACATTTCTGACAGATATTATTCCGTTTAACTTTGTGGATTCAAGCTCTTCTTTTGTATTAGAATAGGATTTTTGAAATGCAAATTCCGTTGTAAATAGCACTACTTCATCTATTTCAGGGAAAAATTCACAGATAGCTTTTTGTATACAGTCCGTATTACATGAATTTTCATTAAATGTATAGGAAGTAGTCTCATAGTCTCCTGCACCAAGGAATGAAAAGAGCTTCATTTTCCGAGTAACACCTCCAGAAATTCTTCACCGTGACGGGTAACTTCATAATTGTTACCGGTTTTTTCAAATATTCCGTGATTGACCATCAGTTCCATGTCGGATTTCTCCATGCCTTCGCCTGAATTTTTGATTGAATAGATAAGGTATCCAAGATAATCTTCAGGAAACGGGAGTGTTGGAATCCTGATAATCTCATATCCGGTGCGGGCAGGAAATAGGAGAGCATCATATTCCTCCTTTTTTGTTTCATAGAGTGTTTTTTGCTCTTCTTCCTCTTTTATATCGAGGAATTTTAGTATATCTTTTCTTAAATATTCCAGCCGCTGGTTTAGAACTCCGACATTTTCATTTACTATGTGGAATACGCCGTCCACCTGCAGTATCTGTCCGAGTAGTGCAAGAGTCACACATTCATTTTTTCTTCCTCCGGCACAGTTGAGATAGATTTTTTCACAACTGAAATATTCACGTTCACGACGTATGTGTCTGGATGCAAAGGACATAAATTTGAAATTTTCTTCAGTATTTGAGATGTCGTCAAACGGGAGTATCTGGAGATGAACTTTTAACCAGGGATATCTTAAGGAAAGACCTGCGGTTAGGAAATTTGCTCCTGATATGACCATTTCATTGTTGGTTGCGATTATTACAAGGTCTGATACGGGTTCTCCAATTCCTTCAATAAAAGATGTTATTGCCGGAGGACTTAGTCCAAGTGGTGCAATTACTGCTGTTTTCATATTAATGCCACGGTGAACTGTATGTTTTTTTATTAGATAAATTTGTACACTTGATTTGTTAAAGGCAAATTATATTGTGAGGTTAAAAAATGGAGCTTGTAATTAACGGGTATGGAGCCTGTGTCAGAAAGAAAGGCAACAGGTTTGTAATTGAATGTGATGGAGATAAGAAAGAGATTTCATCTGAAGATGTTGATCAGATTATCATTTGTGATAGCGCAATGCTAAGTACATCCGCTTTAGCCTGTGCATCTGAAAAAGGAATCGATGTTGTTGTAATGACAAATTACGGTAAGCCAAGATGCAGGGTAATTCCTACAGATTTTGGAAAGGTTTCGGAGGTGAGGCGCTGTCAGTTAATAGCATCACAATCTGAAGAGGGATTTGAGATATGCAGATCAATTATCAGTGCAAAGATCACCAATATATCAAATCTGGTTTTTGCTCTTTCAAAGACAAGAGAAAATGAAAATCTTAGTTATTATTCAGGTATCATTAAGGAATATTCCAGAGAGGCAGAAGAATTATCATATAAGGATGGATATGAAAAATTAAGAGGAGTAGAAGGTGCGGCATCTTCTCATTATTTTTCTGTTCTTGGAAATATTCTTCCTAAAAATTACTATCAGGGAAGAAGAAGTCAGCATCCGGCAGCTGACATCTTTAATTCATATCTGAATTACTGTTACGGGATACTCTACAATGAGGTTGAGCGTGCGTGTATTTACGCCGGCCTTGATCCATGGAATGGCTTTATGCATGCTGACCGGGCCGGAAGAAAATCTTTTGTCTATGATTGTATTGAGCAGTTCAGACAGCCTGTTATCGACAGGCTTGTTATAACTATGGCTGTTAGAGGGCGTTTTTCCCCAGATGACACCGACAAGTCGTTTTTATTAACAAATTCCGGAAGAAGAAAGGCAGCGGGAGAAACTATTGCACGTCTTGATGAGGATAAATTAATATCAGGAGAGAAGACAACATTCAGAAAAGAGATTCAGAAAAATATCCGGTCACTTGCCAGGAGTTTAACTGAAAATAGAGAATACAATCCGTTGATATATGACTGGAAATAAGTAGTGGGGGGTTTTATGTTTGTATGGGTTATGTATGATGTCTCTGATACGGGAACAAGAACCAAAATCAGTGATAACTGCAAGGATTTCGGCCTTGAAAGATTTCAAAAGAGTGTTTTTTTCGGGGAGGTTACGAATAATATTGTAGAAAGACTTTCAAAAGCACTGACAGAAAGAATGATGGAACGCTCTGAAATTAATGAATCGGACAGTGTTTTAATATTCACTATGTGTACTTCCTGCCTTGAAAAGAAGATCGTTATCGGAAAAGAATTTGACGAGGATGATTACAGGAAAAAGAATTACCTGATAATCGGATAAATGATTATTTTTCAGGTTAAAAATCAAATAACTTTAAATACAGAAACGGATGTCCTTATATACCCTCTTTTAAAAACCCGACATTCCTTTTATATACCGGCCTGATAAACTCAAATATGGAAAGGTATTTACCAGA